>MKRV01000245.1:0-51493 GCA_001897995.1 Alphaproteobacteria bacterium 65-37 | reverse complement strand
TGAAAGATCCCCGACATGATCCAGATATCGGACTGTGCCTTGCCCGGTCCGTCGGCCGCCTTCCAATGCCACTGCAGCCAGCGCGACGAGTTGACGAGCGAGCCGTTCTCCTCGGCAAAGCAGGTCGTCGGCAACTGGAACACTTCGGTCTGGATCGCCGACGGGTCGGCGGGATTCTGCGGCCCGACATTCTCCCAGAAGCGCGAGGTCTCGGTGTCGAGCGGATCCATCACCACCAGGAACTTGAGCTTGCTCAGTCCCTTGCGGATCTTGCCGCGGTCCGGGAAGGCCTGCAGCGGGTTGAAGCCCTGGCAGATGTAGCCGGTCATCTCGCCGTTGTTCATCATCTCGAAGGCCCGGATGATGTCGTACATGGGCAGGTCCAGCTTGGGCAGCCAATCGTACGCCCAGTTGTTTTCGGCGGTGGCGGCGTCGCCGTAGACCGCCTTCATCAGGCTCACCAGGAACTTGCGATAGTTCTGGTAGTAGCTGGTCTGGCCCGGCCGCAGCGGCTTGAACTGCCGGGTCTTCATGTAGCTCTCGAGCGTGGGCTCGCCGTCCTTGGGCAGGGCGAGATAGCCCGGCATCTGGTCGGACAGGAGCCCGATATCGGTCAGGCCCTGGATATTGGAATGGCCGCGCAGCGCGTTCATGCCGCCGCCGGCGACGCCGATATTGCCCAGCAGGAGCTGGATCATCGCCATGGTGCGGATGTTCTGCGCGCCGATCGAATGCTGCGTCCAGCCGAGCGCGAACAGGCAGGTCATCGCCTTGTCGGGCGCCGCCGTGGCCGCGAACAGGGCGCAGATCTCCAGGAACTTGTCCTGTGGCGTGCCGCAGATACGCGAGACCATCTCGGGCGTGTAGCGGGCGACGTGAGCGCGCAGCAGGTTGATGACGCAGCGCGGATGCTTCCAGCTATCGTCGGTCTTGGCAAAACCCTGCTCGTCGAGCTCGTAATCCCACGCCGACTTGTCGTAGCTGCGTGTTCCCTCGTCGTAGCCCGTGAACAGGCCGTTCTCGAAGCCGAAGCCTTCCTGCACGATCAGGCCGGCATTGGTGTAGGCCCGCACGTATTCGTGCTGGATCGCATCCTTCTCCAGCAGGTAGCGGATGATGCCGCTCAGGAAGGCGATGTCGGTGCCCGGCCGGATCGGGGCATAGAAGTCGGCCACCGCGGCGGTGCGGGTGAAGCGCGGATCGACCACCAGCAGCTTGGCGCGGTTCTCGATCTTGGCCTCGATCACCCATTTGAAGCCGCAGGGATGGGCTTCGGCGGCATTGCCGCCCATCACCACGACCAGGTTGGCATTCTTGATGTCCTGCCAGGTGTTGGTCATCGCACCGCGGCCGAAGGTCGGGGCCAGACTGGCCACCGTGGGTCCGTGTCAAACCCTGGCCTGGTTGTCGAAGACCACCATGCCCAGCGACCGCGCCACCTTCCAGGTGAGGTAGGCGGTCTCCGACGAGGAGGCCGACGCCGCCAGCATGCCCGTGCTGGTCCAGCGGTTGACCGTCGTGCCGGCCGCGTTGCGGGCGATGAAGTTCTTGTCGCGGTCGTCCTTCAGCAGGCGTGCAATCCGGTCGAGCGCGAAGTCCCAGGACACCTCCTTGAACGTGTCAGTGCCCGGCGCGCGGTACTTGGGCGCCGTGAGCCGGGTCGGCGCGTGGACGATATCGAGCAGGGCCGAGCCCTTGGGGCAAAGCGTGCCGCGATTCACCGGATGGTCGGGGTCGCCCTCGATATGGATGATGTTGGATCGCGCGTTCTTGGCGCGGTCGCCCATGCTGTAGACCAGGATGCCGCAAGCCACCGAACAGTAGGTGCAGGTGTTGCGGGTCTCGGTCGCATGGGTGAGCTTGAAAGGCCGGACCGCGGCTGCAAGCGCCTCCTGAGCCGGCCCGAAGCCCAGCGCCCCGAGACTGGAGGCCGCGAGGCCCGCGCCCGTTACCCTGACGAAACCCCGTCGCGTGAGTTCCATGGCACGCACCTCCCTACGAAACGCGCTTCACCACGACTGCTGTGGCTTTCTCAGGGATGCCGCCAAGCCGGCGACAAATCCACTAGACGAAGGTGTAGCGGGTACGAACGTATGATCGGGCAAGCTCAGCCGTGGCCACGATATTCCGGTTCCTCGAGGGGCCTCTCAGGGATCCATCGGACCGGGCCGCCGGCATCGCGAGCATACACCATCGATCGACAGGCGCATCGGCGCTGGAGCCGTCATCACCCGGGCTGAGGGAGCGCCGGCAACAAAGACCTCAGTTGACCCGACTCGGCTTCATGATCGGCGGCTGCTTTGCAGGCGTTTCCGCCGGCACGCTCGTGATGATGGTTGTGCTCCCGCTTGCCGGCGCTGCTCCGGCGGGGACAGCGCCCTTCGTGTTGCCCATGGCAGTCGGATGGGGCAATCCCGGAGGAGTCGTGTTGCTCGTGCCACCGGCCTGGCCGTCGACAGCTGCCGAAGGGGATCCGCTCAAGCCATACCAAAAGGCATGCTGCGTCGCGAACGCCATCGGCCGCGCGAATGTCTGAGTCATCGCAAGATTTCCGCTATAGCCAACGGCCAGGGTGAGCCCGCCTCCGGGCCCGCCGGACATCGTCGCAAGATTGGCCAGAAGCGCGCGCGAGGAAACCTCCGCCGGATTCGAGGGGTTCGCGGCTGGCAAGCCGGGTGGATTGAAGGGCGTCGCTGGCGCAGCGGCACCTTCGGCGGCCGGCAACGACGCGGCGAGTCTCGCGGCAAATGCGCTGTCGTTGCCGAATTCGAAAGTCAGGCTGCGCGTGTAGTAGACGTTGTTGACGAACATGAGCTGGGCGTCGGTTCCTACCCGGCCTCCGCATTTCGGGTCGGAGGCGAGCTCTTGCCTCAGCTGCCCCGCCGCGCTTCTGGCGTTGCTTTCGAACGCGCTCCAATATGGCCCTCTCATGAAGTTCATGACGAGCTGCTGAAAAGCGTTTGCCGGCAACTCTGCCATCTCGACCTGTGTTGCCGAGATCCGGACCTTGCGAGCGTCTTCGCCGCCGATCGCGCCGGATATCCAGTTCCAGGCGCCGCCCGCCGTGCCGCCTATGGAGTTGTAAAGAGAGATATTCGGGAGAGCTGCCATTGGAAGGCGCGTGAAGCGCTCGCGCCCTGGATTGAATATTGGGTTCTTGCTGTCGGCTTCAGGGGAGTCCTGCGGACTTGCCGAGACCTTGTCCGAGCTGGTCTCGGTAGACGTTTTCTCCTTGACCGTCGTCGTCGCGGCTCCGGCCTCGACATTGGCCGTGAACGGCCCCTGACCAGTCAGAGAAAATCTGCCCTGTGGAAGGGTGGCCGTGGTCGTACTGGAGGACGAACTACCCTTGGCTGCTGCTAAAGGGTTTCGCGGGAAGGAGGGCCGCGAACCATAGAACTGCTCGAAGGCATGCTTGATCTCTGCCGGGGGCAAAGCCCCGAGCAGCATCATCTCCGAGATAGAGGTCACGTAGTTCTCGCCGCAACCGTTGGGGACATAGAGATAGATGTCTCCCGGATACAGGTTCTCGCGCATCGGGTAGACACCGCGAAGTCCATAGTTGGCGATGCTCTTGCCCCATTTTTCCCTGACATTGATCTCCGGATCACAACCGGCCACGCCAACGAGAGCAACGCCCAGCATCCCTAGGGTGGTGATCCTTGCCATTGTCTCCCCCGAAGTCGAAAACGGCGCGCCAATACTTCAGTCGATCCCGGTGGAGACGCCCAACGGCATCGCTGCAATTCGGTCGAACAGCGGCTCGGGACAACGCGACATGGCTGGAATGCCTTCCGAGATTACCGGCCAGACTGCCCCTGGTACTTTCTCCGCCACACCAATGCAGTGTACACGATTTACTCATACAACCCAGGTTCGCCGGAGCTTGATGTCGTCAGCGCAGCCGGACTCGTCTCTCCCGGTCTGCTCTCGGTGTTTCGGACTAGGCCGGATACAACCGGCTGCAGGGCATTCGTGCTTGTAGATTCACCAGCGCCAAAGCCTGAGAGGCACGTAACCCAAATGGGTGACAACTAGAAATGGTTGTCGGAGGCATGTCTCATCGCGAACGCGATTCAGCATGTTGATGCTTCGCGACACCACGCCCCAAGTGTTGATACAGCGCGACTGTCGAGATCGGCGCCGATGCTCGCACGAGCGAAGATGAGTGCAAAAACCCCGGGTTGAGTGGCTCAAAATCCATTTTCTGTTTTCTTCGCTCCGCGACACACTTTATACAAAACTCCGGGAAGGGACTTTGCATCAGGTGCAAGCAACGAGGCAGGGGTGCCTCTTTGTATCGTCGAGGTGGGAACCTCAGCACTTGTGCGAAGAATGTGGGACCAGTCATGGCCCTATATGCGTGCGATCGCGGTTGCCGCCGTCAGGCTGCAGTCGAACAGGCATCTGTACTGTCCGGCCGGGATTCCTGCGCCCTCTCCTGCTGCTGCTGCTGCCGGAACGAGATCGACCGCTGACGCCGTCGATTTCGGCGATCCGACGAGGGGGGAGGCTCATGCAATTGACGATCATGCCAGTCGATGCACAGGAGATGGTCCCCCCACTCCTGTCGTACGCCGAGCCCGACTCGCCCCTCCAGATCGTCGCGATCGACGAGGACGAGTGCTTTCGCGATACCTTGTCGAACGAGTTGGAGCCCCGAGGCTTTTCGGTAACGACGTTTGCCGACGGTCCCTCCGTTCTCGAGGCCATCGACTCTCTGGCTGCTGCCGATCTCATCGTTCTGGACTGGGATCACTCCTCCAGTCCCGGCCTCACCTTGCTGCACCAGTTGAGGCGCGCGGGCGTCGCTGCGCCCATCGTCTTCCTGACGCGCCGGTCGATCGCAAGCAATGAATGCGTGGCTCTCGAGAACGGCGCCATCGACTTCATCGACAAATCGCGCGGATACGCGATCCTGGCGTTTCGACTGAAAATCGCCCGCCAGAAGGTGCCGACGGCACAGCGAGACAAGACCTTCACGCTCGGCGAGCTCAAGCTCAAGACCCAGGTCAGTCGAGCCTTCTGGGCCGGTACCGATCTCGATCTCACGGTCGGCGAGTTCAAGATCGTCGCTTTGCTGGCCGCCAATGCCGGCCATCACGTGACCTATCGTGCGCTCTACGATGTCCTGCACTATCGCGGCTTCGTCGCGGGATGCGGCGAGAGCGGCTACAAGACCAATGTGCGCTCTGCCATCAGGCGCATCCGCCGCAAGTTCGAGGCACTCGATCCGCACTTCGACCGGATCCAGAACTACACCGCTTTCGGGTACATCTGGGCGCTGGACGGAGAATAGAGCCGCTTCGCTGGAAAGCATCGGCGTCAGCGCTCCAGATCGGCGCGAAGGTTGATCAGCTCGTCCGGCGCGTAGAGGAACAAGGCCGGGCAGCTCGGCGGCGCAACATGCGGCGGTGCCACCACGCCCCGCGGCGTGATCAGGGCGACGCCATAGGCACCTTGTTCATGCGGTGACAGGCTGGCCAGGCATTCGAACGTGTGGGGCCCCAGCCTCGCATCCTCCATGTGGAACGCCTTGTCCTGCAGAACCGGCAGAGCAATGCCCGCGGCGGCGAGTTCGCCATAGGCCAGATCCTTGGCGGTCTCGTTTCCCGAACGCATGATCTCTTCGAGCCGTGCGCCCAGGCCCTTGCGCACATTGGCGGCGGTGATGCTGCGACTGACCTCGCCCAGCAGGAGATTGCGCGCCTCGCGGGCCGTGTATTCGTGCACCAGGTCCGTCCATTGCGTCAGCAATCCCGCCGTCGCGTTGCTGCAGAGATTCACGGCCTGCTCGATCAGGGCGAGGCGGGGCCGATCGAGGCCCATCGGGCAGACATTCAGGGCGGCGAACTCCCTCACCCGGATGATGTAGGTCATGTCCTCCGGCGGGCGTATCAGGGCGCGGGCGATGAGCCCGGAGTCGGCCCCCATCTCCACGGCGTAGGCGATGATCATCGCGGAGGCCGCCCGCCCCTCGGCGACGCCTCGGGCCCGGCTCGCTGCCGCGTCGGCCGATCGGTCCTCCCGGCCGGCGTAGAAGGCGTGAAATCCAAGCCGGCCGCCGATCTCGAGCCGCCGGCTCGGCACGATCCTGCCCGCCTCGACCGCCGCGCCCCCGAGAAAGGCAAGCGCACAGGCCGACAGGCAGCGAGCCTTCGAGCGGACGATCGTCGTCACGCCGAACTGGCGAAACAGCCGCCCGATCCGCAGCCCCTCCTCGAGGGTACCGCCGGCACTGTCGAGCTCGATCGTCGCGAGTTCGCCGCCGTCGCTCTTACCACGCGATCTCAGACGCTCCAGGATATCGCGCACCCGGTCACTGTCGCCGGGCTCCAGCACCCCGGTGAGCCTGAGCCGGGGAACGGAAGCGAGGGCCTTACCGGCAGACTCGGGCCGCTCGATCGGCTCGGTCGTGAGCGTCATGGCCGATGCGTTCGATCCGACGCCGCCCGCCATGAACGCCATGGCGAGCGCTATGGCGACCGCGGCCAGACAGCGTCTTCCAGGCCGCCCGGGCGCAATGCTTCCATCGTTGTCCTGCCGATCGGCCATCGGCGCTCCCCATGCTTCCCCTGACCGCGATCGACGTCGCCGCGGGATTCAATGTCGATGTCCAGACTAGGTGGCCGAAAAGAGACGTCCTTGATGCAAATCAAGCGGCAATGGACACTGGAATTTCCAGTCGACGCCCGACGACGGCGTCGATTAACGTGGCGTGTCCCGCGACAAATCAGAGGCCCGCGCATGCGCACCGTCCTGCTTGCCGTGTTCTGTGCGTGCGTCCCGTGGGGGTCGCTCCACGCCCAATCGTTCGATGGCGACTGGTCCGTCCTGCAGGTCTGCGAGGGGACGCAGGAAGGCGCCCGAGGCTTCACCTGGCGCTATGGCGCCCGCGTGAAGGACGGCCGCTTCCTCGGGCAGTATCGCGAAAAGGGACAGAGCCCGTCGATGTCCCTGGAGGGGCGGATCAACGCCGACGGCACCGCATCGCTCTCCGCGCGCGGCATTTCGGGCTCTGCCGACTTCAATCAGAAGTTTGCCGCTACGGCGACGCCGATCTCGTTCGAAGTCATGGCGAAGTTCACGGGCACGTCCGGCACCGGCGACCGTGTGGGCAGTCGCGTCTGCAGGTTCACCTTCGCCAAGACGGGCTGAGCGGCAGGCGCGGCCGCCGCCCCCGCCCCCGAAGAGCACGGGGCATGGGAGCGCTCAGTAGGCGCGGCAGCCAACGCCGATGCTGCTGCAGATCCTGCGGATCTCGGACATGTCGGGGAAGATCGACACCGGCTCGACGACTTCCACCTCGATGCCGTCGAAGGCCGGGTCCACGTAGAAGCGCAGACCGGCGTAGACGCCTTCGGCGTGGATGACGGCCCGGTCGACCGACCGAAGTTCCCGGGAAAGTTCGAGGTTGAACTGTCCTCCCTGCTTTCCACCAAGCCTCAGGCACCGGAAGACAGGCAGGTTGACCGGCATCATGCGCTGCTGTGCCCGAATCCTCAGAAAGACGTCAGAGATGGAGATGGTCATCGGCGGCGCCTCCCCAACAAAGCGGCCGATCATATCTTCCGGCGCGCGCAAGTTCACGGCTTTGCACGAGATTGTGAAAGGCGTCGGGGGAAGAGAATCGCGTTTTCAGTAGAGACGTTCCGTTTCGTTGCGCTCGAGCCCCCGTTGCAAAGCGTCGAGGGAGACGTCCAGGGCGCCGTGATCCTTCAGAGCTTGTGCATAGGACGGCAGGCCATCAATCGGCCCCCATCGATCAGGCTCCCACAGACCGGACCGGATCATCGACTTGCCGCAATGGAAGAAGGCCTCGCGGACCCGGACGATCATGGCGAGATCGGGGACCTTCCCGTTGACCGTCATTTCCGCCAGCAGGTCGGGGTCCCTGGCCAGCGAGGCGGTCCCGCTGACACGGACGACTTCGCGTCGTTTCGGGATGATGAAGACGATGCCGATGCTCGGATTCTCGAGCACGTTGAGGAACGTATCGCCGCGGCGGTTTCCCAGCCGGTCGGGTATCGCCAGCGTATGCTCGTCGAGGACCTTCACGAAACCGGGAGGATCGCCCTTGGGCGACGTATCCATAGCCCCCGCCGCATTGACGCTCGCGACGACAATGAAGGGACATCGCTCGATCCAGGCTTTGCAGTGCCCATCGATATGGTCGATCACCTTGGCGACCTGGCTTGGGAAATCGGGCCCGAGAATCGCCCTGACTTCAGCGGCACTCTTGATCGGCACTTTGGGTTGATACATCCAGGGCAGCCAAGATGAGGGAAGGCCGCAATACTGTATCAGGCGCCCGACTGCTGCGGAATCTCCATCGTGCACACAGCAACTTCCGCTTGTGGCCGAGATCAACGGTTGCAGTCGCAGCGCTAGACACCGCGTGCGGCCATCAGATCGAAGCGTGCCCTGATCTCCTCGATGGTCGGCACGCGGTCCGCCTCGAGCTCAGGATACTCCTGCTCGAGCGCATGCCGGTCGAATTCGTCCATGTGAAGCTCGGCCGCGACATGATCGTTCTCCAGGGCGTTTAGGGCACTGTGGAGATGCAGGAGCTGCCAGCGCGCCGGCATCTCATGGCGCAGCGCCTCGAGCTTCGCCAGCTTTTCCTCGAAGCGTTCGAACACCTTTTTCCGGTTGTCCGCCATGATGGCCTCCCTCAGTCTTGCAGCCGGATATCCGTCAACGGGGCCTTTGGCCGGGAGTTCCGACCGAAACCCATCCATCGACCCACTCTCCCACCTCTCCGCGCGCCGCGCCATTGCGTCCGGCAATGGCATCCCGCAGCTCGCGCGTCAGCACCGCGCCGGCGCTGTCGTCCTGTGGCAGAGATTCATCGGCAATCTCCGACAGAACGGCCTTGCGTGCCGCCATCAAAAGGGAACGGCCACGCGCGTCGAGCCCACTGCGGCTGGTGGTGGGAAGCTCCATCTGGCGGACCTCCTGCCAAAGGACCTGCAGCTTCAGGCGGCCCGTCACCATCATCGCCGTCACGCGCACCCGCCAATCGGCATCGGTCAGACCGGAGCGCAACAGCTTCACCGTCTCGGACGAGCCTCCGTGTCCGTCGTGCAATAGCCATCGCAATATTTCGCACCGGTCTGGCGCGTCGCCGAGATGGGCAAACACAGCCGAGCGATCGGGATGCCGGCGCCCGGCCGCCGCCAGACGCTCCGCACCTATGGAGACCAGTGCCAGCGCGAGCTTTTCGGCGACCTGCGCCGCTGTCTGGGAGATCCGCCTGTCCGTATGGATACGCAGCGCATCGACGTCGGCGATCAGGCCGATGGTCCTCAGCTCGGCGGCGGCATAAAGACCGAGAAGCACATCACGGCGCGACGACGATTGCAGCAAGGCGGCGATCTCGAGCGGGCGGAGCTGCGCCAGTCCTTCCGACGCCGATGCGTGCCAGCCCAGTGCCGACGAGCCGGAAAAAGTGAGGACACGCAACGCCACGGCGGGATTGAAGCTGTAGTGGACCCGCCCCGCGTCGTTCGGGCTGGTCCAATAGGCAAACTCGCGCTCGCCGGGGATGGCCGGCGCAGTCACGGCGTCGTCGGGCCCCGCCACCAGGCCGATATCGGCCATCGTCTGGGCGATCCTGCCGAAGCCGACCTCGGGGGCGACGATCATGCGGAATTCTGCCGCGCCGTCGCCCATCGCCTACTCCGTGATTTCTCTCAGCTCGCCGTCGTCCTGATAGTGCCAGACGTGGCAGCCGATATCGAGCAAGGGCCGCTTCTCCTGCTCGGCCATCCATTTCTCCAGAAAGACGATACGGACGGTCTTGACCGGCCATCCCTCCGTGCTCTTGCCCTCTTTCACGATGGTGAGGAGGGCGTAGATCTCCCACCCCTGGACGTGCTGACCTCTTTCGAGTGCGCAGGAATATTCGAGCAGTTGCTCCGCCTCCGAGTAACCCACGGCATGCAGCCGCGCGTCGCCGCGATTGAATATCTTCGCCTCTTCGGCGCGTACGGTGGGCGGGTCGTATCGCGTCCTGCCGGGCTTGGCGGCGCGCGCCATCGCCCATTGAGGGTCGATGATCCTCTCCAGGTATTCCGGTCCGCCGAGGACCTCCACGTCGCGCGCCAGCAGGCGCCGGCCCCTGCTTTCACTGACGGTACTCCATCCTGCCGCCCAGAATCGATCGGGCTCGTCGTAGGCTTGGCCGACCCCGCCGGGCGTGACCACGACGATATGGCTGTTGGCGTTCACGAGAGGGACGACGGGAATGCAGTGACCTTCCGAGTCCGGCCGCAGATCGGCCGAATAGACGTCGAACTTTCCCATCAGAGCCGTGCAGATCGCCACACATCCCGCCTGGAACTTCCTGGCGTCGCCCTCGCGATCCGCGACCTTCGTCGACGTCCATTGCAGCCCTGCCCGAGCGGTCGGCTGCCCCTGATTGTCCGGAAAGTACTGAACCATCCCACCGAATCCGGCGGTCAGGTCAAATTCGATGTAGGACCGCGATTTTCCCGCTTCCGCCGGAGTGCGCGGCAGCGCGTCGACAGCGCGGGCAACGTCGGCCTTTCCGTCGGCGCCATGCGTCGACCATCGGACAGGCTCTGCAAGACCCGCCTCGCGGACCGCCTCGAAGACCGATGCCGCGAACGTCCGGAAGTCTCCCTCGACTGCGTAGCAATTGAAGGAAAGTCTACTCGGCAACTTCGGCTTGGTCGGCATTATGGCTTCACTAATTCGGCCGGCGGTGGAGGTGGAGGCGGCGCGATGGTCCTTGGCAAGAAACACAGTTCGCCCTGTTCGTCGAAGGTCGCAACCATGATTCGTCTGTCCAAACCTTCGCCATCGAGCTTGTTGACAATGCGGCTGGCATGTTTCGGATCCTCCGCGAAATAGATGAGCCCCTTGACCTCTTCTGGATCCGCGGTCTTGAGGGTACCTTTCTCTAGTCGGTCCGAATAGATTCGCGCCTGATCGAGGTCAAAAGAATTTCCGGCCTTGTCCTCGACAAGGTAGCGGCCGCCTTCCTGCGGCCCGTCCGGAATTTTCTTTCCATTCGGCACCTCGAGCGCACCGTCGACCATCTCTCCGACACCGTCGATCTGGCGACTGGCTCCTTTGACATTCGTTGCCCCCGAAAGTGGCCCCTGGATCTTCCTGACCTCGCCGCCTTCGAAAATCTTGCGACGAAAGGCCGAGAAGTATTCGCCGATCGACGCATTGTCCCTGTCGCGCACCACCTCCATGAAGGCTTTGAACCGTTTCATCTGAGCACGTGGCGAACTCCCGGCGATGACATGATCCATGACCTTGTCGCGGATCAAATGACGGTAGCTCTTGTAGCCCTCGCTGCTCAGTTTCGGCAGTTTTTCGGCCAGCTTGTCCCTGACCAGCTTGATCAGCGCTTTCTGCCCAGCTTCGTCGAGCTCGCCATGAAGCTTTTCGAGGACCGGCCCCCAATGCAGGATGGGCCCGACATCGATGTCCAGCCAGGCCTCCTTTCCCTCGATCGCGGCCTTCTTCAAGTCTTCGACAATATCGCGCAGAGGCGTGAACTTCTGCTTCTCGAGCGGATAGGCTTCCGTGAGGGTTTCCTTGAACACATCCCAGTTGAAGCGCCCGGTTCGCGACATCTCTTCGAGGACTTTGTTGAGACCGTCTCCATCGGCGCCGGGGATCTTGGCAATTTTGGCTTTCAGTGCGTCACCGGCATCATCCAGCGCCTTCTGCGCTTCGGTCCAATCGGCCAGCTTCAGGGACTTGTCGATCTTGTCCCTGACTTTGGCCTTCTCGGCCAACGCCGCGAGATCGTCGGTCAACTCGCCAGCCAACCGCGGACCGTCTGCCGAAGAGCGCGCCACCGTGCCAACGACTTCTGCCACATCCGGCAACGCCTTCTTCCGGAAGCTTCCAAGTGATGCGAGATCCTCGACCAGGCTGAAGAGCTTGCGCGGGCTCTCGATCAACGGTGCCAGCTTCACGAACGGATCGATGTGAACGAGGCTGACGCCCTTGACGTCGAAAAGACGCTTCGTTCCCGCGACGAATTCTTCGAGCTTGTCGATCTGCTTGAGGTCTCGCACGGACCTGAGCGCCTCCAGGAAGCTCTCGACCCCGCGGCTGACGTCGAACTTGTGCGACGGAAACTTTCCGCTCGCCCTGATCTCGCGACGGACATGGGCCAGAAAGCTCGTCGTGCGGTTGCCCAGTTCGTTCCAGACAAAGTCCAAGTCGTTCAGAATTCCCTGCATCCGGTGGGACAGTCCCTTGTCCGCGCTTTCCGCCAATTCACGGCGGATCGTGACGATGGCCCCCTCGGCGGCCGCCTTGCGCCCGAGGACTTCGGTGAGCTCCGAGCTCTTTGCCGGATCATGGGCATTTTTCGTGAACAGCCGCGGTTCCTGGTCGAGATATTGCGGCGGATCGATCTCGCCCTTGGCGATCTTCAATCGCTCGGTCGGGGTGATGCCCGTCACCTCGTCGAGCCGGTTCTTCAGATTCTCGAAGTTCTTCAATGCCGCTTCGCGCCGCTCCAGCAGGCCCTTGCGCAAGGCCGGATCGTCGAGCCCCGCCAGCTCCTCGTCGAGGCTCTTGACCAGCCGCTGCTGGGCGTCGAGCTCGATATCGAGCTTGGTGTGGTAAAGGTCGAGCTGTTCGTCGAGGTCGAGGTTCTTCCAGTTCGCCAGCCGCGTTTCGTCGATCTTGGCGAACTTCTTGGCCAGTTTCGGATCCCTGCTTTGCAGGAGGTGAATGCCTTCCTCCCGCAGCGCCGTGAGATCGGCGCCCTCCCGCAGGATGACCCGCGGCATGCCGTTCTCGAAGACGACGACGGCCTTGCCGCTGGCGCTCTTGGTGAAGCGCTGGAAATCGGCGTCGCTCATGACATGGATGGGCACGTCGGCGAACTGGCCGCGCTGCGCAGGTGGAATGCCGCTCAGCAGCTCGCCGCGCATCTCCCGCTGCAGGGCGTGACGCGCCGAATCGTCGACCTCTTTGGCCAGAATGCCGGCGTCGAATTCGTTGAGGAATTCCTTGTAGGGGCGCCCGGGATTGTCGACCTTCCACCCCTTCCAGGCTGCCAGGCGGTCGGCGGGCGCGCCGCGCTTCGCCAGGAGGTCGCTGTTCTCCGCCAGTCCGCTGGCCAGCTCCTTGCGCCCGCGGGGCAAGGCGTCGGCCACCTCGTCGACATGCTTGCCGATGCCACCCAGCCCTCCGAGGCCGCCGCTGAGGCCGGCGCCGATGCCGGTCTGGATCAGGGTGCCGCCGAGGATGTTGGTCAGCGGATTGCCCTTGGCCCAGTTCTTCTCGTCGAGGACGTTGCCGACCAATGCCGACGGCAGGGTCGAGGCGACTCCTTCCATTCCCTCGGCCAGGGCATTGGCGAAGACGCGCGTCGCCAGCCGCTCGCTGGCGGCCGCCTTGGCGAGCTTTCCCGCGATCTTGGTATTGGACGCCATGGTGGCGAGCTTCGAGGCGGGTGCTCCGGCGCGCAGCGACTTCAACAGGCCGCCGCCCAGTCCCGCCGTGGCGTAAGAAGCGATCGCATCGACGACACCGACGATCGCGTCGACGCCCATTTCCTGTCTGCTGTACGCCTTTCCCTTGAGCAATTGCTTGCTGGCAATCGTCGCGGCGGCGGCGGCGATCGCGGCGGCCGCGGCGACCTTGGCGCTGGCCAGTGCTGCGATGATCGCGGCTCCACCGGTGCCGGCCGTGAAGAAGGACGCCACCGCGATGACGATCACCGTCGCGACGATCGCCGCGATATTGGCCACGGTATCGGCGAGCGAATCGACCGCCGCGCGGTGATCCTCGACCGAGCGGTCGAAGTAGCCTTCCTGCAGGTTGAACGACTCCTTGGAGTAGGCGTACTTGTCCAGCAGCGCCCCCTGGCTCGAGGCCTTGGCCAGACGCGCCGCGTACTCGTCGTCGCTTTCGTTCTGGCGCTTGGGCTCCCGGAGCGCGTCCGTCTCGTCGAGAAGGCGTGCAATGTAGACTTCGTTGCTCTCGTCGGGACGCCGCGGCGGCATCGACAGCGACAACTTCTCGAAGCTCGCTTTCTCTTCGACCAGCGCCTTGTATTCCTCCTCCATGAAGGCGCGCTCTTCGCCGGAGAAGCTGTTGCCGAGACTGTAGGCGGTCTTCTCGTAATCCATCCGCTCTTGGGCGCGCTTGATCTTGCCGTCGAGCGTCTGAGGCTCCCCTTCGAGGCCCCATTTCATGTCCCGCTCATCGCGGCCGCCCACTTCCTCGTAGATGCGCGAATCGAGGTCGGGCTCGTTGGGATAGAGCTTCTTCCACTGTTTCCTGATCGCGTCGATTTCCGCCGGGCTCTTGCCTTTGAGAACCCGCTTCAAGGCGTCGACGTCGGTGCCGATGCCGTTGACGGCGTAGAATATCTCCTGTGCGGGCTCCAGGACGCCGCCCTGCTTGATCAGTTTCCACGCCTTGTCCTGGTCGTCTCCCGACATGTTGAAGGCGATCAGAACCTGCAGGCCGCCCTTGCCGAACTTGCTGTACTTGTCGTCGAAGGCGTTCTCGAGCTTGCTCATGTTGAGCTTGGCCTGCGCCTTGGCGGTCGCCTCGACCTCGCCCTTGGCCTTCTCCCGCTCGCGCGCCCACTGTTCCCGACTCCAGGGCTTGTCGCGCAACGCATCGACCTCGGCCCGGAACTGAAGGTCGAGAGTCTTGTCGCGTTCGGCGTCCTTGCGCGCCCGCGCATATTGCGACTCGAGAACCTTGTTGACCGTCTCGTCGCTGGTGATGAAGGATTCCTTCTCGACGCCGATGCGGGCGGCGTCGGCGGCGACGATGTCGTTGTCGGCCAGCGCATTGGCGAGATCGAGCTCGGCATCCGACATTTCCGACTTGAAGGCGGCCCGTAACGCGCTCGGCTGGCCCGACGTGCCGTCGAGCTTGCGGGTCGGATCGCCGTACTTGGTTTCGTATTTTTGCTCGATTGCGAGGTTGCGCCGCTTGATCTCGGCTTCCATCTCGGCCGTCGACCAGCCCTTGCGCGCCGCCTCCGCCTCGACCTCGGTGCGGGTCTGCTCGTAGATCCTGGTGATGGCGCCTTCGTCGGTGCCGGCGCCGGTGATGCCGCCATGCATGGCCTGGTCGATCGCGATGGCGTCGGCCTTGGCCGTGTCGCCGGCCATCAGCGCGCTGGCGCGGTCGTAGTCGTGATGGCTGCTCCAGCCGTCGTCGAGCTCGTCCTTCAGTTCGGCATTCAGATCGACGCCGTACTGCTTCTTGTACTGGGCAACGATCGCCGCGCGCTCCTCGGCGGACTTGTTCCGCAGCACCTGCATGATCGCATCTTCGTCGGTGCCCGGACCGCTCATGGCTTCCCGGAGGGTCGCCACGTCCGCCAGCGTCTGATTGCCCTCGAGGAGCGCCTGGGCGCGCGTCAATTCGGCGCCGCTCATCTCCGATTCGAGATGGTCGTCGAGCGACCTGTTGTAGCGGGTCTGGTAGAAGGCGCGGATTGCCCGCGCCTGAACCGGCGTCAGGTTGGCGAGCGCCGTGTAGATCTTGGCTTCGTCGGTCCCCCACTGGTCCATCGCCGCATGCAGGTCGGAGCCGAGGCCGACCACGTTGAACGGTGGTCGTTCGGCGTTGCCGATCTTGCCGAGCTGTCGCCATTCGCCGTCCGGCCGCTTCATCACCTCCGATTTCATGAACTCGGTGATGCCCGGCTTGCGTGCCATTCGAACGCGCATGCGCATGCCGGCGGCGACCGCGCCGACTGCGTCGCGGGGTGCGTCCTTGTCGCCGCCGAAATAGGTCTGCAGCACCGTCGACTGGGCCTGGTCCAGGCCACGCTCCTGGATGTAGGCCTGCATGTTGACGCCGCTCGCCGCGGCGGCATGGATGTCGTCGATCATCTGCAGATCGCCGACCAGGCTGTCGCGCAGCGCCTCGTTGCGGGCCTCTTCCCAGGCCGCTGCGTCGTCTGCGGCGTCCTGCCGCCATTCGCGGAACATGCGGATGATCTGGTCCCACCAGCTCTCCTGCTCGGCGATTTTCTGTTCGGCCCAGTCGCGCAGCAATCCCTTGGCGCTTTCCAGGGCGGTCTTCATGCCGTCACGGTGGGTCTTCGTAGTTCCGGCGGCCTCCGTGGTCAGCGCCTGGAACTGCCGCTTGAGATCCTCCGTCCGTCTCGCCGCCCACTGGAAGTACGGCAGGGCGTCGCTTTCCGACTGGGTGGTTGCCTGCTTCTTGGCCTCGTCGTCGGTCTTCTTGGCCTTCCTGGCCTCGTCGAACACCTTCTTGAATATTTTTTCCTGATCGGCCTTCGCGGCGTTCTTGTAGGCGTTACGCATCCGGGTGTGCGACGCATCAAGGGCTTTGATCCGGCGTTCACCCGTTTTCTCGTAATAGACGTCCTGTCGGGCCGCCCGGCGCGACAGGTCGCGCAAGCCCTTGTCGCGCCTGAGCTTCACGACCTCCGGATCGGCTTCGCCCGTCGCGGCGATCATCTTCTGGATCGTGTCCTCGTCGATGGCCTCGCGCGCACCGGCGATTTTCTCCGCGGCCTCCTCGCCGCTTTTCTTGGTTTCCTCCTTGGCTTCCTTGTCGGCGTCGGCGAAGGCGTCCTTGGCGCCGGCGGCGAGCTTCTGAAGCGACTCCTCGCGGCTCTTGATCGCCTGGTCCAGCTCGTCGGCCGAGATCCCCGCAATGGCGCGGATCTGATCGACCTGTGTCTTGAGGTCGGTGACGACCTCGTCCTTCTTCTCTTCGCCGAGCGCCGGGTATTCGCGCTCCAGGGCACTTTGCGGATAGGCTTCCTGGCGCGATTCGGCCACGATCTTGCCGGCTTCGGCATCCGGACTGCGCAGCAGTTCGGCCAGCACCAGCGCCACTTTCTTGCGGCTTTGCCCTTTGGTGCCGACCTCGACGCCCGGCGTCGGCTTGGGCGCCGTGTCCTTCAAGGTCATTTGCTGGCCGGGCTTGGCCCGCTTGTCGGGCTCCGGTTCCTTGGCCTTGGCGTCCTTCAGCTTCTTGACCTGTTTGGTGTCCAGCGGCTTCTTCTCACCGGGAGCCAGTTCCGGCTTCGGCTCCGGCGGCGGTATCTCGATCTTGCTGCCGATGTCGCTGGCGAGCTCGGTATCCATCGTCGGCACGGCGGCATCAGGCGCGCGCTGCTCGAGGACAGGAAGCTTCTGCTCCGGCATTTCTTTGTCGGAGGCGTCGGTGATCAGCTTGTCCGCCGCCGGCACCGGCGTCGGCGGCGGCGGCGGAAGCTGCTTGGGGACCTCGGGCGGCGGGCGCACGGCCTTCCTGGCGTCCTTCGCCACTGCCGCGCCGCCGGCCCGGTGCCTGGCACCGGCGGCGCGGCCGGTAACCGAGATGACCGTGACGCTTGCGACCGGCGCAGACCCCAAAGTCGGCCGTGGCGTCGCGGCCGTAGCCGCGCTGACCCGCGAACGCCAGGCGGCAAGGTCGGCGACGCCGCCGCTCTCGGCAGCGGCGGCCGGTTGCGGGGCCGCCGCCTGCTGGGCGACGGCGGCCGGCTTCGGCAGCCCCTCCTCCGAGACCTTGTCGTCCTTCGAGACCGGCGCGCCGGGCTTCCTCTCGCTCTCCTCGTCCTCGCCTTCTGGAACGACGGCCTCGCCCTCCTCGCCGGCGGTCGCCTTGGGCTTGGGCGTGCCGTCAGGGTCTACGTGCTTCAGATCGGTCGCCGATGGAGGCCGCTTGTCGTCCGGTGCCATCTTCCCGAGCGGACCGGTCTGATCAGGACCCTCTCCCGCCTCTACCGAAACTCCCGGGGCGCGACCGACGATGACGTCCGGCTCGAACACCACCTCGCCGTCCTTGCCGACCTTGGCAGCTGGGGCGGGATCCTTGGCAGCAGCTTCCCGCGGCGGCGCCCGCCCGTAGATGGTCACGGGCGCCAGCACGATCGCTTCGCTGCCTGCCGTCTGCGGCGGCTTCTCCGGTTGAGCCGGAGCGCGCGCGGTAATCACCACCGGCTCGAACGTTATGGTTCTGCTCGGAACGGCAGTCTTGCTCGGAACGGCAGGGGGCGGCCGGGCGGTGATCACTTCCGGCTCGAAGGTGATGGTCTTGCTCGGAGCGGCAGGAGGCGGCCGGGCCGTGATCACTTCCGGCTCGAAGGTGATCGTGTCGGCCGGCTTGGGCGGCGACGCCGTGATCACGAGCGGGTCGGTGAAGACGATCGTATTGGCGACGCTGTTTCCATAGGCGGATTGCAACGGGTCTCGCCGAGGCGGTGCGCGCGGGGGTCCCTTCGGCCTCGTTTCATGCGTGACCGTCACGCTCGGCCGTCGCGGTCGCGTGCGCGGCGGACTCATGGGGGTGGCGCTGGGGGCGCCGCCGCAAGCGCGGCATGACGACCGAGTTGGGACATCGGCAGCAAGCGTGCCTCGTGCTGGAACTGCCGGGCGATCGCCGGAACCAGGTGCGCCATGCCGATACCGGGCGCTTGCTCCAGGGCCGCCAGAAGCGCGGCGGTCCGGGCCGAATTGACGATGCCGGCGCCCGTCAGATCGAGCTTCTGCAGCAGGTCGAAGTCGATGTCGGCGTCCAGCGGCGCCTGCGGCGGCAGGGCCAGGCGCCACAGGCGCAGGCGCTCGCCCGGTGTCGGCCGGGGAAAGTGCAGCACCACCTGAAAGCGGCGCATGAAGGCTTCGTCGATCTGGTCCTTGTGATTGCTGGCGAGGATTGCCAAACCGCCGAAATCCTCCAGTCGCTGAAGCAGGAAGCCAACCTCGAGATTGGCGTATCTGTCGGACCCCTTGTCGACCTCGCCACGCTTGGCAAACAACGAATCGGCCTCGTCGAAGAACAGCACGGCGTGGCTTTCCTCGGCGTGCTGGAACACCGCATCCAGGTTCTTCTCCGTCTCGCCCACCCACTTTGACACGACACTGGCGAGATGGACCTTCAGCATCGGCTGGTCGCGGTCGACTTCTCCGGCGATCACTTCTGCGGCGGCGGTCTTGCCGGTGCCGCTATCGCCCGTCATCAGCACCTTGATACCGCCCCCCGACAGCAGGCGCCCGAACCCCCAGCCTTCGTCGACCAGCGCCTGGGCACGGTAAAAACCGGCGACCTCGACGACCCGCCGATGCAGGTCGGATGGAAGGACAAGCTCCTCCGGGCGACGGCGTGGCATGATCGTCCTGGCGAACTGGGAGACCTGCCGCAGGCTGATCGTGCGGCAGGCGCGCTCGAGCGAGACGTCGGACGCCGTATCGGCATCGCCATAGGTCGTGCGGCGATGCAGCTCGGCGGCCGAAACAGCGGCGCGCATGGCGCCCGGGCTGAACTGATACCGGTCGGCCAGGGTCAGGCAGGTCTGCGGTCCGGCATCGGGCGCCGCGGCCTGCCAGAACCTCTGACGCTCCAACCGGCCGGGAGCCGCAAGCACCACGTCGATGAGGGCGCGGCCGTTCAGCAATTCGAGCGGCCGCCAGGGCTCGCTGCCGGTCGTCAGGACGCTCACGGAGCGCGCCGTCAGTCGGGCGGCGAGCCGGGCCGCATCTTCACGGCCCGGCAGGTTGTCGGCATCGATCCAGACCACGGCATCGAGAGCTTCGGCCACCCGCAGGAACTCGCCGACGTGCGGCTCTTCCGCCGGCTCCATCGGGAAGCGGCGCAGCATGCGGCCGGCCGCCGACACCACGGCAGCAGCCGCCTCGGCGCCACCATGGTGAGGCTTGCCCCACAGGCCGATGGCGTATCGGCCGCCCGTCTGCAGCAGCCCCGTCACCCGCAGGAGCTCCTGCCGATCGGGGAAGATCGCCAGCGGCAGCGCCGACGCCGTTTCGACAAGGTCGGCATCGCGGAAGGCGCCGCGCCAGTCGACACCGGGCCGCACCAGCGCATCGAAGGCCGCGACGTCGAGCCTGTATTCGCGATGCAGCGGATTGGCCGGTTCGGTCTCGGCGCGAAGAATGCCGTGACGGCACAGCAGGCCCTGCGGCGCCAGCTTCTCGCGGTGCGCAAACTGTTCGATCAAGCTCGATGACAGCAGCCCGATGATCAGTTCGAGGCTGGGCGCCAGACGGTTCAGGTCGTCATGAATGTAGGCGTAGATGCGATGATAGGCGTTCGACACTTGTGGCGCGGCGCAAACCAGCACCGCATTCGTCTCGAAGGACGTCAGGTCGAATTGCTCGGCCATGGTATCGAGCGGCAGCCTCCAGCCGCGCCGCGTTGCCACGTTGCGCAGTCGCTCCTCCTGGCGCGATTCGTCGGCCGTCGGCTGAAGATCGAAGGGCAACGCACTTGCCGCCTTGGAAAACCTGTCGGCTTCGGCAAACAACTGGAGGACATGCTGTTCGGTAATGCAACTCTGCCGAACATCGGGGCGCATCAGCTTGGCGCCGATCGCCGCGCGGCTTTCGGCAGCCATCTTCAGGGCTCGATTGATGGGGCGCAGCCTCAGCAGCAGATGCTCGACCGCAAGTTCCCTGTCCGGCGACCGGTCGGACATCAAGGGCTCCGGATTGGCGACCAGAGTCATCACGGGCCCACGAACGTCACCGTTCGGCCTCCGAGCCACGGTACTCCCGGGATGTCGTCCAGGACCTTGTGTTCCTTCAGGTCGAGGTAGCGGCGACCGATGGCGGGGCGAATCGCGACAGCCGCCTCGGTGAAGCGGGCCGATCCGTCGAGATCACCCAAACGGTCCAGCGCCAGCAGCGGATCGACCGCTTCGCGGTCACGCCACAATGTCCAGGCTAGCATTCCAAGCCCGGTCGATGCCGAGAGTAGCGCAGCGCGCTCGATGTCCAGACCGTCACGGCCCGGCACCACGGGTCTTTGCGCGATCAAGGCGCGGTTGATGCCGGCCGCGGCCGCCTCCAGCTCGGCCTGGCGCTTCGCTGCGGCGCGCAGGCGATCCGGCGACGCCTCTGCCGCCGATGTCCATATGCCGGGCATGCCTGCGAGCCGTTGCAGGTCTTCGCCGCGTCCCGGCCGAGCGTCCGTCACGAAAGCGCGCCGAGCTCCGATCAAGCCGCGTATCAATTCGGGCGAGGCGGCCTCCGCGCTGACCACCACCACCACCGATGGACCAAACTCTGCGAGACTCGACAGCAGGCTGCCTTCGTCCCCGGCCCACGCCACCGGAAACAAGCCATCGGCATCGAGCAGCAACCATCCCGCACCGAGATGATTGGTCGGCCTGGCGATTAGCAGCGGCTGCTCGACATCATGTCCGTTGGCAAGTTCGGTCACCACGAACCCGTCGATCGCGCTCAGCCCTCCCTCGGCGTCGCGGTGCCAGGCCTCGAATGCCGCCGGCGACGGCGCGACATCGAGCCCGGCGAAGGCCGCTGCGGTGCGCAGGATCTCTGGATTGCGATGCCATCCCTTGCGCGGCGGCGGCAGCAGTTTGTAGGCGAGCGCCGTTGCGAAGACGGCCCCGCGATCGGGCATTGCAAGGGCCTCGAAGGTGGCCGAGGCAACCTCGAGCCATCCGATGCGGCGCAGCATGCCGAGCACCAGGAACGGCAGCACGGAACAGAGCGCGACATCCTTGCCCAGCGTCGGCGCGACCGGCCTCGACTGTGCCGCCGGCGTTGCCCGACGGACGGCCTGGTCAGGCCCTGAGAATTGGACCGGCGGCGACGCGGCATCGACTTCCGTCGCCGGTAACGCCCCTGCCGCCGCCGCCGTTTGCGCTGGCGTCGAGGCAGGCGGAACGGCGGTATCGATCATTCGCCAGAGCCTGTCGGATGGTGGCAGCCGCCGGTGCCGCGCCGCGAGTTCCACCATCAGAAGGAGGCGAAGGCGATCGGTGTGACCACGCAATCCGCCCGCCTCGATCAGCCGATCGCGGATGGTCGCAGCCTCCCGGGCCAGGACCTCGGCATCGACCTCGGGCTCTTCGGCCGACCGATCCACGGTTTCGACCAGGGCCGTGAGCCAGGCCCGCAGCGTCACCGGCGAAAAGCCGCGCAGACGGCGCAGCAAGTCTCCCTGGTTCCGCCAGCGCAGGAGCAGTGCCCGCAGACCTTGGGACGTCATCGCTGCGGACAGTCCGGCGTCCTCCAATGGTGTCGCCGAAATCGCCGCGATTGGGTCGGCCTGCGACGCCGACCGCGGCGGCGCCAATCCAGAGCCCGCCTGCAGGGGCAAGCTGTCGGCCGTGAGGGCGGCGGAAACGGCCTCCCGCAAGCCGGCGTCACTGAGGGGACCCACGCCGTTCAGTTTGATCGCGACGCGGATCGGCTCGGCGATTTCACCGTCGGCCTCGCCGAGCAATTCTTCCAGTCGCGCCGCGATCAACTGCGGCAGCATCCGCGTCACCCGATCGACAAGGCCCCGGCGATCCGGCCCCCAGCTTCTGCCGCCGTGCCGGACCACGCGCAGGATGCAGTGACGGATGACGACCTCGGTCATCGCTTGCGCCGTTACGGGATGGTGGCCTTGACGATCTCTGCCTTGCAGCCCGGCGCCAGCACCAGTGCCCAGTAGATGCCGCTCGCCAGCACAAGCGGCTCCGATGCCGTCGTCGCCAACTTGGGTATCTGGAGCTGATGGACGATCGGCTGTGCCGCACCGCTTACATAGACCCAGACCTTCGCGCCGCCCTCGGGAGCCTGGGCCGGGATGTTGACGACGATGGTCGACCCGTTGAACGCGACCGGCACGGCAGCACCCGCCGTGCCTTGTTCCGGAAGGTTCTCGACCAGGATGAACTCTCTCGCCATCATCAAGACATCGTCGCGCAGATCGACGGACTGCACGGCCAGGTGCTCGGCCAATACGGTCAGCAGCGTTACACCGCTGACGGGGTCGCGTATCATCAGCCCGTCGCCGACAAGCGCGGCTGCATCGGGTTGCGGTCCACTCACATCCTGGCGGACGCCGGCTGCAAGGACGTGGCGGGCCGGACCGGCGATGATCAGATCCATCTTGCTGGCCAAGGCACCCTCCTCTTCTCAAGCCTTCGTGAAGGCGGTCAGCGTGTAGTCGCAGACGCCGGGCATTTCCTGGATCTGGTTGGTATCCGTTCGCGTCCAGCGCACGCGGCAATAGACCCGTCGATCGACCACGCGGCATTCGATCGGCGTCATCAGCCAGCGGTGGGGCGCAGCCGGCGGCGGCAATGCCGGGATGCCATAGTGGGGCGTCACATGCGCCTGCAGCGTCACCGCTCCGCTGTCGACCTGGGCCTGGGTGACTCCCGGCGGCAGAGCCAGCAGCATGCCGTCGAAAGTCGAACCGGTCTGGAACTGGGCCCCGCCCGGCACGGCGCCGGAAATCTTTCCGGCCGCGAACAGATCGCCCTTGGCGTTGACGGTGAATACCGGAACGATATTGCCGCTGCTGTTCTGTGCACCGAATCGCAGTTCGCCGGTCGCCCCGCCTTCGACCTCGACAGCGAGGTTGCCGCTGACGGTCCGTGGTGCCGTTCGCAAAGCAAGCTTGCCACCGCGCGCGACCACCTCGTCGGCCCGCACGCCGGCATAGGCGGGCGAGATGCCGTCATGGCTCGAGGTGACCGCGCTGAAGCGCTTGAGCGCACTGTTCCACTGGACGAAGCCGAGCAGGACCCGCCACGGCGCGGTACCGGCGTCGCCGCCCGGGCCGGCCGTAACGTCGGCCGTTACCACATTGTTGGGATCGGCCGCATCCTCGACCCGGCCGAAGCCGATGACGGCGATCTCCACGATCCGTGTCGGCGCGCTGCCCCGGCAGCCCGAGGTGGGGGCGCCCGAAGCGGCCGGTGTTTCGTCCCGACCCGACAGGAACACCGGGTAGTAGGCCAGCGGATCGTTGATGGCGACACCCAGATCGTCGAACAAGTCTTCGCTGAGCCGTTCGGCTGTGGCGATCGCCAGATGCCTGCCGTTGCCATCGACCGCCAGCCCCGGCTTGACGGTCACCTCCTGGTAGGTTTCGCCGCCCGACGTCGTCCGCTCGATCCCTTCGATCTGCAAGCCTTCGGCGATGCCGGGTAGATGGAGATAGCGCTCGTGCTGGGCAATGGCGACCTGAGCGGTCATGACGACCGAATTCAGATCGGCGGCCGAGATGATCTGGCCTTCGTAGAAGGTGGGGCGCCGAAACGCGCCGGGACTGATCGCGCTCATGACGGGCGACCCGACTCGAGCTTCGCCAGCCGGCGCTCCAGGCTGTCGTTGCGCCTCTTCTGGTCGCGCAGCGCTGCCTGCAGCTCCTTGGCAACCTTGTCCGACGCGACCTCGGTGTCGGCAAAGCGCTTCTCGAACGACTTGACCAGCGACTCCTGCAGCTCAGGCTCCTTGACCACGGTGTCGATCAAGGATGTCTTCGCCTGCCTGCCGAAGCCCAGAAGGTCGCGGTCGAACCCGCCGGCCGGGAAATCGCGGGTCGCCAGCGCCAGCCCTCCCACATCGCCCATGAAGTTGATCGCGGCGCTGAGCTGTCGCTGGTCGATATTGGCGATCTGCATCAGTGCCGCAAGCTGCGGCTGTTCATCGACGTGACGATAGGCGGGTGCGGTGGTAGCCATATAGCTCTGCTTGCGCCCGAATACCGCGACCGCCGGCGGGTTGCGGTCGACATTTACGGTACCGCGAGGCTTGGACAACCGGATATCGAACTCGCAGCACGCCCTCTCGAGCAGTTCTCCGATGGTATGCAGGAACGGCAGCCAGTAGCGCATCGCAGGAGCGCTCAGCACGAAGGTGCGCTCCAGGTTGCAGATGCGGACGACGTCGCAGTCTTCCACCGTCAGGCAAGCCAGCTTGACGGCATCGTCGTGACAGGGCTGGCACGGCGGATTGAGGGCCGCACAAATGCAGTCGACGAGGTAGCGCAGGAACACCTCGACGAGTTTGATCGTCGCGTCGACGACCAACTTGGGATCGTTTCTGCCGTTGTTGTCCGGCAGCTCGATCGCCAGGACGTCGCACCGCAGCCGGCAGTCACTGAACAGCGGCTTGTGGTCCAGCCGATCGACCAGCCAGTCCCTGAGCTGCTCCAGGTCCCTGACGAACTGCTTGCTCTGGGCCGCCGAGGTCGGCGCGTTGTAGGCATAGAGGAGCTGCGGCTCGCTGGCTTTCTGCTCTTCGGCCAGCTTGGGATCGGTCCATTGCATGCCCTGCCCGATCCAGGTCTCGGCCACGATGCGATCGCGCGCCGACCCCATATGCGCCGCCGAGAGGGTCCTCAACCGGGGGCCCCCCGACTGGATCATGGAACGCGCCGCCTCGACGTCGTGACCGAGGCCGCGCATGGTCCCTTCCAGCGCTTTCTTCGTCTCCTCGCTCTGCAAGTCGTAGCGGATGATCGCCGACGCGGTGGATTGGTACTGATCGAGCATGCGCCGGACCAGGCTCTCCGTGATCGGCTCGTCGGTCCCTGCGACCCCGGGCACCCCGTCCTGTGCCGCAGCCCGCAAGCCGGACAAGGCTTGCGGCGCCGACTTGAGCTGGCTGTGATCGGCGTCGGTGAACTCGACGATCCGGCCCGCCTTCGCCAAGGGCGCGGCCTGCCGATAACGACGGCTGTAGGCTTCGGTCGCCAGCGCATCGCTGGCGGACTTGTCGGCACTGGTCAGATCGCCGATGCAGGCGCGTATTCGGGTCGAGATGTTGTCGGGTTCGTGTTCCTCCGTCGGGCAGCGCAACTCGAACTTGTAGCCCTCATGGATGCGCGTGGGCTTGCATACCTGAACCGCGCAATTGCCATTGCTGACATAGGGCGTGACCGGCTCCTCGAGTTCCTCGCAATACTCGATATAGAGACAGTAGCGACGCCCCTTCCTGTCGAGGCATTTCACGTCGTCGGGCGAGTCATCGCACTCGGCCTCGCACGGATCGCCGCAATCGTGGCCGCCGCGCATCTTGATGCGCAGATCGGCGACCATCTTGTTGATGTCGAGCTCGACCGAGCACGGCACGTAGATGTCGTTGCCGCAGCAATCGAGCGCGGCGCCCGAATGGACGATGACCTTGCCGTCGCCGCACGGATGACAACCGACCAGCAGGCCGCAGACGACGCCGGCGCCGTGCAGGAAACGGTTGTGCAGGCGCGCCTTGGTCGCCGCATAATCCGACAGCAACTGCAGATCGTCTTCGGTCAGCAATTGGCCGGCGAAGAACAGCGGCCGCTGCAGCGGCCCCCCTGCACATTCGTTGCCGCATATGCCGCCGCAGCCGCAATCTCCGCCGCCGGAACAATTGCCGCCACAGCCGCAGCCTCCGCCGGAACCGCCATTAGAGCCGCCATTAGAGCCACATGAGCAGGGATTCGATTTCGTCATTGCGTTCATGACACTCACTCCTGCGCGTTCAATCGATGTAGAACCAGCTCTCGAAAGTGCCGCCGGCGGTGCCGTTGCCCGACTTCCACGGGCCGATGCCGCCGGGCGGCACCCGACACGGACCGTCGTCGCCGTCACAGCCCTGCTCGCCGTGGTGCTCGTGATGCGGCTTGGCCTGGCTCTTGTAGGCCGCCAATTGCGGCACCCGGCCCCCGACATGATTGCCATCGAGCGGCCGGCAACAGGCGTCGAGGATGAAATCGCCACGAATGATGAGCAGAACACGATCGCCGTCGTTCAGCGTCTCGCCCGACTCGTCGCGATACTTGAACGAGGTGACGAGCCCGCTGGCCGGCTTGTCGACATACCGACCTTCGATGTTCGAGATCATGCCGCGCAGGCCGCGGCCGCCCTGCACGCGCCACAACTCGACGACGCCGCGTGTCAGCGTCTCGGCATAGACCGGGCGCGAGAAGGTGACCTCGATACCATCGCTGCGGCCGGTCTCGGTTTCGGTGCCGAGCACGGTCTTCGCCTCGCCGGGCGAGTAGGTCTCGCCGTGCTGCCAGCTTATTCCGGTGATCGCCGTCGGGACGTAGAGCGAGATCGGGCGGCGTACGCTGTTGTCGATGTCGTCTCGCTCGATCGGTCCCGGCGCCTCCCACGCGATGGCGGCGAGCAGCAGGCACTCGTCCGTACAGTCCGAGCAGCAGGGTTCGCACCGGTCGTCGTCGGCCGGCTTCTCGAGACCGACGCGTAACCGCACGGAGTCGCGGCTCTTGCCGTAGTTGCAATCGGCAACGACGCCGCAGCTATCGGGCAGCACCGGGCGCGTCGGATGGGTCGGCTCGCCGCAATAGCAGATGCTCAGGTAGATGATGCCCTTGCCTTCCTCCTTCAGGCGCTTCTGCTCGGACATCTTGAGCGACGACCACAGATCGATCTGCACGGGATTGCGCAACACCAGCTCGTTGCCATGACAGTCGAGCGCGAGACCGCAATTCACGACAACGTCGGCGTCCGGCTTCTTGTCGTCATTGCAATGGTCGCCGCCGCCCGGCTTGCCCTTGAGCGCCCGTCGCATTTCCTCGCGCTTCGTCCTCGGGGCTGCGAGTTGATCCTGCAGTTGCTTGCGCTTCTGCTCGTCGAGCTTCGGATCCGCGAGTTGCCGTTCGATCTGGCCGACCTCGGCATCGGCTTTCTCCAGTTCCGCCTTGAGGTGCTGGATCTTCTCCTTGTCCTTCGGTTCGCAGCAGGTCTCGACCGGAACGGGACAGACCTCCAGCCCGCACACCACGCCGTAGCCGTGCAGGCACCGATTGTGCAGTTTGAGTTTCTCTCGGAAGTAGGACTGCTCGGCGCGGAAATCGGCCGCACTGAGCATCTGCCCGTAGAAGTAATTGAGCCTCTCGAACTCGGGGATCTCGGCACAGACGTGCTTGGCCTTCGGGCTTTGAATGGTCATCGAGCTACTCCATGATCGTATGGATACCGACCGCCGATGCACGGCCAATCTGGATACCGGAGGGAACGGAGTCTTTGGCCGCCCACAGGACCGAGGCGCGGTTCAGTCGAACGCCGGACGGCCCGCCCAGCACGGGGGGCGGCGTCGACACCAGGGCCGTATCGACACCGACACTGGAGCCTGGCCCGACAATGATGCCCATCAGGCCGTTCTGCCGGATATCGGCCACGGTATGGGCAGGCTTCAGCGCCTCGACGATCTGTTCCGCGCGTTCGCGCAGATCGGCATCCGCCAACACCGGCAACTGGACACGGAAGCGGTAGGCATTGGAATTGATCGCATCGAGGTCCGGATTGCCGATGCTCCAGACCGGCGCGCTGGAAAGTGCGGAGCGCCCGAGCCGGACACGAGCGGCGGATTGACCGAACAGACGCACGGCGTCGAGCCGCGACTGGCCGATCGCGCCCCAGGGCCGTTCGATCGCGGTCTCGGTGATCGCGGGATCGACATCGAGCACGAGCTCCAGCGCCCGGCGCAGACCCGCCGGCGTGCCACGCCTGCGGTAGAGCTCCGGCACCGCCTTCAGGATGGCGCGGCGCCGCTCCGGCGCCCAGCCCGGATCCATTGCGACGCCCAGGAAGCCGCCCAACCACGGAAGCAGCTCCTGGGGAGCGCCGTCGATATCGAATAGGGCCGGATAGCGCTCTATCACCCGGTCGATATCTGCGACGGCCGCATCGAACAGCGACAGGAAACGCTCGCCGAAATCCTCTGCCGTCGGGTTGTCGCGATAGACCGCGGGCAGGCGATCGAAACTCGTCTGGCGCGGAAGGTCGAGCCGGACGCGTCGCACGAGCGGTGTCTGCAGTCCGTCACCGGTCAGCCGCAGCCGGACAAAGAGGTAGCGTCCCGGAGGCTGATCGATCAGGAAGTCGGATGTACCCTGCGGCCCCTGGTTCCAGTCCGCCGGATGCGGTCGCCCCGCCGCGAACCCTTGCCACTCGGCTTCGATGATCGCGCCCTGCGGCGCAGGCTCCGGTTCCTCGTTGGTCGACACGGCAAGCGCGATGCCCGTCCCCGGAGGCACGTCCGTATCGATGCGTACCCGATGCCAGCGGCAACGGGGGATGCCGCTGTCGATGGCCAGAGTGAGCAACTGGCCATGGGTTTGGTAGAGCGCCTCGGCGCGTGGCGGCGAAGGGTCGATGGGCCGCCCATGGCAGTCGAAGCAGCGCAGGCGCTTCTCGCCATCAACCTCGTACTCCAGGCAAAGACGGCCGTCGGCGACGTTGCGCAGGCCGGTATCGCCGAATGCCTGCGACAGGTCGTTGATCGACATGCTGGCGAATGTCTCGCCCCGAGCGGCCGCCCAGATGCTGTAGACTCCGTCGTCGCGCGTGATCAGCCAGATCCGGCACTTGGAGTCGACGGCCAGCCGGTCAGCGGTGCCCGGCAAGGGGATCGGCGCGTGATGTTCGGCACCGGTGGGATCGAAGCGTCGCAACACCGAAGCCGCCAGATCCACGACGAGCCATTCGTGCCACGGCGCCCAAGCGAGCGGGCCCGGCTGCGCCATTGCAATGGCGAAAGCGAACTCCGCACCGCCGCGGCGCCAGAACCAGACGCGATGCGCGCCCGGATCGCTGACCGCGATGCGGTCGCGGTACGCCGCGATCGCCGTGGCGCAAACGAGGGGATCGGAGTAGCACCGCCCCTTGAGCAGGGGGCGCCACCCGTCGGTGCAGGAATTGAGCTCGAGGATGCGCGACTGCGGCGGACAGCACGTGATGAGGTACCACTGGCAGGGCGAGCATCCACGTGCCAGCCAGGCCGGCGGGATTGCCGCGGAAATGGCGCCGGCACTTATCTGTCGCGTCAGCGACGCCAGCCGTATGCCCGCCGGATCGTCCATCCCCACCAAGTTCTTGACCGCATCTTCGTCCCAACCGACATAGGCGTCGAGCAGGCGGAAAGTGGTTTTGTCGGGGGCGCAGCTCATCGACCCGCCTCCTCTCCGACCGGCAATACCTCGTGCCCTGCCGGCCAGATCAGGGCGTCGGCGGCGATCGCATAGTCTTCGCAACGCCCCTGGAGGACGCCGTCGACGACGAGGTTCAGCCCCGAGACGGCGACAAGGTCGCCCCGCGAACGATCGAGCAGCATGCGCACCAGCGCCTGGTAGCGGATCACGCCGCCGAACGGCCAGCCGTCGCCGTCTTCGCCGCCCTTGAGCGGATGCAGGTAGTCCTGGAGGTTCTGCAGCGCCGACTGCACCGTACTGCCCACGTCGGCCGCCCGTTTGACGACCACCGACACACGCACGCCCACGCGGTAGAACCGCGGGGAGCCGGTCACGACCTGGATACCCGCGGGGGCAACCTCAGCGGTCAGCCAGCGCGCCGTCGCCTCGAGGCTGCCGGCATCGGGCAGTGGCGGCTCGCCGCCGCGGTCCGACGACACCAGCAACACGGTCACCGAACCCGGCGCCACGGCACCGGGAAACCTGATATCGCGGCCGCCGATGGCATGGGCGCGCTCCACATCCGCCCCCTCTGCCTGCCGTGCCAGCAACTCGTAATCGGCCAATGTCACGGAGCGGCCGCGGGTGCGTATTTCTTCCGGGCCGCGATTCATCGTCTGTTCGCGCGTTTCGCCATCGCGGCCGCCGCTTGCAGCTTGCGGGTTGGTCGCCGCGATCAGGAACGGGAGCGACTGGATCAGACCGAAGGACGATTCGGCGGCAACCCGCCCCGCCGTGCCGCCGCCGACCTGGTAGGAGCGCGCCACGACGTGCCTGAAACCGCGCGGCAGCCGCATGCCATGAACGTTGTCGCCGAACTGGATTTCGCCGGCCTCGGCGTCCAGCACGTAGACCCTGTCGGTGGAACCGTGCGTCACCAGCCGGTCGGTGGCCGACCAGGGCGTTTCGCCGTCGCCCTCCAGGCCACCCTCCAGCACGACCAGCTCAAGCGTCCCGGGAATGACCGGCAACTGGCTTAGCCGCATACGGCGACGATCCGAGCCCGGCACATACTCCAGAACCTCGTCGCGCACCGTGCGCACGGCGACGGCTTCGACCGCGTTCAGGTACATGGAGCGCACGGTCGGCGGTGTGGCGAACTCGCCATGAATGAGCCGCACACGCAGCCAGAACATCGCCTGGTCGCGGTCGATGCCCTCCGGCCTGCCCAGTCGCCAGCGCTCCGGCACGCGCAGCTCGACGATACCGCTCTGGGTCAGGCCTCGCGTCTGATCGCGGACCACGGCCGCCGCTTCGAAGCGGGTGCCATCGAGGATTTCCCATTTGAGGAATGCCCCAGGCTCGGCCGCGCCGATATCGCCACCGGTGGCGAAAGGCGGCGGCGCCCCGTCGGTCGAGGCGAGAACGAACGCGATCGACAGCTCGCCCCGTGGCGCCGTGCCGCCCAGCAAGCCGATCATGAGCGTCGCTCCGACGGGCGGTCGGGCGCCGAATGGGAGCCAGGCTGGTGCCCCTTCGACCAGCGCGGCCGCCAGGTCGATCTCTTCGAACAGGCCGCCGGTCTTGCGAAACGCCGCCGCCATCGAAAGCGACGCCGCACTTACCGAGCGTTCGGTCTCGAAGATCACGGTCTGGCCGGAGCCATCCGCGGCGGCAACCGATGTCTGGAAGCCGCGCGGCACCAATACCGACCCCGGCGCGCCCTGGTCCGCGGTGAAGGTCAGCATCACGCGCGCTGGCTGCTGCGGCAGCGGGCTGATCCCCGCGGCGTTCAGGAATTCGACGAAGCTCTTCTCGGGCAGCCGGTTGAGACGCTGAAGCACCGGCTCGCTGAGTTCACCGAACAGCAATGCCAAGGCATAGCCGGCATCTCCCGGACGTTGGTTGGTCCAATCGGGCGTGTAGGCGGCGGCGCGCGCCAGCAGCTCGCGCACGATGTCGGTGCGCCTCGCGGGATGAAGCCGCGGCACCTGCACTGCCGGACCTGGACCCGGCACGACTACAGCAGCATCGCGCGGGCTACGTTCGCGACCCCACCAGGGCGTACTCATCTCAGCCCCCCGTGACGATCGCTGCGCGACGTCCATTTGACCGTCAGCGAATTCAGAACCACCAGTTCGTGCGCGGCGATGACGATGTCGACGCAGTCTTCGTAGGCGGCGCCCGGCGCCGCCGGATCGACCAGGCGCGCCGCCACCCGTTCGACCACCGCATCGCTGCCCGCGAGCAGTTGCAGTTGGTGCGCCAGTTCCGACGGCCGCACGGGCTGCCCGAACGGCCATCCCTGTCCTTCGTTGCCGCCGACCAGCGCGTCGAGATAGAGAACGAGCCCGGACCGCATCTGGTCGGCCAGCGCCGTCCTGTCCAACGGCCCCGCGGCGACGGTGGCGACGACATCCACCGCACGGTAGACCGGCCGCAGAACAAACAGCTCGGTCGCGACCAGCCGGCGCTCCTCCAGCCTCGCGCGAACATGCGCCAGCATGCCGGGATCGGGCTGCGGCGCCTTCACGGCTCGGTCGCTGGTCAGCCAGCCGGTTGCCCGGGGTGCTTCGGGGACGATGAAGACGCTGATCGCGCCCGGCACCGTGACGCAGGGGAATGCCGGATGAAAACCGGCAATCGCCTTCGCCCGCCCGACAGCGACACCCGGCGTGCCGACAGCAAGGTCTTCGTGGTCCCGGGCGGTGACGGCCCGCTCGACCTCGATCAGCATCGCCGCCACCCGATCGCGCGCTTCGCCGGCGGTCTCGGTCTCCTTGCCGCCCCGGACCGGCACAGGATTGATGGCGGTCGAGTCGAGTGCGGCGGCCGTCCATTCCAGGCCGCTGCCGAGATTGCCGGCTTCTCCGCCGCCCGCCCGATAGCCAAGTTCCGCCCGCACGGCGGCCTTCCGGTCCACCACCGGCAGGCGACCGGTCAGGCCGTCGGGAAATCTCAAGCAGTTGAACACGCGGTCGACCAGCATCACCGCGTCCGCCGGACCATGCCGCGAGAAGTCCCAGGTCGGCGTCCAGTCGCGCCACACCCGATCACGCCCGAGCAGCTTCAGCTGCACGCTGTCCTCGAGCGGCGGCGACTGGTCGCCCAGGGTCAGGGTCATCCCCGGCAACGGCATCCAGAGATCGAACTGGGCATCGAGGTCTGCAGCCGCCACCTGCACGTCCACCGAATGGGCGGCTGCGACAGTGTTGGGGATCAGCCGCAACAGCCGGGGTGGCGCGGCAAACGACGCGCTCTCGCACCGCAACCAGAGCTGATAGGGTGTCAGCCCGCTGACGGCCGGCCCCGCCGGCGCCCACGCGGCGGGTATCGCCAGACGCACGATCCCCGACCGACGCAAACCCTGGGTTCGATCGTCGACCTCGTTGGCCGCGAATTGGCGGCGCTGCTGCGTCCCCGAATCGCCGTACCACCAGGTCAGCGTCGCCGGGACGGGCACGTCCCCGACCGCCTCCGTCGACCAGCTCGCGGCAATTCGTGACGGCGCATCGAGCTCGATGAACAGCGGCAACGGCCTGCCGGCCTGGGCCGGATCGGGTGCCTGCCGCAGCCAGAGCGTCACGGTCACCTCGGCGGCCGAGCCGTCGGCCGGCAACAGCGTGAGCGCCTGCATCGCCCAGCGAGGCCCCGTCTCGACCCGCGCCGACGTCGACCCAAAGGGGCCGGTAACGTCGATCCGTTCGACCTTGAGGAGTGCCGCGTCCTCGTCCGTGGCAATCCTTACGAGCCTGTCGCCGTTGCGAATTTCCAGGACCGTTCCCGCGGCGACCTGCGCCGGTGCGTTCTGCGCGAACTCCAGCAGCGTGCGGGCTGCGATCGCTGGCCTGCGCTCGGCACCGAGCAGGGCGATCAGCCCGTGGATCAGCGCATCGGGAATCTGATCCATCCAATACAGGCGCTGCTCCAGCAGGTAGGCGAACAGCTCGATCAGCGTGACACCGGGATCCACCGGCGCATGCAGCGTCCACTCCTCGTCCGACGCCGCGGCAATGCGGCCCCGGATGGCATCGACCATGTCGCGCCAGGTCAGATCGTCGAGGCGGACGGCCTGCAGGGTCATGTGTCGATCCCCACCTGTCCGAGATAGAAGGGAAAGACCAGATTGAGGCGCGTGTTGCTGCCGCGAATTCGGTAGTCGATGTTCACGTTGACGCGGGTCTCGTCGCCGGGCACGGCCTCGACCGCGACGTCGTCGAGCTGCACGCGCGGTTCCCAATCGCGCACCGCTTCGCGCACCGTCGTCTCCAGCAGTCCGAGGTACTGAACGCTCCCCGGGGCGAACACCAGCCGCGGCGCCTCGCAACCGAACGTTGGCCGCATGATGCGCTCGCCGAGCGATGTCATGAGAAGAATGCGCAGCGATTGCTCTATGTTGGCGCCACCCTCGGTGTAGCCGAGCCCGCCCCCTGCATCGGGTTGAATGGGGAAGCGCCATCCGCGCCCGAGGAACGACGGGCCGGCCATCACTGGCACCCCCCAAGGGCGTCGACGGCGGTCTGAATCGTGTCGACGACCGACTGCAGCGCCGTGAGCGCATCGGTGAGACCTGCCGTGGAGGAAGAATCGCCGAGCGCGGGGAGCTTGATTGCGCTCACGCCGGCAATGCTCATCATCGGCGCCATCAGGTCCAGGATGATGCCAACCGGCCCGAAGCCGTTCATCAGATGCTGCATGGAGTTGAGGCTGTTCTCCTGCGCGCATTGCAGCATGGCCACCAGGTCCTTGTTGCCGCTGGCCTCCGCCGCCTCGAGCTGGATCGTCAATCCTCCGACGAGCTCCGACAGCGACTTCAGTTGACCGATCAGGCAGTTGAGTATCGCCAGCAGCAGACACAGGATGTCGCGCACGAAGGGGATCATGCCGGCCGGCGTGATCGACAGGAAACACGGCGCCAGGTCGGCCACGGCCTCGACGATTTCCTTGATCAGAGCGGGCGTGGGCGGCGGGCTGGTGACGGCGTCACTCAGCGGCTTGAGCAGCTTCAATACCTTCAGTATGCATTCCATGCTCGCCATCAACGGCATGATCTGCATCATGAGGCTGAAGGCCAACGAGCAGTCGGTCGGAACGGCCTTGCCGATGTCGTGAAGCGCCGTCAGTGCGCCGCCGCTCGGGAGCTGGATCTTCATCGTCTTGGGCGGCGGCGGCCTGAGGTCAAGGCACTTCGGGGCCGCCATCAGCTCCTGAAGCTCCTCGGGCACAGGGATGTCGATGTTCGGCATACGCCGCCCTCAGATGGGATTGTTGTTGAGGGTGAGCACTCGATTGAAGCCGGCGCCGCGAAAGCGAATGTGCGGCGCCTCCAGGGTCAGGGCGCCGACCGCCTTGATGACGACATGGCCAGTCGACGACAGGATCACCTTGCAGCCGCTGGCGTCCTCCAGGATCACCCCGCCGGCGCTGTCGCCGTTGGAATCGATCATCGTCAGCTTGTGCCCGTTGACCGACGCGATCTCGCGCTTGCGCACGTGATCGGAATTCGGCTTGTCCTTGCCGTTGTAAAGGCAGCCGATGACGATCGGATGGCGCAGATCGCCGTGGCGGGCAGCGCAAAGCACTAGGCTGCCCACTTCGGGCACGAAGAAGGAGCCATGGTCGGGGCCGGCGAAGAACTGCATCACCGGCGCCAGCTCGCTCTCCATCTTGTCGTGGAACCACGGGAAGGTGAGCTTGACCCGCCCCTCGTTGAGCGGATCCTCGACACTGGTGACGATCCCTTCGAAGACGCCGTAGAAGCGCTGGTCGGTGCTGCGCGATCGAGGCTGTGTGGTCATATCGGCTGGATCCCGTCATAGAGGCGGCGAACATCGAACTGGGTCCGATAACCGGACTCGTTGATCACGTGTTCGACTTTGGTGACGTAGTAGGGACCGTCGAAGCGCTCTCCGAGGCCCTTCATCTCGACATTGTCGCCCGGTCTCAGATCGGGCAGGCCGATCGCCTGGCCGGTGCCGGTGATGAACTGCTCGGCGCGCTCGGCCAGCAGTGCATTGGCCAGCCAGCGCGCCTCTTCCTCGCTGTTGATGGGCACGTCGACCACGACCTCGTGCTTGCCCTCCATCGATTTCTCGACGGCCTCGGGTCCGCTCTTGCCGCCCTGCGTCTTGCCGGCCTTCGGCAGGTCCTTCGCCTCGGCGGTGGCGACGATCGCCTGCTTGGTGCGGTCGTTCCAGCCGCGCACGGTAATCTTGCCGACCTGACGGGACAGGTTGATGGTCGGATTGAAGCTGACGAGATTCTCGCCCCAGATGAACTGGTAAACGCGAATGACCGAGCTGTCGCGGCCGTCCGTCGGCTTCTCGAAGTGCAGCACGCCTTCGCCGGTGCCGGGGTCCGTTCGCACATAGCAGTCGAAGTCGATCCGCTTGGCGCGCTCCATCAGGAACGTCGCGTCGTCCTGGTTCTTCTGCACGATCTCGTCGTAGACCTGCCCCTCGCGGGTGACCTTCGACTTCAGGCCGTTGCGCTGCGCCACGGCTTCGGCAATCTGCCAGTCGGCCATGTTCCGATACTTCGTGACCTCGCCTTCGGCCGGCTTGCGGTCGCGCAGGCGGAACATTCCGTCGAGCCCGCCGACGGTCAGCGTGGACGGCCCGCTCTCGGGAAAGTGCGGACTCATTGTCGCGATCTGGCCGGTCACCATCGGCAGCAGCTTGCCGGCATAGCCCATCAGGACGTGAACGCTGTTTCCGACATTGAAGGTGTCGGTGTCGCTGTATTTGAACGAGACGGTCTTGTCGTCCCAGTTGTTGATGGTGAAGTCGAAGCTGGTCATGTTGTCCATGTCCATGACGACCTTCAGCTCGAGCACATCGCCATGCGCTTCGGCATCGAGCACCGCGCCTTCGACTTCGACGCGGAAGTCCGGCACGTAGTAGTCGTCGGCCGGGCGAGCGGACTTGAGGACGGAGGTCGCCACGGGTCACCTCAACCGCGGCACGACGAGCTCGAGCCCGGGGTCGAGCCGTCGCGGATCCTGAATGCCGTTGCTGCGGGCGATCTCGCGCCACTGCGAGCCGTCGCCGTAGGCCATGCTGGCGATCGAGGCCAGGCTGTCGCCGCGCCGCACGATGTGGCGCTTTTCGACGTCGGGCGACGACTTCGGCGACTCCTTCACCTGGACGTCGACCGGACGATATTCCTTCAAGGTCAGATTGAGCTTGGCGCGAATCGGAATGCCGTCGGGCTTGAACAGGGTGAAGGTGATGTTGAGGGACTCGACCACCCCCTTGAAGACCTGCGTATCCCAGGTGAGCCGTACGATCGGAGGGGCGTGCAGTTCGGCATTGATGCGCATCAGGTCGCGCAGAGCGTCGGTATAGATCTCGCGCACGTCTTCCAGCGTGTCGGAGGTATCGACGACCAGGTCGGCGACGAGCTTTTCGCTGGTGCCCCGAATGAACTGGATGGGGGGCGACTCCAGCCCCGGAATGGGGATTTCCGCGAAGTTGTTCGTCTTCTGCAGCTGATATTCGGTCGGGTTGAAGTGCAACGGGATGATCGGCACCGGCACGTTCTTCGGCACCAGTATTTCGAGATAGGCCTTGACCAGACTCTGGCCGGCCGATTTGACGGGTGTGAGCATCCGCTAGCGCCCCCTCCCCTTGTCGCCGTCGCCGAGATCGCGGTTGCGGCTCATGCTGTCGTTGACGCGGCGACGGGCATCCTGGCGGCGCGCCCATTCGTCGATGTACTTGTTGAACATCGACACGAAGAGCTGCTCTTCCTCGCCGCCCTCCACGTCGAACTGCACTTCGAGATGCTGGATCGTGACCATCAGCGAAATATCCCCACGACGGTGTCGACGACGGCGCCGACATCGATGGTCGCGCCGATGTTGGTATGCGTGAGTCCGTGATGGGCGATCTCGAGGCTTTCGAGCGCGATGGCGTTCTCCATGGCATTAAGTTCGGGGCCGCCCCATTTCGCCGCGATGCCGCCCTTGAAGTTCCACGCCATGAGCTTGCCGCCTGCCGGATTGAGCAACAGGATCGATCCGTCGCGTCGCGCCCCCAGGGACTGGGTGAGGCCGGCCTGATACCAGCCCCACAACACCGGATCGCGCACCACGCCGCGCTGCAGCACGATCCGGGTCCAGGAATGGCGGACCGGCAGTTGATGGACGAAGCCGTTGTTGCCGCCCTCTGCGTAGCCCATCACCTCGAGCTCCGCGCCGAGGCCCTTGGCCTCGCGGAACTCTCCCGGAGCCACCAGCGGCAATCGCGCCGCCTGGGCCGCAGGAAGGTAGGCGTCCGCCTTGTCCAGCGTCACGACGAAGCGAAAGCCCTGGATCGGATCGGCCATCATGTCTCGGTGGCCTCCAACCTGCCTTCGCGACTGATCGCGACCCTGAGCGTGATGAACTCCATCGGCACGGCGGGTGCGACGTAGACTTCGCACAGGACCTGGCCGAGTTCCTCGTTCTCGGGGGGATTGGTGGCTTCGTCGCAGCGAACCAGGAAGGCCTGCTCGGGAATGTCGCCCTTCAGCGCGCCGGCATACCAGGCTTCGAGCAGCACACTGGTGATGGCCCGTGCGATGATGAGCCAGAGGTCGGGACCGTTCACCTCGAACACCAGCGGTTCGGCGACGCGCCGTATGGCCCTGATGAGGCGATGGATCAGCCGGCGATGGGCAATGAACAGCCCGGAATTGCCGAGCCGCGTATCGAACGCCGTACGGCCTCCCCAGACGACGAGCCCTTGCCCAGACGAACAGCGCACGAGATTGACGCCCCCCAGCGCCAGCGCGCCGAGTTCTGGCAGTTCGTGGCGCCGAACCAGGTCGACGGCTTCGAACAAGGAAGCGTTGGCCGGGGTGTGGTGAGGCCCCCGCTCCCTGTCGAGCCGGCTGATGACGCCCGCGACGTGGCCGACGGGCGAGACGTCGCGCAACGGCTGCGCCACGCCGCCGAGCGGATCGGGAGTCCACAGGCGCGGATGATAGAGGGCAAGCGAACGCGGGAAATACTCGTCCAGGCCGGCTCTCTGCTGGCCCAGCCAGGCCAGGATCTCCGCCGCGTCGCCGATATCGACCGGCGGCTCGGCGATGACCTGGCGGTCGTGCTTCTCCTCGGCGAAAGCGATCATCGAGGCGAGAACATGATCGCGCTGCTGCTGCGAGCCGGGCATCGCCCAGAGATCGGGAGCCGCCATCAGGGCGACCTCGCGCTCGATCGCCAGAAGTTCGATCGCCGCGACATGATGGTCGAGACCGGCGACGCTTTCCCCGCCACCGGACAGTGTGAACGCCGGCCACACTTTGGCGAGCGGCCCGGCGCCGGCGGCGTTCACGGGAGGCGGCGTTGCGATACTGAGGCGGATGAGCTGCGAGCGGTCGGCGACGCTTTCGATCAAGCGGTCGGCAGGCAGGCCGATCAGATACTCGTCCGGACCGCGCGTCTGTTTCACCCTGATGTCCACTTCCGGCCGGCGGCTGGGACCGCGCAACCGGTAGGCGAAGGACACGGCGAGGCCATTGGCCCAGATGCCCGGCGACGTGGCCTCGATCTTGAACGACGCAGCCTCGAAGCCGCCTGCCGCCGGCGCGGCGGGGTCCCAACTGTTGCCGTTGACCTTGCCGACCTCCCAGATGCCCTGCGCGGTCGCGTACGGTTCGGGCAACAGCCGAACGACATAGGCGACCTCGCCGCCATTCTCGAAGTAGCCGCGCAGCGCATAGGGCGTATCGGCAAACTCGGTCAGCTCGCCGAACAGGCTCTGGTACTGCCGCCACCCTTCGATCCGCACCGCCATCCCCACCGGCCCGCGCCATGTTGGGCCGGCGAAGCCGGCGATGTCGGTGCGCAACGGCGACACCTCCGTCGTCGGGGGGCGGACCTCGAAGCGGACTCCGGGAAGCGAGGGTGCCGGCGAGACCATCGGATCTACCCGTCGATCTCCAGGCCCTCGTGACAGATCTCGAGGGTCTCCATGGCGATCTCGTTGTTGGCCGCGTTAAGACCCGGACCGGTATATTTGCACGGCCAACCGCGCCGGAAGTTCCAGCGCATGACCTCCTGCTTGTTCTCGTTGAGCAGCATGATCGAGCCCTCGGCGCGCTTCACCTGCCCTTGCATCGCCACCAGGATCCACTTCCAGAACTCGGTGTCGCCGGTGATGCCCCGTTTGAGCGTGATGTTGGTGAACTTCTTCAGCCCCGGCATTTTCCGGACGGTGATGTCCTCGCTGCCGTTACGGTACTCGATGGGCGAGACTTCGGTTTCAAGGCCAGATACCTCGGTGAAGGAACCTTTGACCGCCTTGCCGTCGTTGCTTATGCCGTTGACGGTTACCAGGAAGTTGTAACCGCCATAGGGATCTTCTCGGATGACTGTGGCCATGTGGCTAATCCTCCAATCTCAGAATTTTCCTCACGTTGACGCGGTGCTGACCGACGACGTCGTCATGCGGTCTGTTCCAGGGTCTTCTGCTGGATGCGGAAGATGACGAATTCGGCCGGCTTCACCGGAGCGATGCCGATCTCGCAAATCAGCATTCCGGCGTCGATTTCCGCCTCGGTCATGGTGGTGCGGTCGCAGCGCACGAAGAACGCCTCTTCCTGGGTGAGGCCGCGCAGTGCGCCATTGCGCCAGACCGTCAGCAGGAAGTTGCTGATGCTCTGCCGCACTCGGGCCCAGGTGGTTTCGTCGTTGGGCTCGAAAACGACCCATTGCGTTCCCTCGTCGATCGATTCTTCCACGAACAGGAACAAGCGGCGGACGTTGACATAGCGCCACAAGGGGTCGCTCGACATCGTTCGCGCACCCCAGACGCGAATGCTGCGCCCGTCGGGACGGAAGTCGCGGATGACGTTCACGCCGCGCGGGTTGAGGATGTCCTGGCCGCCCTTTCCGATGTCGAATTCCAGAGGTTTGCGGACGCTGTTGATGTCGCGGTAGACCATGCCGCGCACCACTTCGTTGGCCGGCGCCTTGTGCACGCCGCGCTCGATGTCGGTTCGCGCATAGATGCCGGCGACGTGGCCGGTCGGCGGCACCAGGATGGTGTCCTGGATCCGCGTGTCGAAGATGCGAATCCACGGGTAGTAGACGGCGCCATAGCTGCTGTCCTGCGGCGGCAGGATGTTCTGCACGTCGCCGTTGTTGGCGTCGATGGAGAGGATCGCGAACCGATCCCGAAGACGTTCGCACTGTCCGATCACGTCGGTTCGGATCTGCGCATCGGTGACCTCGTCCGGCGCCATCAGGAGATTGACCTCGTCGATGAGTTCCAGCCCGGCCAACCCGGTGCGCAGGTTCGGCGCCACGGCGGGATTGCCGGCGAAGTCACCGGCGTTGATGGGGGCACCGTTGTTCCCGCCGACAAGGCCGCTGTTCACGCCTCCCGCCAGCAGTGTCGCCGGGACGTCGTTCGGCCTCGCCGGGGCCGCTCCGGCCGGTTGCCACGACAGGCGAACCCTGGCCGAAGACCCGTTGACGCGACCGAGCGCCAGAGCGGGGGTTGCGTCGGGAATATTGTCGTAGGTTTCCACAATGCCGGTCGCATCGCTGATGTCGATGCGGAACGTGCCGGCGGTCGCGCCCGCAGCCACGGTGACGCTGATGGCGTTGCCCCAGACACCCGGGCCCGTTGCCTGCACGCGCAACGTGGTTCCGGCAACAGCAGTCGCCAGATTGAACAGCGCCGCCCCTCCGCCGGAGCCGATATTGCTCGGGCGCGCAGACGGGCTCGGCAGCCCCGTGGCCGGATCGACATAGGCCACTTCGATGAGCTTGGACGCGCTGTTGATGACGCCGACCACATGATTGGTGCGGCCATCGACGAAGGTCAGATCGTCGAAGTCTTCGAGCGCCTGGGGCTCCCGGCGCATCGGATTTGCGAGGTTTGCCGGATTGGTTGGATCGACGAACGGATTGGGCACACCGTCGCGGTAGTAGAGCACGGTGATGCGAAACCAGTCGCGCGGCGGCACGACGGTCGTGTTCGCCCTGGTCGCCCGGCGCACCCAGATGAGGATGTTGTTGCCCCAGGCGCCCGCCCCATTGGCGGTGACGCGCAGCACGCTGCCGGCGATGGGGGCGCCGCCGGCATCCTGGGTCGCCAGATCGACCAACGCCGGAACGGCGCCGTTGAGGCTGATCACCCGAGCGACGAAGGCGCGACGCCCGCCGTTCTCGAAGAAGCCGCGAACCGCCTGCGGCATGAACGACACCGCGGTGTCGATCGTGTCTCCGAACCATCTGACGTACTCGCCCCAGTTGGAGACGAGCTTGGGCCGGGACGGTCCTCTCTCGGTCAGACCGCAGAAGCCAGCGGTGCTGGTCCCCACCCCTTCGATCGGCCTGGGTCCGCTGGCAACTTCCTCGACATACACGCCTGGGCTCAAATATTCGGGCATGGTCCTGATCCCTCGCCGTTATGAGATGACGATGACGTGCGCGCCCACGAGGTCCGCAGGCAGGTTGACGTTGATCTGGCCGGTGCGGCCGGTGCGGTGATCGCTGGCGTCGATCTGGATGGCGCCCGTCAGGGCCGGCCAGCGCAATGAGAGGGCAAATCTCCCCCGCTCGTCGCTTGCAGCGCGCTCGGTCGCGCCAAACATGATCTCGACATTGGCGACCGGCCGGGAGACGGCGTCCGTCACCTGACCCCGCAGAACCCGGACGTGGTCGGCGAAGCCATAGGCCGGCGTCGGCAACAGAAAGACGTTCTGGGGCAAAGTCGCGACGACGGCGGGCGGCGTGGCGTCGTCATAGGGGAAAACATCGAACGCGATGGCGTCGCTGGTCAGCAGATAATCCGGCCGATAGAGGTCCGCCTCGATGCGGATCCGGCAGTGCATCGGCGGCTGCACGGCCGCCGATGCACTGCGCCCCAGCCCCGGATAGGTGAGCGCGTCGCTCGGCGTGCGAACCGCCTTGATGTTCGTGGTTTCCCATCCTGCGGCTGTCTGCCTGTCGAGGAAGGCGCGCACCGCACCGACGGGAGCTAGCCCCGTGAAATCGTCGACCAGCCTGAGGCCGATCGGGCTGTAGAGCATCCGCCGCTCGGCGGTGATGACCCGCCACGCGGTCATGCGCTGCCTGCCGGCGCCGAAGAATCGAGCTGGCGCGTGCTGATCGGCGAGCGCGTTTGGGTTCGCGTCGAATCGAGATTGACGACCCGCACCTCGTAGATCAGCGACAGTTTGTAGGGTCGCTGGATCGCGTGCCAGACGCGAGACCGATCGTCGATTTCCATCGGCGCCAGCATGAGCTTGAGCGCCTGATTGGTATTGGCGAGACCGCCGAGGAGGCTGGGTCCGCTGATGATGGCATCGTCGTGAAAGGTCTGCAGCGTGCGCCCGAGGATGCGGTGATCCGTTATCCTGTCGCCCGACCACGGCGTCATCAGATAGCGCAGCAGCAACGGCATCGGCGGCTTGTGCAAAGTGAGGCCGGGTGGCGTTACGCTCTGCAGCGGCCCCCGATTGCGCATCGACGCATCCTCCACGACTTCGAACAGGAACAAGGTGAGTCGCGCCGGATTGGTAGAGATCAGTCCGCTGAGATCGTGCACCTCCGCCACCGGCGGCTGCGGGCCGAGCATGAGGAACGCGTTCGTGAGCACGCTTTCAAGCGTCGTCGAAACGTCTGCGATGACCGCATGATCCGGCATCTGGCACTCGCTGCTTCGCAACCTTGCGATGCGATCAGCAGGTCTCGTGCCAAGTCGCTTGAAGGCATCAAAGTGTATGGAATGCTTACGTTGTTCGCGTTCGCCTATGGATTCTTCGGTTGCTGCTGCATGGACATTTTCCTCCCGGCATCGCAGGCAGTACTCGGCTTTCCAACTTCAAATGCTGCGTCCTCGCTCCGGCACGCCGCGAGATATTGCGATGCTGGATCGCCGAGAAGCCAAATGAAGGCTCGGACAATTTTGTCCGACACGATGATCGGCATGATACCGGCGATAGCGCGGGGTGCGGATCGAGCGGCAGCGCGTTCAGAACGGACCCTGCGGTCGCGCGAAGGACCGCAACCGTTGTCGCTTTCCAAACAGCGCAGGAGGATAGCGGGAGGGCTACGCGTCGGCTTTGTAATTGCCGGCGTTGAGGTCGTGCTTTCGCATCAGCTCAAAGAACGCACGCCGGTGCTTGCCGGACGCTCGCGCCGCTTCGCTGATGTTTCCGCGCGCATCGACCAGGGCGCGTTTGATGTAGTCGCGTTCGAAGCTGTCGATCAGCTTCTGCTTGGCTTCCTGCAGCGATTTCCGGGTCGCCTTTTCACCCTCGCCACCATGATGATTGATCGCGCGTCCGTTGCGGACGGGACGAGCCGGTTCATCCTCCGTCTCGACGTCCACGTCCTCGACAATCGACGCTGCGCGCGTGCACCGCATGTCGGAGCCGTTCAGCGCCAGGTCGTCAGGCTCGACCGGACGTTCGATCTGAAGGCATGTCAGATACCGGACACAGTTCTCCAGTTCGCGCACATTTCCCGGCCAGCCATGCGCCAGGATGCGGCGCATGGCGGCTTCGCTGAAGCGAACCCGCGGCAACTGATATTCTTCCGCGTATCGCACGGTGAAATGCTCGAGAAGCGGCTCGATATCCTCGGGCCGTTCCGAAAGGGGGGCCACCTCCACCGGCACCACGCGCAGCCGGTAATAAAGGTCCTTGCGGAAGAGGCCGTCACGGACGTACTGGTCGAGGTCCGCATTGCTGGCCGCGATCAAGCGGATATCGGCCCGCCGCAAAGTTGTTTCACCGAGGCGCCGGTATTCGCGCGTCTGTATGAAGCGCAACAACTTGGCTTGCGAGGTAATGGGAAGCGTATCGACCTCGTCCAGGAACAGCGACCCCCCTTCAGCCGCCTCGACAATGCCACCCATGGACGCGTTCGCGCCCGTATAGGCACCGCGCGCGTGGCCGAAAACCTCATTTTCCAGCAGATGGCTGGATAAATTGGAGCAGTTTATCGCCAAAAACGGCCGCGTCCGTCGTTGGCTGTGATTGTGGGTGTACGCTGCGTAAAGCTCTTTGCCGACACCGCTTGGTCCGGTGATCAACACTTCGGCGTTGGTGCCGGCAATCTTGGTGAGTTTCTCGAGAAGGGCGTGCTGTGACGCACTTCTGAAAACGATCTGCGTCTCCCCCGGCGGTATCATGATGCGGCACTCCCCAGCGGAACTCCTGCCGACACGCCAACCAATACGACCCAAACTTTTGGACGGTGATCACGGCCGCAGCCATCGAAAGCGTTCGGTCGAACCTTCGAGTTCGACACGGAGGTCAGCCGATGGGGCTCCGCGTCTTTGTTGTTGTTGCGGACATAGCACGTGCAAACATCCAAGCCCAGCGTCTGAGCCAACTCTTCACAACACCGTCAACTTACGGCCGACCAAGATGTAGATGAGAGGATAGAGGCGGTTCCGATGCGCCAGTTTCCGCCGACGCTGAATTCGAAGCCGATCCACGGTGCTGCAGACAAGAGACGGCCATCGCCACCATCGTTTCGGCGCGCGCACCCCGATCTTGTCGAACCGACTCTGCGATGGGGCAGCATCTACATCGCGTATCTGTAATCTGAACGCGCGGTTAGGTATGCGATTCTGCAGAGCTACGAAAGCGTCGAAGGCCATCGACCTCTCCTTCGCCCGCCATCCCCTAAATGGGGGATGGCGATCAAAGCGTTGATACGTCCTCGTCCAGCAGAATTACTTCCTGTTTGCGCGGGCCTGTCGGCCTTGCACTCGAGGTCGGCGCGATAGATCAGCTGCGACCCCTTTACGACGAAAACGGGCCATCGTCGGGCGATCTGGCAGCGGCTCCAGGTTTGGACGCAAATCTCGCGCCCAGCTTCTACCGGGCAATTGATGCCCATTGAGCACGCCAAGCTGTGACAAAAAAGAGTTATTCCTCTTCCGCAGACAACCGTCCTTGATCGAAGGAGCGAATCACAAAGAACAATGCGCACGTCAAGGCGCCTATCATGCTCGGCATGCCTCAACTCGATGCTCAGCTGCGAGCCGCCGAGCCCCAAGAAGCAGCGGACGAATCGATCCGGCTCGTCAGACAATTCTCCAGTACCCATGCCTCATTGGCCAGCGACGTAGCCCTGACAAGCATGGCGCTCGAGGGCTACGCCTTCCATCTGACGACCCGGGCGGTCGGAGAGCGCGCCTTAAACAGTTCGAAACCAAGACAGCCGGCGATTTCGAACAGTATCTTGCTGCCGCAGCATGGGCGGCAGAGCTAGGACTCGAGAGTATCGAGGTTGCCACACAGGGCCTCGAACGTCGCGCTTCGCTCCTCGCCGAGTGTTTGGGCGAACACGAGACTTGGACGGCAACTCAGATAGTCGACGCCATGTCGAACGCGGTCAGCGCAGTCGTTCGCAAGCGGGTCGAAGAGAAATTGCAGGGGACGCGGCGCAGATGATGCGATGTTCGACTTCCGCCGAGATCTTCGGGAACAAGGGTCATTGCAAGGGACACTGATCGAAAGCTTGAGAAGCCCAATTGACGAGAAGCACACAGAGCGATCATGGCCGATATCAAGCCGCGCTGAAGCAGAGGTCATCTCGGCTCCGGCTCGCGCCGGTGCTCACCCCTCGCCGGCTTCCCGTTTTCCGCCCAGCTACCATCGTCGATCTTTCTGTTGGCGCACGCCCGCCCGGGCAGGATCGTGTCTGGGCGCCGATTGGACTCGAATCGACGCCTTCGTGAAGGGACCTGATTTGGTGTCAGACGAACTGCTATCTTGAACAGCTACCTTCAGGCGATTGAAGGATAGCGCTTCACGCCGTGCGGCCCGGCCGGCCGGCTTCCCGAATACCAATCGTCACGTGCATAACGGGGCCGTATCGGCCATGATACAGGCGATTCAGCCCCTCTTTCGAGTTCGCGGCGCGCTGCTCTGCGGCGGCGCCAGTCCAACGGCCCTGTCGAGCGCAAGGTGCTGCATGTCACGCCCTCATCCGATCGTCTTTCTCGTCGACGTCGACAACACGCTGATCGACAATGACGGGATCCAGCAGGATCTGAAGGATCATCTCGAGCAGACCTACGGCGTCGGCGCGCGCGATCGCTACTGGGCGATTCTGGAAGACCTGATGGAGGAGCTGGGCTATCGCGACTATATCGGCGCCCTGCAGCGCTTCCGCGTCGAACACCCGCGTGAAACAGAGCTGCTCGCGATGTCGTCCTTTCTGCTGGACTATCCGTTCGCCAACCGGCTGTATCCGGATGCCCTGCGCGTGCTGCAGCGGCTGCGCAGCCTCGGCCCGACAGCCATCCTGTCCGACGGCGACGTGGTCTTTCAGCCCCGCAAGGTCGAACATGCGGGCCTCGGCAAGGTCGGCGACGGTGACGTGCTGATCTACATTCACAAGGAACTGGCGCTCGACGATGTCGAGCGGCGCTTCCCGGCCGAACACTATGTCCTGGTGGACGACAAGCTGCGTATTCTCGACGCCGTGAAACAAGCCTGGGGAGATCGGGTCACGACGGTTCTGCCGCGACAAGGCCAGTACGCGCACGATGCCAAGGTGATCGATGCGCTGCCGGCGGCAGACCTGACGATCGAACGCATAGGAGACCTGCTCGACCATGACTTGGCGCGACTGGGCACGACGCGCAGCCTCGCCTCCAGCCAGAAGGTGACGCGATGAAAGCAACGCAAGCACTGCACGATCTCGGCCAGAGCCTGTGGCTCGACAACATCACCCGCGAGCTGCTGAACAGCGGCACGCTTAAACGCTATATCGACGAGCTGGCGGTGACGGGCCTCACCTCCAACCCCACGATCTTCGACCAGGCGATCAAGAACAGCGCCATGTACGACGCCGACATCGTGCGGCCCGAGCAGGCGGCGGCGGCGCCCGAGGACCTGTTCTTCGAGCTCGCCCTGGCCGACCTGAAACGTGCGGCCGATCTGTTTCGGCCGGTCTTCGACAGGACCGACGGCGTCGACGGCTGGGTGTCGCTCGAAGTATCGCCGCTGCTCGCCTACGACACCGGCCGGACGCTCGCCGCCGCGCAGGACCTCCATCGCCGCGGCGGCAAGCCCAACCTGTTCATCAAGATCCCCGGCACGCCGGAGGGATTGCCGGCCATCGAAGCGGCGATCTTCGCCGGTGTGCCGGTGAACGTCACCCTGCTGTTCTCGCGCGAACAGTATCTCGCAGCCGCCGACGCCTATCTGCGCGGCGTCGAGCGGCGCATCGAGGCCGGCCTCAATCCCGCCGTGGCCTCGGTGGCCTCGGTGTTCGTGAGCCGCTGGGACGTCGCGGTCAGCAAGAACGTCCCGGCCGACCTCGTCAATCGGCTCGGCATCGCGATCGGCCAGCGCACCTATCGGGCCTACCGCGACCTGCTGGCCTCGGCGCGCTTCCAGCGTGTTGCCAATGCCGGCGCCCGCGCCCAGCGCCTGCTATGGGCCAGCACCGGTACCAAGGATCCCAAGGCCTCGGACATTCTGTACGTCAAGGCGCTGGCCGCCCCCTTCACCGTCAACACCATGCCGGAGGGCACGCTGCGTGCCTTCGGCGAGCATGGCGAGGTGGGCGAACCGATGGCCCCGGACGGCGGCGACGGCGAAGCCGTCCTGGCCCGCTTCAAGGCGGCCGGCATCGACGTCGAGGCGCTCGCCCGGCAGCTACAGCAAGAAGGCGCAGCATCCTTCGTCAAATCGTGGGACGATCTGATGGGCCTGGTGGCGAGCAAGCGCCAGGCCATGCGCAAAGCGAGCTGAGAACAAGCGAGCTGAGAAGGGGACCAGCGATGACCGACTCTGCCCTGCGGGCACTGCCCGCGTGGAAAGCCTTGGCAGGGCACTATCGGGAGATCAAGGAGCTGCGGCTGGCGCAGCTCTTCGCCGACGATGCCAAGCGCGGCGAGCGCTTCGCGGCCGAGGCGGCGGGCATCTATCTCGACTACTCCAAGAACCGCGTCACCGACGAGACGATGCGCCTGCTGCTGGCGCTGGCCGAGCAGTCGGGCCTGCGCCAGCGCATCGAGGCGATGTTCCGGGGCGACAAGATCAACGTGTCGGAAAAGCGCGCCGTCCTTCACGTGGCGCTGCGTGCGCCCAAGGGCGCGTCGATCCTGCATGACGGACAGAACGTAGTGCCCGAGGTCCATGCCGTTCTCGACAGGATGGCGGACTTCGCCGACCGCGTGCGTAGCGGCGCCTGGAAGGGCCATACCGGCAAGGCCATCCGCAACGTCGTCAATATCGGCATCGGCGGATCGGATCTCGGACCGGTCATGGCCTACGAAGCGCTGCGCCACTACAGCCGCCGCGACATGAATTTCCGCTTCGTCTCCAACGTCGACGGCACGGATTTCGCCGAGGCGGTGATCGGCTTCGATCCGGCGGAGACACTGTTCATTGTCTCGTCGAAGACCTTCACCACCCTCGAGACGATGACCAACGCTCATACCGCGCGCGACTGGCTGCTGGCCGGCCTCGGCGGCGCGGCGGCGGCGACCGCCCGGCATTTCGTGGCGGTCTCCACCAATGGCCAGGAGGTGGCGAAGTTCGGCATCGACACCGCCAACATGTTCGGCTTCTGGGACTGGGTCGGCGGCCGCTATTCGATGGACTCGGCGATCGGGCTCTCCACCATGATCGCGGTGGGACCGGAGAATTTCCGCGGAATGCTCGCGGGCTTCCATGAGATGGACGAGCATTTTCGCAGCGCGCCCTTCGAGCATAACCTGCCGGTGCTGATGGGCCTGCTCGGCCTCTGGTACAACGACTTCTTCGGCGCCCAGACCGTCGCCGTGCTGCCCTACGAGCAGTACCTCAAGCGCTTTCCCGCCTACCTCCAGCAGCTCACCATGGAGAGCAACGGCAAGCACGTGACCTGGGACGGCGAGGCCATCGATTACGACACCGGCCCGATCTACTGGGGCGAGCCGGGCACCAACGGCCAGCATTCCTTCTACCAGATGATCCATCAGGGCACGCGCCTGATCCCGTGCGATTTCATCGCCTTTGCCCGTACGCTCAACCCGCTGGGCCGCCATCACGACATGCTGCTGGCCAACGTCTTCGCCCAGTCCGAGGCGCTGGCCTTCGGCAAGACCGCCGAGCAGGTGAAGGCCGAGGGCACGCCCGACTGGCTGGTGCCGCACCGGCTGTTCGAGGGCAACCGCCCCTCGAACACCCTGATGCTGGACGTCTTGACCCCGCTGGCGCTGGGCAAGCTGGTCGCGCTCTACGAGCACATCGTCTTCACCCAGGGCGCGATCTGGAGGATCGACTCTTTCGATCAATGGGGCGTCGAGCTGGGCAAGGCGCTTGCCCAGAAGATCATCCCCGAGCTCGAGAGCGCCGAGGAGCCCAAGCTGGCGCACGACAGCTCGACCAACCTGCTGATCCGCCGCTATCGCAAACTCAAAGGTTAGTCGCCATGCCACCAGGCTCACGAGGCTACGACCGCGCGCTCTACATCCAGCCGTTCGATCATCGCGGCTCCTTCCAGTCCGGCCTGTTCGGCTGGAAGCCGCCGCTGAGCGATGCGCAGACCGCCGAGATCGCCGGCTCCAAGCAGATCATCTATGACGGCTTCCAAGCCGCGCTGGCGGCCGGGGTGCCGAAGGACAAGGCCGGCATCCTGGTCGACGAGCAGTTCGGCGCCGCCATCCTGCGCGACGCCCGGGCCAAGGGCTTCGTCACCGCCTGTCCGGCGGAGAAGAGCGGACAGGAGGAATTCGGATTCGAGTACGGCGACGACTGCGCCCGCCACATCGAGGCGTTCGATCCGACCTTCTGCAAGGTGCTGGTGCGCTACAACCCCGAGGGCGACCGTGCGCTGAACCAGCGTCAGGCGGGCCACCTGAAGCGCCTGTCCGACTATCTTGCCGGCTCCCCGCACCGCTTCATGTTCGAGCTGCTGGTGCCGGCGACCAAGCCGCAGCTCGACAAGCTCAAGGGCGATAAGAAGGCCTACGACCTCGAGCTCAGGCCGCGCCTCATGGTCGAGGCGATCGGCGAGCTGCAGGCATCGGGCGTCGAGCCCGACTTGTGGAAGATCGAGGGCCTCGACCGTCGCGAGGATTGCCAGGCGATTGTGCGGCAGGCGCGCATCGGTGGCCGCGACCATGTCGGTTGTATCGTACTGGGACGCGGCGAGAACGAAGCCAAGGTGGACGAATGGCTCACCACCGCCGCGCAGGTGCCGGGCTTCGTCGGCTTTGCCGTTGGTCGCACCGTCTTCTGGGATCCCCTGGTCGCCTGGCGGGCGGGCAAGGCCACACGCGAGCAGGCGGTCGTGGAGATCGCCGGCCGCTATCGGAAATTCGTCGACCTCTTCGAGGAGCGTTGATCATGCAACTGGGATTGATCGGGCTTGGCCGCATGGGGGCCAACATGGTGCGACGCCTGCTGAAGGGCGGACACGAGTGCGTGGTCTACGACACCTCGCCTCAGGCGGTGGCCGACCTGGTGAAGGAAAAGGCAGTCGGCGCCAACTCGCTGGCGGCGTTCGTCAAGGCGCTCGCCAAGCCACGCGCCGTGTGGCTGATGGTGCCGGCCGGCGTGGTCGACAAGGCGATCGCCGACCTCCTGCCTCACCTGGAGGCGGGCGACATCCTGATCGACGGCGGCAATTCCTACTATGTCGACGACATCCGCCGCGCCAAGGAACTGAAGCCCAAGGGCCTCCACTATGTCGATGTCGGCACCAGCGGCGGCGTCTGGGGCCTGGAGCGCGGCTATTGTCTGATGGTCGGCGGCGAGCCCGAGACCGTCGGCCGCCTGGCACCGCTGCTGGCCACCCTGGCGCCGGGCCGCGGCGACATCCCGCGCACGCCGGGCCGCGACAAGCTCGGCGGCACCGCCGAGCAGGGCTGGCTGCATTGCGGGCCGAACGGCGCCGGCC
>MKRV01000244.1 GCA_001897995.1 Alphaproteobacteria bacterium 65-37 | reverse complement strand
TGCCCCACTTTTCGCTCACCACGCTCTCGGCGTTGCGCAAGGTCATGTCGGCGATCGCCCAGTCCATGTGCCCGGACGCGGCTTCGACCATCTGGGTGAGATAGGCTTCCTCGACGTCCAGCGCCCGGGCATAGGCCAGCACGCGGCTGAGCTTGCCGTGATCGAGCACGCCATCGACCATCACCATGATGGCGAGATACTTCACCGCCTCGGCGGCGAGGTCGCGGTCCTTCAGGACCGCGACCAGGTCGGCCGGCTCAATCGCGGGCAGGGTGCCGAGATCGGCAAGATCGGGCCGGCGCAGCAGGTAGCGCCCTGCCGCCAGGATGCTGGCGGTATCGGCGTGGCTGATCGCATGGCCGCCGGCCAACGCCACCTGGCGCATCGCGCCCAGGATGGCGTCGCTCTCCTGTCGGCCGACGGGACGCACCTTGGCGCAGCGGTGCTAACGCGGCGCTTCTAACGCAGCGGCTCCAGGATGCTCACATAGTTGGCGACGGCGGCGCCGCCCATGTTGAACACGCCGCCCAGCCGCGCCTTGGCCAGCTGCATGCCTTCCGGCGCCGTGCCCGAAAGCTGCATGGCCGACATCACGTGCATGCTGACGCCGGTGGCGCCGACCGGATGGCCCTTGGCCTTCAGGCCGCCCGAAACATTGACCGGCAGCTTGCCGTCGCGCTCGACCCAGCCCTCGTGGATGGCGCGCTCGCCCTCACCTGGGGCGGTGAGGCCCATCGCTTCGTATTCGATCAGCTCGGCCGAGGTGAAGCAGTCGTGGCTCTCCACGAAGGAGAGGTCGAGCAGGTCGAGCCGCGCCGACTTCAGCGCCCGCTGCCAGGCGAGCTGCGGGCCCTCGAACTTGATGATGTCGCGCCGGCTCATGGGCAGGAAGTCGTTCACATGCTCGGCGGCGCGGAAGGCGATCGCCTGTTTCATGCCGAGCGCCGTGCCGACGTCGGTCAGCACCACGGCCGCTGCGCCGTCGGTGACGGGTGAGCAGTCGGTCCGCTTCAGCGGGCCAGCCACGAACGGGTTCTTGTCGGAGGGCGTGCGGCAGAAGTCGTAGGCGAACTCCTTCTGGAAGTGCGCGTAGGGGTTCTTGGCGCCGTTCTTGTGCGCCTTGACGGCAATCTTGGCGAGCGCATCGGACTTGTCGCCGTAACGCTGGAAGTAGGCGGAGGTGATCTTGCCGAAAATGCCGGCGAAGCCCGCCTCGATGGTCGCCTCCTCGGCGACATAGGAAGCCTTAATCAGGACGTCGCCGGCCTGGGCGGAGTTGAGTTCGGTCATCTTCTCGACGCCGACCACCAGCACGAACCGCGCCTTGCCGGCCGCCAGGGTGTTCAGGCCCATATGGATCGCGGCCGAGCCGGTGGCGCAGGCATTCTCCACGCGCGTCGAGGGCTTGAAGCGCAGGTCGGGATGGGTCTGCAGCGGCAGGGAGGAGTGGAACTCCTGACGCACGAAGCCGCCGTTCATGTTACCGACATAGATGACGTCAACGTCCTTGGGCTCGATGCCGGCATGGGCGATGGCGTCGCTCGCGGCCTTCACGATCAGCGATTCGCTGGTCTCGCCATCGAGCTTGCCGAACTTGCCGTGGGACCAACCGACGATACAGGCCGTCATGGGAACTCTCCTTGTGCTCTCTGCGGTGACCCTAGACGCCGCCTCCCGTCTGGTCGAGGGGTGGGGCCGGCCATCGTTATGTGCATATACACTTATATAGCGAAACGACCAGTACAAGGGGGATCTGGAGGCGGATCCGGCATGCCCCAATTCCGCCGCTCGGCCGGTGTTGACTAAAGATCCGTCAGGAGCCCAATTGCACTATGGCCGACCCCAATCCATCCTCCGCGCCTCAGCCGGCCCAGCAGCCTGGGCAACCCGCGGCGCGCTGGCCCTGGATCCTCGGTGGCTTGCTGGGGGGCTTCTTTCTCCTGGCCTTCGGTCTCGGCCTCGGCTGGTACCTGTTCTACCGTCCGGTGGTGAACGTGGCGGTCCAGCTGCCCGCGCCGCCAGCGCCCCCGCCGCCGGCTGGTCCCGACGCAGCCCAGGTGAAGGCGCTCGAGGACCAGATCGAGAAGCAGAAGGTCGCGAACAAGCAGATCGAGGATCAGATCGCCGTTCTCAAGGACCGGCTGCGCGCCGACGTCTGCACCGCGAAGGACCCGCAGGGCAAGACACCGCCGGCCTCGACGCCCATGCCACCGGGCGAACGGAAAACCTGAGCCGAGATCGGCAAAAGAAATCGTTGCTCAATAACTAGGTGCGCTTCAATCTGCCCGGCGAGTTCAACATGCCGGGCGGGGGAGCTTGAAGCCAGGGGGAACCACAAGGGGCGGGCTGCTGTTGGCGGTCGGCATGGCCCTGTTGGCCGGAGCCTGCGATCTCAGGCGCGCTGCCGTTCTCGATCCCAAGGGACCGGTTGCGCTTGCCGAGCGCGATCTGCTGTTCGACGCCTTCTCCGTGATGATGATCGTGATCGTCCCGGTCATCATTCTCACTTTGTGGTTCGCTTGGCGTTACAGGGCGTCCAACACCAATGCGCAATATGCGCCCGCCTGGGCGAATTCGGCCAAGATCGATGCCGTCGTCTGGCTGATTCCGGCGGCAATCGTGATTGCGCTCGGCGTCCTGCTGTGGCGCAGCACCTATAAGCTCGATCCCTACCGGCCGCTCGAGGCCGCCGGGGCGCCCCTCGAGGTGCAGGTGGTGGCGCAGGACTGGAAGTGGCTGTTCATCTATCCCGAGCAGGGCATCGCCGTGGTGAACCAGCTCGCCTTTCCGGCCGGCCGGCCAGTCAGCCTGCGCATCACTTCCGACACGGTGATGAACTCTTTCTACGTGCCACAGCTTGCCGGCCAGATCTACGCCATGGCCGGCATGCAGACGCGTCTGCAGCTGCTGGCCGACCAGCCGGGCAAGTTCGTGGGCCGCAACAGCCAGTATTCAGGCGGCGGCTACTCGGATCAGCATTTCGAGGTGGTGTCGCTCAGCGCCGGTGATTTCGACGCCTGGGTGGCCAAAGCCAAACAGGCCCCGGGCCGGCTCGATGCCACGACCTACCCGGCGCAGGCGGCGAAGAGCCGCGCCGTTCCCATCACCTATTACTCGGTCGTCGAGCCCGACCTCTACAATCGGATCATCGACAAGTACCGGCACGCCGGCCACGCCCATACCCCGAGCCAGGGGCAGGGCGCGGGCGCACCGGCGCGGAGATAAGCGGCATGTTCGGCAAACTGACGATCGAAGCCCTGCCGCTCTACAGCGCCATCGCGGCTGGCGGTGCGGCCGTCACGGTGGGCGGCGCCCTGCTGGTCGCCATCGTGCTCACCTGGCTCAAGGCCTGGAAGTACCTCTGGACCGACTGGCTGACCAGCGTCGACCACAAGCGTATCGGCGTCATGTACATCGTGCTGGCGCTGATCATGCTGCTGCGCGGTTTCGTCGACGCCATCATGATGCGCGCCCAGCAGGCGACGGCGCTCGATGCCGGCGGCTACCTGCCGCCCGAGCATTTCGACCAGATCTTCAGCTCGCACGGCACGATCATGATCTTCTTCATGGCGATGCCGTTCATGACGGGGCTGATCAACCTGATCATGCCATTGCAGATCGGCACCCGCGACGTCGCCTTCCCCTGGTTGAACGCCGTCAGCCTGTGGCTGAGCGCGGCCGGGGCCGGCCTGGTCATGGTCTCACTGGTGATCGGCAAGTTCTCGACCGCCGGCTGGACCGGTTATCCGCCTTATTCGGGCATCGACTACAATCCCGGCGTCGGCGTCGACTACTGGATCTGGGCCATCCTGATCAGCGGCGTCGGCTCGACGATGTCGGGCATAAATTTCATTGTCACGATCCTGAAACGGCGCGCCCCGGGCATGACCCTGATGCGCATGACGCCCTTCACCTGGACGGCGCTCTGCGCCTCGGTGCTGATGGCCTTCGCCTTCCCCGCCATCACCGTCGCCTGCGGCCTGCTGGCGCTCGATCGTCTGTTCGGCATGCACTTCTTCACGAATGCGCATGGCGGCAACATGATGAACTACGCCAACCTGTTCTGGATCTGGGGCCATCCGGAGGTCTACATCCTGATCCTGCCGGCCTTCGGCATCTTCTCGGAGGTGGTGGCGACCTTCTCGAAGAAGCGCCTGTTTGGCTACGAATCGCTGGTCTACGCCACGGCGGCGATCGCCATCCTCTCCTTCACCGTCTGGCTGCACCATTTCTTCACCATGGGCTCCAGCGCCAACGTCAACGCCTTCTTCGGCGTGACGACCATGGTCATCGCCGTGCCGACCGGCGTGAAGGTCTTCAACTGGCTGCTCACCATGTATCGCGGCCGCATCGACTTCCATCCGTCGATGATGTGGAGCATCGGCTTCATGGTGACCTTCGTGATCGGCGGCATGACCGGCGTGCTGCTCGCCATCCCGCCGGCCGACTTCCTGATGCACAACACGACCTTCCTGGTCGCCCACTTCCACAACATGATCATCCCGGGCGTGCTGTTCGGCTATCTCGCGGGCTACATGTTCTGGTTCCCCAAGGCCTTCGGCTTCGAGCTCAACCGCGGCTGGGGGCTCGCCTCCTTCTGGTGCTGGCTGATCGGCTTCTACCTCGCCTTCATGCCGCTCTACCTGCTCGGCCTGAAGGGCATGCCGCGGCGCATGGAGACCTACAACGATCCGACCTGGCAGCCCTATCTGATGGTCGCCGCCGCCGGCGCCGTGGTGGTGCTGTTCGGCATCGCGAGCATGGTGATGCAGCTCTATGTCTCGATTCGCGACCGCCGGCTCACCGCCGACCGCACCGGCGACCCGTTCGACGGACGGACGCTCGAATGGTCGACCTCCTCGCCGCCGCCGCCCTATAACTTTGCGGTGATCCCGACCGTGTCGGATCGCGAGCCTTTCCTCGTGGCGAAGAAGGACGGCACGGCCTATCAGCGGCCGGCTTCCTACACGCCGATCAGCATTCCCTCGAACACGCCGGCCGGCGTCGTGCTGGGCATCTTCGCTTTCGTGCTGGGCTTCGCGATCATCTGGCACATCTGGTGGCTGGTCGCCGTTTCGGCGATCGTGATGTTCACCACCGTGATCACCCGGTCGTCCGACGATCATGCCGAGTTCACCCTGTCGGCGGGCGAGGTGAAGCGCATCGAGGATGAGCGCTTCCGCGAGCTCGGGAGGCGGGCATGAGCGTCATGCATCTCAGCGAACACGAGCGCGAGGAACTCGAAACCCGCGAGCAGCGGGCGCTCGGCTTCTGGCTCTACCTGATGGGCGACGCCGTGATCTTCGCCCTGCTGTTTGCGACCTACGCCATCATGATCCCCGGCACCGCCGGTGGGCCGACCGGCAAGCAGCTCTTCAACCTCAACAATGCTGCCCTGGAGACGGCGCTGCTGCTGGTGTCGAGCCTGACCTTCGGCTTCGCCAGCCTCTCGGTGCAGGCCGGCAACCGCAAGGCCGTGTTGGGATGGCTCGGCGTGACCTTCGTGCTGGGCGCCGGCTTCATCTTCCTCGAGCTGCGCGAGTTCGCAGGCCTGATCGCCCAGGGAGCGGGGCCCGATCGCAGCGGCTTCCTGTCGGCCTTCTTCACCCTCGTCGGCACGCACGGCGTCCATGTCAGCATGGGCCTGCTCTGGATCGTGATCCTGGGCGCGCAGGTCGCCGTCAAGGGGCTGACCGCGCCGGTGGCGTCGCGGCTCTTCCGGCTCGGCCTCTTCTGGCACTTCCTCGATATTGCCTGGGTCGGGATCTTCTCGATCGTCTATCTGCCGGGACTGCTGTGATGGAACGCCACGGGCTTGCCACCTATCTGATCGGCTTCGTGCTCGCCGTCGTGCTGACGGCGATCCCCTTCTGGCTGGTGGCGACCCATGCGCTGCCGCCGCAGCGCCTCCTGCTGGTCATCGGCATCGCCGCCGTGCTGCAGGTGCTGGTCCATCTGCGCTTCTTCCTGCACCTCAATTTCACGACCACGCCCAAGGAGAACCTGTTGGCGCTGGTCTTCACCGCTCTCCTGATCTTCATCATGGTGGGCGGCAGCTTCTGGATCATGTTCGACCTGCATCAGCGGATGATGAGCTGACGCCGGCTTCTCCAGGGGCTCTGCCCCGTCGTCTTGCCTGGGCGCTCGAGGTCATTGCGCCCCATCCGACGGATCGGCTGCTGGAGATCGGTTGCGGGAAGGGTGTTGCTGCGGCTGCGATCTGCCAACGCCTGACGAGAGGCACGATCCTCGCGATCGACCGGTCCGCCACCGCGATTGTCGCTGCCCGTCGTCGCAACCGGGATCATGTCCAGGCCGGCACGGCGCGCTTCGAGACCATGGCGCTGGCCGACATGGCCGTTGGGGTGAAGCGTTTCGACAAGATCTTCGCCATCAACGTGAATCTCTTCTGGCGCGATGCCTCACGCGAACTGGAGATCGTTCGGCGCCTTCTCGTTCCGGGCGGCCGCCTGCACCTGGTCTATGAGCCGCCAACGGCGGCACAGCTCGACAGGATCGCGCGGGAAGCCGTGACGACGCTCGAGGCGGGGGGCTTTCCGGCAGCGACCGTTCGCAGGGGCACTGGAAACGATCGGCATTTGATCCATATCGCTTCGGCAGGGAAGGTCGCTAGGATCCGTCCCTGATTCTGGCTGGGTAGGGGAGAGACGATTTGCCGGAGAATGCGGACATTTCCTCGCCGCCGGATTCGGTTCTGGCACTGGACGGACCGGTCCTGTTCTTTGGCGGCTGCTACAGCAATCTCGAGGCGACTGTCGCTCTGCGGCACGAAGCGGCCCGGCTGGGCATCGGACCGGGCAACATCGTCTGCACCGGCGATGTTGTGGCCTATTGCGCCGATCCCGCGGCGACGGTTGCCGCCGTCCGGGACTGGGGCGTCCATGTCGTCATGGGCAATTGCGAGGAGTCGCTGGGCTGGAGCAAGGAGGATTGCGGCTGCGGCTTCGACGAGGGGAGCGCCTGTGAACGGCTGTCCATCGATTGGTACGCCTTTGCCAATCGCGAACTAGGCGAAGACGACCGCAGCTGGATGCGATCCCTTCCGCGCCGGCTCGATGTCACCATCGCCGGCCGCCGCCTGGCCGTGATTCACGGGTCGGTCGACAGCATCAACAGCTTCGTCTTTGCCTCCACACCATGGGAGGACAAGGAGCGCCAGATCGAGCAAAGCGGCTGTCACGGCGTTGTCGGCGGGCATTGCGGTATACCCTTCAGCCATGCTGCCGACGGCCTGTTCTGGCACAACAGCGGCGCTCTCGGCATGCCCGCCAACGATGGCACGTCGCGGGTCTGGTACAGTCTCTTCGTTCCGAGCGGTCGCGACATCGACGTTCGTTCGATGTCGCTGCAGTACGATGCCGGCTCGGCGGCCCGCAAGATGCGCGAGCGCGGACTGCCGGCGGGCTACACCGAGGCCCTGGAAACCGGGCTGTGGCCGAGCTGCGACGTGTTGCCCGCTGCGGAACTGGCGCAGCGGGGTGCAGCCCTCCCAGCTGATCGGCTACTTTGGGCTGTCGGCTGATCCTTCAGCCTCAGAAGC
>MKRV01000243.1 GCA_001897995.1 Alphaproteobacteria bacterium 65-37 | reverse complement strand
GCAAGCTTGGCACCGATCTCGGCATGCCAGGCCGAGGGACCGAGAAAGCCATGCACCGGGTCGATACCGCTCGCCCCGCACACGGCGAGGTCGAACAGCTGGCGATCGAGCGCGCGCAGCATTTCCGCCCCGACCAGGGTGCGGGTCGCGGGCTTCAGGACACCGCCCAGCAAGGTGACCTTGCAGCGCTCCCGCTCCGCCAGCCGCGTCGCGATGTCGACCATGTTGGTGGTGACCGACAAAGCGAGGTCGCAGCCGGCCAACAGCTCGGCCAGCAGCAGCATGGTGGACGAGCCGCCGAGGAACACCGTCATGCCACTCTCGAAAGCAGGAAGTGCCGCGCGCGCGGCGGCGATCTTGGCATCGCGCGACAAAGCCAGCCGTTCCGCGACCGGCCGGCGGGCCGTCAGGTCGACAGGGCCGGCAGGGGCCGCCCCGCCATGGACGCGTCGAAGGTGGCCTGCCCCTTCCAGGGCGCGCATGTCGCGCCGGATGGTCTCCGGCGAGACGCCGAGCCGACCGGCAAGGTCGCCGACCGCCACGATGTCGCCGCGCGACACCAGGCTGAGAATGTCCTGCCGGCGCGCAGCGCTCAGTTGGGCGCCACGCCGCGGGGTCCGAGGGTCCTGCTCGTCCATGGTCAGCGCTGTACTGCGGCCTGGTTGAACGGCCCGAAGTTGAGGTCGAGCGTCTGCCCTGGACTCCAGGGAACGTCCTTGCGCTTGCCGTAGAACTGGCCCGAGGCATGCAGCACCACGCAGGGCGGATCCTCGCGATCGATGATCTCGAGCATGCGGCGCACCAGGATACGGCGCTCTGCGGGGTCGAGGGTGCCCTGCAGGCGATCGCCGAGGCCGAAATATTCCTGGTTCTGCCAGATGCCGACCTGCATCGGCAGCGTGCCCTTGGGACCGAACTCCCGCCAGGCCTGGCCGAGATGGTCGGGGAAGATCGCCGTCGACGAGCTGTCGTAGAGCGCGTTCACCGGCTTGCGCTGGATCTGGGAGAAGTTCTCCATCATCTGCAGGCGAACATCGAGGCCGACGGCCCGCCACATCTCGACCATGGCCTGCGCGCCCGAGACCTGGTTGGTGTAGTAGTTGTTGAGCAGCCGGTAGACGATCGTCTCGCCCTTGTAGCCGCTCTCGGCGATCAGCTTGCGCGCCAGGTCGGGATCATAGGCCAGTGCCGGAAAGTCCTCGATGTAGCCCGTTCCGAAGCTCGGCAACTGAAAGCCGTTCGGCACCGGCACACGGTTGGCCCACAGCGCTTCGACGAAGGTCTTGCGATCGAGCGCCAGGCTAAGCGCACGGCGGAGCCTGGCGCTCTTGAGCACCGGGCCGGACTGGTCGATCGCCAGATAGCGGATGTTCTGCACCGCGCCGCCCGCGACCTCGAGCTCGGGCCGCTGCTCGATCTCGGCAAAGCGATCGGGAGCGACGTCGGTGGCGATGTCGATGGCCCCGGTCAGCAACGCATTCAGCCGCGTCGCCGGCTCCGGCAGGATGCGATACTCGATGCCGGCGAAAGGAGGTGTGCCTCCCCAATAGGCTTGATGCGGCGCCAGCACGAGGTCGACATCGAGCTTCTGGCTGACCAGGCGATAGGGCCCGGTGCCGACCGGCGCGGCCGTCCATTTGTCCCACGAGCCTGCCGTCTCGAAGGCGCGCTTGCCGACGATCTCCGATCCCCAGGCGGCCAGGCGCTGCTCGAGCAAGGCATCGTCGCCCTTGGCATGGATCGCGATCTCGTGGGCACCGATCGTCTCGACCCTGTCGAGGCGATCCAGCGTCTGCATGGCGATCGACCGGCCAGACATGCCGGGCCCCAGCAGATGCTCCGGACTGAAGGAGAAGACCACATCGTCGGCCGTGAAGGGACTGCCGTCATGGAAAGTCACGCCCTTGCGCAACCAGAGCCTCACCGTGCGCGGGCCGGTCCGTTCCCAGCGTTCGGCCAGGGCCGGCCGCAGTGCCATTCCGCGGGCATGGTCGAAGGCCACCAGCGTGTCGAAGAGCTGCGGCACCACCCGGCGCGTCGCGGTGTGATTGAACAGCACTGGCTCGACCGCCGGCGGAAAACCCGACATGCCGACGACGAGCCGCCGTTTTCCACCGGCATCGGCCCGAACCGCCGGCACGGGGCCCGCCGCGATCAGCCCGGCAGCCGCTGCGCCTGAGATCGCCCCTCGCCGTGTCACACCCGGCTGCCTTACCCGCTGCACCATCTCGCCCTCCGGCCCTTTGAGAGGACCGAAGGACTAGGCACTGCGCATGAAGGCCGCGTGACCGTTTTTGTGCGTTGAAGTGATCTTTTGACCGATCATGACCGTTTGTTCCCGCCGTCAGTGCACTCCGGTCAATTCACCATCGCCTGGTAGACGAGGTCGCGCATCAAGTAGCGATAGCGCAACCGTGCCGCCGGCGACTGCATCATGAACACCACGTACATGCGCTCCCGTGGATCGTGCCAGAAGTAGGTGCCGTAGGCGCCGCCCCAGTAGTAGTCGTTGGGCGAGCCCGGCAGCGGATTCACGCCCTGCACATTGCGCACCGCAAAGCCCAGCCCGAAGCCCTGCCCCATCGCGGCGCTGGGCTCCAGGGCCTCGAAGCGGAACATGTCGGCGCCCATCTTGATATCCGGCGGCAGGGCGTCAGCCGTCATCAGGTCGATGGTCTTGCGCGAGACCAGCCGCACACCGTCGAGCTGGCCGCCATTGGCGAACATCTGCAGGAAGCGGGCATAGTCGGCCGCCGTCGACACCATGCCGCCGCCGCCCGAGCGCCAGGCGAACTTGTCGGTGACGTCGGGGATCGCCGGCATCTCGTTCTTCGACCCCTCCTTCATGGGACGTGCGCCACGCGCCTTCTTGTCGGCCCCGACCTCGAAGGCGGTATCGCCCATCTTGAGCGGCTTGGTGATGCGCTCCTCGATGAATTTGTCGAGCGGCATGCCCGATGCGACCTCGACGACCCGCCCCAGCAGGTCGGTCGACATGGAATACTCCCAGGTCGTGCCCGGCTGGTAGAGCAGCGCCAGCTTGGCGAGCTTGTCGGCCATTTCCGCATTGGTCTGGCTGCGGTCGGCGACCTTCATGTCGATATAGGACTGCTTGATCGGATTGGCGCCGGGCGAGGCGTAGGTCAGGCCCGAGGTGTGACGCATGAGATCGTGAATGGTCATGGGCCGATATTGCGGCTCCAGCACGATCTCCGTCGCACCGTCGGCGTTCTTCTTCTCGACCGCGACCTTGGTGTTGGCGAAGGCGGGAATGTGCATCGACACCTTGTCGGCCAAGGTGAGCTTGCCCTCCTCCATCAGCATCATGGCCGCCAGGGTCACGATCGGTTTGGTCATCGAGGCGATACGGAAGATCGTATCATTGGTCATCGGAGCCTTGGCGTCCTTGTCGCGAAAGCCATAGGACTCGAACATCACGATCTTACCGTTGCGAGCGATCAGCACCACGGCGCCCGGCAGTTCGTTGTTCTTTACGCCCTCGTTCAAGCGGTCGCTGAGCCGCTTCAGCCGGGTCGAAAGAAAGCCCACCTCCTCCGGCGACTGTGCCTTGGGAATGCCCTGGGCCATGGCCGGCAGCGCGATGCCCAGGGCCAGCGGAACTGCAATCGTCGACAACGCGACGCGTCGAAACATCTTCACGTACTCTCCTCCCGAAACTCTTTGATCCATAGAAGCAAAACGCCCTCGCTCGTGCGAGGGCGTTGGTTCGGTCCACGGTCGATTTGTCAGGTCACCGCGACCGGGCCGCCGTTCGAGCCGGTGGCGCCTTTGATCGGCGCCGGCGAGAAGATATAGGCGAACTGATATTTGCGATCGGCGATGAGCCCGGTGAAATCCAGGTTCTCGTGGTTGAAGATGCCGTTCTTGCAGATCAGCTCGCCATGCACCGCGAAAACCAGATCCTTGTTCGGATTGGGCACGACTTCGGTCGCCCAGGTGTCGGCACCGGTCAGGGCAACGCCCTTGTCGATGCACCACTTGGCCACTTCGAGCCCGATCCCGGGCTCGCCGCTGTTGAACTTGTCGTTGTTCTTCAGCCAAAGCTTGCCCCAGCCGGTATTAAAGAAGACGGCGTCACCTTCCTTGATGTCGGCTTCCTGCATGTTCTGCTTCTGCAGTGCGGCACGCAGATCGGCGACAGTGATCTCCTGTCCCGCCTCCATCATGTTGCCCTTGAGCGCCTCCACATCGAACAGATGGCCCCGCGTGAAGAACGGCTTTACATGCTCGACGCCGAGCTTGGTGAGGCCGTAGGCCGTCGCCATGTCCTGTTCGGTGATGCCGTTGTAGTAACGCATCTCGTTCTTGTCGCCGTCCTTGCCCATCTGGATGCCGATATGGCCGAGGCCGTCGAACTGCGTGCCGGTCTGGCCGATTTCGGTGGCGAGATACTCGTCGTGATAGATCAGCTTGTTGGCGCCGAACGGCCCGCCTGTGGGCGCGCCCGGGATGCGCATCGTGAAGGCGCGCTCACCGAACTTCGGCATGCCGGATTCGTAGACGCGGCCGATGCGGTAGACCTTGCCGTCCTTGATCAATTTCACGGCATCGAGCGTCTTGGCCGGCGTCATGTAGTTGGAAGCACCGGCCTGATCGTCCTTGCCCCATTTGGGATGCGGCCACCACGGCTTGTCGGACAACGCCGGCGCCTGCGCGACCTGCTGGGCATTCGCGGCACCCGTCATGAGGGCACCGGCGGCCACTGCACCACCGACCAGGCCGGCCGTGAGGAACGCCCGACGATCGTCGTCGACGGCGGGCTGCTTGAGTTCTTCCTTGTCCTTGAGGTATCTCGAGTCCATGGACGCTCCTCCTTTTATTGATTGGTGCGCGGAGCGTCGGGCCGTCTCATGGAGGCGTCAAGCGGAACCCGCATTGTTATCTTGTTACATATGCATTCCCGAAGGGTCACACGATGAGGCCGCCGCATGAGTCTGTTTGATCGCGACAAGTCGGCCGAGCGTATGCCTGTGGCGCTGATCACGGGTTTCCTCGGCAGCGGAAAAACCACCCTGCTGAACCGGGTCCTGAACGACAGCCGCATGGCCCGCAGCCTGGTGCTGGTCAACGAGTTCGGCGAGGTCGGGCTCGATCACCTGTTCGTGGAAAAAGTCGGCGGCGACATGGTGCTGCTGCAATCCGGCTGCGTCTGCTGCACCATCCAGGGCGATCTTGACCGCACCTTGCGAGACATCGCCAAGCGCCGTGCCGGCAGAGAGACGCCGCCGTTCGATCGCGTCCTGCTGGAAACCACCGGGCTCGCCGACCCTGCCCCGATCCTGCAGCTGCTGCTGAACCATCCGATGATCAGCCACGACTACCGCCTGGACGGTGTCGTCACCACAGTGGACGCCGTGAACGGCGCCCGCCAGCTCGACGAACATATGGAAGCGGTGAAACAGGCAGCCGTTGCCGACCGGCTGCTGATCAGCAAGACCGACCTCGCCGACATCGACACCAACGCACACCTGCGGGCCCGGCTCGAGGACCTCAATCCCGGGGCTGCGCTGTACGAGATCGTCCAGGGCGACATCGATCCTGCCCTGCTGTTCGACTCCGGTCCCTTCGACCCGGCCGGCAAGACCGACAAGGTCCAGGCCTGGCTCAATGCGGAAGCCCATGATCATGCGCATGGCCAGGGGCATTCTCACGACCGCTCACGGCACAGCGCCCATATCGGTTCGTTCTGCCTGACCTTCGACGAGCCGCTCGACTGGGACGTCTTCAATCGCTGGCTGATGGCGGTGCGCGCCTCCTGGGGCGACCGGCTGCTCCGCGTGAAAGGCGTATTGAACGTCACGAGCGAGGATCAGCCGCTGGTGATCCACGGCGTGCACCGCACCTTTCATCCCCCCACCCTGCTCTCACGCTGGCCCGATGATGACCGCCGCTCGCGGCTGGTCTTCATTACGCGCGACCTCGACCGCACGAGCGTCGAAGAAAGCTGGCAGCAGATGCGGCAGGAGACCTGACGCCGCTTTCGGCATCGGGCGACCGCGTCCGAAAACCGCCGGACCACGCAGCCGGCGTCACGGTGAAGACGCTGTCGGCCGCGTGATCCTTGGAAGCTGCCGGCCTAGGCGGCGTCCTGCTTGGGCAGCACGTCCTCGTACTTCTTGAATCCAGGCAGCTTTTCGATCCGCGCCATCCAGGCCTTCACATGGGCATAGGTGGCAAGATCGATCCCGCCTTCTTCCGCGTAGGCGACGTCACCGTAGACAGCGACGTCGGCAATTGTCGCCTCATTGCCCACCAGGAAGTCGGACTTGGCGAGCGCCGCATCGAGCACTTTCAGGGCGTCGTTCGCGAGGCCTGTATAGAGCTGGTAGACGTTGTCGTCGGCCTTGGCGAAGCCGCGCTTGATGGCACGCGGACGATAGATGTTCGGCGCCAGACGATCGAACTCCCAGAACAGCCATTCGCGCACCCGCGCTTTTTCTTCGGCCGTCTTGCCGCCCATCTTGCCGAACTTGTCGGCGAGATAGAGCAGGATCGAGCCCGACTGGCAGAGCTTGAGATCGCCATCGACCAGGGCCGGCACCTGCCCGAAGCGATTTATGGCAAGATAGTCCGGCTGCTTGTGCGCACCGCTGCGCAGATCGATGTGCTTGTAGGCAAAGGGTTGCCCCATCAGAGACAGCGCCAGCCCGGCCTTGTAGGTCGGTCCGCTCAGCCAGATACCGTAGAGAGTCAACTTGGACATCGTTCCTCCTTCGTAATCCGCCTTCCCACCCGGCGGCTCTTCCGCGCGAATACTACACGGCGGGCGCGGCATGCATCACGTTTGTGTGCCCTTCCCGACCCTCGAAGAACTTCTCAGAGGGGCTGTCAAAAGGCGGCGACGCCCCTCGATTGAACCGGCCCGGTCGAACCGCTATGAGCGGGCATGAAAATCTCCGCGCGCGACATCGATCATCTTTCGCTCACCCTGTCGGACCCCGAAGCGGCGGCGCAGAAGCTCGCCCAGCTCGGCTTCACGCTGACGCCCGAAGGCGTTGAACCGCGTTGCGTCTGCTTCCAGCCGGACCGGGACGACATCCCGAACTACATCGAGCTGCTGCAGGGAGATCCGGCAGTGGTGGCCCTGGCCTTGAACGTCGCCGATCTCGAAGGCGAGGAGCGTTCGCACAGCTGGGAGAGTGAAGAGGGCTTCGACGTCGAGGCCACGGTGATCGTCGGCGAGAGCGCGGGTCCCCTGCCCTGGTTCCCGGTGAAGCAGGAGTCGCCGGAAGCGTTCATGGAGCCGGAATGGATTGTCCATCCCAACGGTGCCCTCGCCCTGATGGCCGTGCACGCAGTGGCCCAAAATCCGAGGGAGACCGCCAAGGCGCTCAAGGCAGCCTGCGGCGGCACACTCGAGGAGATCTTCGATGGCTGCACGCTGCTGAAGATCGGGTCCGTCGAGCTGCTGATCTGGTCGCCGCTCGCCTACCAGCTCGAATACAAGGCGCTGGAAGTCATGGCGCCCGGCGAGCTGCCGCAGATCGTGGGCGCGGCCATTGCCGTCGAACGCGCCCGGCCGCTGCAGGCCTTGCTGCGCGCCAACAACGTGCCCTTCGCCTTGACCGAGGGCGACCGCGTGCTGGTGGCGCCCGAGCAGACGGGCGGGCTGATGATCGAGTTCATGCCGCAGAATTGACGTTCGGCACGACAGTCTTCGCTAAAACGCCGGCACCGGCGCCTGCGGGACGTCCTTCCAGAAGTCGGGATCGTGGCCGAAGAAGAGGCGTGCCCCGCCCTTCTCCAGGGCGTCCAGCCGGTCGAGTGAGGCCAGCATCTGCTCGCGATCCCAGACGAAGCGCGGCAGGCGACGCTCGCGCAGGGTGCGGCAGAAGTAGCAGGCGTCGCCGGTGATCACGACCTCGCCGGCTTCGGTGCGCACCTTCAGCGACTGATGCCCCGGCGTATGGCCGTAGGTCGGCAGGCAGACCACGCTGCCGTCGCCGAACAGGTCGTGCTCGCCGTCGACCTGCAGCACCTTGTGGCCATGATCGAAATCGGCGCGGTAGAAGCCGACCTTGGCTGCGGTCTCGGCGTCCTGCGCCGCCTGCCATTCGCGCTTCTGCACGACCATGGTCGCGTTGGGTACCAGCTCGTTGCCGCCGGCATGGTCGAAATGCAGGTGCGAATTGACGATGAAGTCGATGCGGCCAGGGTCACGGTCGATCGCTTCGAGACGCGACTTGACGTCGTCCTGCGGCCCGTACTGCTCGAAGCCGAAGATCCGCGCCACCCGTTCGCCCAGCCGCCCGGTGGCATCGCTGCGGCACTGCGGATGCATGCCGGTATCGAACAACGCGCGGCCCTTGGGGTGCTCGATCAGGTAGGACGGAATCGGCAGCGCAACCTGGCCGTCCTCACCCTCGATCATGTCCTTGAGACGACCGACCAGCCGGCCGCAGGTCATGGCGTAGAGCTTCGCCGTCATCGTTCATCCCCCACTCACGCAGCGTGCAGCGACGCTAGCACAGGCCTTCGACGGGGTCGCGGGACGCAACCCACACCACCGCGAGAACGTTCCCTTCGACCGAGGAGGCAGCGAGCGGGAGGATCCAGCTTTGAAAGCCATCACCGTCGAACCCGGCGTGCCCAATTCACTTCGACTAGACGACTATCCAGACCCTGTTGTCGACCACACCCTTCTGCAGGTCGAAGCGCTGGCTCTGGGCATCTGTGGCACGGACCGCGAGATCGTCGCCGGTGACTATGGCTGGGCGCCGCCGGGAGCCCGTCGACTGATCATCGGCCATGAATCGCTCGGCCGAGTTGCTGCTGCACCGCGGGACAGCGGCTTTGCCAGAGGCGATCTGGTGGTCGGCATCGTTCGCCACCCGGATCCCGTGCCCTGCCCTGCCTGCCGCGTCGGCGAATGGGACATGTGCCGGAATGGCCTCTATACCGAGCACGGCATCAAGGCCATCGACGGCTTCGCCGCCGAGCGCTTCCAGATCGAACCGGCCTATGCCGTCAAGGTCGCCCCGTCCCTCGAGATACTGGGCGTCCTGCTCGAACCGGCGAGCGTGCTCGCCAAGGCCTGGGACCATATCGACCGAGTTGGCCATCGTACGGCAAGCTGGCAACCAAGGTCGGTTCTGATCACCGGTGGCGGTGCGATCGGTCTGCTGGCCGCTCTCATGGCGCATCAACGCGGCTTGCAGATCCATGTGCTCGATCGCGCGGGACGAGCCCTCAAGGCGGACCTGGTCCACGCACTGGGCGGCGTTTATCACGGCGACACGCTGCCTCCTGACTTGCAGGCGGACATCGTCATCGAATGCACCGGCTCGCGACCGCTGATCGTGGAGGTGATGTCCCGATCGAGCGGCAACGGCATCGTCTGCCTGACCGGCATATCGAGCGGCGGCCAATCCATGCCCTTCGATTTCGGTGCGTTCAATCGCACCATGATCCTGCAGAACGACCTCGTGTTCGGGAGCGTCAACGCCAACCGGCGACACTACGAGGCGGGCGCAACGGCCCTCGAAGCCGCCGATCCCGCCTGGCTGGGACGCCTTCTCACGCGGCGCGTGCCGCTCGAGCGCTGGCCCGAAGCGTTCGAGCGTCACGCTGGCGATATCAAAACCGTCCTGCAATTCACGGGGCCTTCGCCATGAGCGCTCCGCTGGAAAGCTACGGCCTGATCGGCGACTGCCGGACAGCGGCCCTGGTCGGGATCGACGGCTCGATCGACTGGCTGTGCTGGCCACGGTTCGATTCGGAGGCGTGCTTTGCCGCCCTGCTCGGGAACGCCTCCAATGGCCGGTGGCAGATCGCCCCGCAATGCGTGGAACAGTCCGTGAGCCGGCGGTACCGCCGCGGCACCCTGATCCTCGAAACGCGTTTCGACACGCCATCCGGTTCCGTTCTGCTTACGGATTTCATGCTGCCGCGCGGCAGCGCCTCCGACCTCATCCGCATCGTGAAGGGCCTGTCGGGCGAGGTTCCCATGAGCATGGAGCTGGTGTTGCGCTTCAACTATGGCGCCACGATCCCCTGGGTCAGCCGCCTGAAGGATGGAACCCTGCGCGCCATCGCGGGGCCCGACATGGCCGTCCTGCGCACGCCTGCGCCGATCCAGGGCCAGGATTTCCGGACCGTCGGGGCCTTCACCGTCACCGAGGGCCAGGTGGTGCCTTTCGCCTTGAGCTATGGTCCGTCCCATCTCGCGGTACCGCCGTCGTTCGACGCCGTGAAAGCCCAGGCGGATTGCGAGAAGTTCTGGTGTGACTGGATCGAACACGCCAAGACCGCCGGCCCGCATGCCGACGCGATCCGGCGCTCGCTGATCACCTTGAAGGCGCTGACCTATGCGCCGAGCGGCGGCATCGTGGCGGCGCCGACGACATCGTTGCCTGAAGAGGTCGGCGGCTCACGCAACTGGGACTACCGCTTCTGCTGGATCCGCGACTCGACGCTCACCCTGCTCGCCCTGATGAATGCCGGCCTCTACGAAGAAGCGTCGGCCTGGCGCGACTGGCTGCAACGTGCCGTTGCCGGCAGTCCCACGGACATGCAGATCATGTACGGCATTCTCGGCGAGCGGCGGCTGTCGGAATGGCACGTCGACTGGTTGCCCGGCTATCTCGGATCGAAGCCGGTGCGGATCGGCAATGCCGCGCACCAGCAGTTCCAGCTCGACGTCTATGGCGAGCTGATGGACACGTTCGAGCAGGCGCGCGAGGGCGGCCTCAGCTCGAGCGAGGCCGGGTGGGATCTGCAACTGGCGTTGACCAACCATGTGGCGCGATGCTGGACGGAACCGGATTACGGCATCTGGGAGACACGCGGGCCGCGCCAGCACTTCACCTTCTCCAAGGTCATGGCATGGGTTGTCTTCGATCGCGCCATCAAGGCGGTGGAACGTCATGGATTGCGCGGCCCGGTCGACGAGTGGCGGGAGCTGCGGGCACGTGTCCATGCCGAGGTGTGCGACCGTGGCTTCGATCCGGTGCGCAACACCTTCCGGTCGGCCTTTGGCGAGGAGACGCTCGACGCCAGCCTGCTGCTGCTCGCCCAGGTCGGCTTCATCCCGCCGAGCGATCCACGATATGTCGGGACTGTCGAGGCGATCGAACGGGACCTGCTCGTCGACGGCTTCGTACGCCGCTACGACACGGAAATCACCAATGACGGGCTCGAACCCGGTGAAGGCGTCTTCCTGGCCTGCAG
>MKRV01000242.1 GCA_001897995.1 Alphaproteobacteria bacterium 65-37 | reverse complement strand
GTGAACATTCCCGATCCGCAGACCGCCGCCAACGCGCTGCTGACCGGCGAGATCGACATGATCGAGCAGCCGCTGATCGAGCTGCTGCCGATGTTCGAGAAGGACAAGAACATCGAGATCGTGGACTACAATCCGCTGGGCAGCCAGTACAGCTTCCGCTTCAACGTGCTGCACAAGCCGTTCGACAATCCGCGGATCCGGCAGGCCGTGTTCTATGCGCTGAACCAGCGGGACTTCCTGTTGGCGGGCATCAACGATCCGAAATACTTCAAGGAATGCAAGGCGATCTTCATCTGCGGCACGCCTTACGCCACCGACAAGGGCTTCGAGGACAAGCTCGGCTCCGACTTCGCGAAGTCGAAGGAGATCCTGAAGCAGGAAGGCTATGACGGCACGCCGGTGGTGCTGCTCTACGCAACCGACACCAACACCGGCCGCCTGACGCCGATCGTCAAGTCGTTGCTGGAACGCGGCGGCTTCGTCGTCGACATGCAGGCCATGGATTGGCAGACCGTGCTGTCTCGCCGGGCGCGCAAGGAGCCGCTGAATGCCGGCGGCTGGAGCGGCTTCATGACCTCCTGGGTGTCGGCCGACCTGCTCGATCCGATCATGTCGGCCTTCGTGGGAGCGGCCTGCGACAAGGCGGCGATCGGCTGGCCGTGCGACGCCCGGCTGGAGGAGCTGCGCGACGCTTTCGCCAAGACGTCCGACCCCGCCAAGCGCCGGGAATATGCCGAAGCCGTCCAGGTCCGCGAGTCCGAGTACCCGACCTTCGTGCATCTCGGTCAGTTCAACATCCCGAGCGCCAAGCGCACGACGGTGAGCGGCAACCTGGTCGCGCCGGTGCCGGTCTTCTGGAACGTGCGCAAGACGCAGTAGCTGCGGGCGTCACACCCGTAGGCCGGCCTTGGCCAGACCCTCGACGATATGTTCGAGGTCGTCGGGCGCCGCGTTCCATTTCTGAAGCTCGGTGCGGGCGCAGAAATTCGGCTTGGCCTCCAGGATACGGGCGACCGCATCGCCCGCATCGGCCCGGCCGAGCTGCCCCTTGGCCGCGCCGGCAAGGATGTGCGTCCAGTAGAAATGCGGCAGGCCCATCCTGTCCGTGTCGGCAATCACCCGTTCGTAGTCCTTCTGGCTGTAGTGCAGACGGGCAAAGGAAAACAGATACCAGCCGGGATGCAGGGGATTGAGTTCTTGGGCGCGGCGTGACAGCTCGACGCCGCGTTCGAACTGGCCCATGAACGCAAAGAAATGCCCGATATAGGCCAGCGTGTCCGGATCGTTCGGGTTCAGGTCCACCGCCAGCCGCGCTTCGCGTTCGAAGCGCTCGTTCTCGCCGCGAAAGAAATGGACGATGGCGAGCCAGCAGTGCGCATAGGCGTTCTCCGGATCGAGCTGGGTCGCCGCCAGGGCGTGCGTCAAGGCACGTCCGACCGGATTGGGGCGCGGATTCATTTCGAAGCGGTGCTCGCCGAGATAGACATTCACCAAAAGCGCATGGGCATCGGCCGACAGCGGATCGAGCTCGACCGCCTTCTCGAGCAGATCGCGCGCTTCGGCGTGCATTTCGGCGCTGAGCAGCCACGTATAGCGCCGCGCGCGCAGAATGCAGTCGTAGGCCGACAGCTCGGCGGCATTCTTCTTCAGCGCGTGCCCCAGCGCCGCATTCTGCAGCTTGATGCCGAGCGTGGCCGCCACGGTGCGCGTCACCTCGTCCTGCAGCGCAAAGATATCGATCATGTCGCGGGTATAGCGGTCGCCCCAGAGCTGGACGCCGCTGGCGCCGTCGAGCAATTGCACCGAGATGCGAACGCGGCCGGCGGCGCGGCGGACACTGCCCTGGACGACATATCCCGCCCGGGTCCGGGCGCGCACTTCATCGAGATCGATCGCGCGCCCCTTGAATTGCAGCGACGACGCCCGGCCGATGACGCGCAGGTCGCGAAAGCGGGCGAGGTTGGTGATGATGTCCTCGGTGAGGCCGTCGGCGAAGTACTCGTCGGCCTCGGCGGACAGGTTGACGAACGGCAGCACCAGGATGAGCGGCACGGCATCGCGCCCGGCGTCAGGCGATGAGGCGCCGCTCGCCAGTGCCGGGCCGGCGTGCGACGGCTCATCGGCCACCACCTCGCCCCGGAATTCGAAGCCTCGACCGCGCACAGTGCGAATGTAGCCCTGGGTGCCGCCGCTATCGCCAAGCGCCCGGCGGGCCGAATTGACGGCCGTCGAGATCGTCGCGTCCGATATCGTCCGGCCATCCCAGACGGCCTCGACGATCTCGTCCCGGTGGACAACACGGTTCGGGTTGCGGGCGAAAAACAGGATCAAGTCGAAGACCCGCGGTTCGACCGGCTGCACGACGCCTTTGCGGTGCAGCTCGTAGCGACCAGGGTCCACCACATACTCGTCGAAGCGATAGGGCATCGCGGTCTCGACTGTTGCTCGGCAAGCATCATAGCCCCTGCAATCTCCGCTCATCCAACCGGAAGATCGCCGTTTGCCCGACAATTCCCCGCCAAGAACAACAGCAATCCCCGGCTATCCCTCAAGCAGCCAGAAACCGGACCCGGCAGGATCCGGGCGTGTCGAAAGGCGCAAGGGCGCCCGGGTCCATGTGTTGACGAGCGGAGAACCAGCATGACCGTCATGATGCAAGAAGCTCCCGTCCAGCCCGACTATGCGGCGATCAAGAGCAAGCAGAACACCGCCTGGGCCTCCGGCGACTATGCCCGCATCGGCACCACCCTGCAGATCGTGGGCGAAACTCTGGCCGAGGCGATGAACATGCGGCCCGGCTCCAGCGTGCTCGACGTGGCGGCCGGCAACGGCAATGCCACGTTGGCTTTCGCCCGCCGCTTCTGCGACGTGACCTCCACCGACTATGTCGACACCCTGCTGGCGCGGGGGCGCAGCCGGGCCGAGGCCGAGGGCCAGCGGGTCGCCTTCAAGCTGGCGGACGCCGAGCAACTGCCCTTCCCGGACGCGACGTTCGACGCCGTCGTCTCGACCTTCGGGGTCATGTTCACGCCCAACCAGGCGAAGGCCGCTCAGGAGATGCTGCGAGTCTGCCGGCCGGGCGGACGGATCGGCATGGCGAACTGGACACCCGAAGGCTTCATCGGCCAGGTCTTCAAGACGCTGGGCCGCCACGTCCCGCCGCCGGCCGGCGTGAAATCGCCGGCGCAGTGGGGGACGCCGGCCTTCCTTCAGGAGCAGTTCAGTCCTGCGGCCCGGCACATCTCCAGCGAGAAGCGCACCTTCGTCTTCCGCTATCGCTCGCACGAGCACTTCATCGATATGTTCCGGACCTATTATGGCCCGGTGCACAAGGGGTTCCTGGCGCTCGATCCGGCCGGCCAGGAAGCGCTCGCCAAGGACCTGACCGCCACCATCGCGACCTTCAACAAGGCGACCGATGGCTCGATGCAGGTCCCTTCCGAGTATCTCGAGATCGTCATCGACAGGGCCTGAGGCCCCCCACGATGCCGGCCGTGGCTCAGCCCAGTTCCAGACTGGTCACGCCGAACAGGCCGGCATAGTCGACGTTCGGGTCCGCGCCGGTATACATGCGCGCGGTCTCGAACGAGGGCTTGAGGCCCAGCCGCTCGGCCAGCGCCACGGCGGGTTTATTGCGATCGGGCACGTCGATCGCCACCGCCCTGGCGCCGGCCTTCGCGGCCAGCGCGGCGACCAGGCCGCCCGCGATCTCCGGCGTCGCGGCGAAGAGCGGTCCCACGCGCGACGACGAGGCGGAGGCCCGCATCACCGCGAAGCCCGCCAGCGCGCCGTCGCGCAGCGCGACCAGCGCCGCACGTTCCGGCAGGGAGATCCAGGAGGCGAGAAAGGCGTCGCGTGCTTCGGGGAAGAATTTGCGGTCGTAGGCTGCCAGCCGATCGAAGGCGATGCTGCGGGCATCGACGAAGGTGACGCCGGCCGGTGCCGGCAAGCTCGGCGGCGCCCCCTCGTGGCGGATGTTGTTCCAGGCCAGTCGAAAGCCCGACTTCCGGTAGTTCGCCTGCTGCGCCACGACGCCATCCAGCCCGACATTGCGGCCTTCGAGACGGGCCATGCCGGCGCGCCAGAGCTGGATGCCGTAGCCTTTGCCGCGAATCGCCGGCCGCGCGATGTAGAAGCCGAGGAAACCGGAACCCGTTCCGTACTTCACAACGGAGATGCAGGCCTGCGGCTCGCCGTCGAGCCACCCGATCAGGAAGCCGCCGGGATCGGCCGCGAAGAACGCATGGGCGTCGGTGTTGCCCGGGTTCCAGCCCTCGTCGTTGGCCCACCGCGCCATGCGCTGCACATCGTCGGCGCTGCCGACCGTGATCTCGAAAGACATGGCCGGAGGCTAGACGCGCTGAGAACGTGTGTCCAAAGACGGTGTCATCCCGAGCGGCAGCGAGGGACCTTTACTGTTGCCTCAAAGGTCCCTCGCTACGGTCCGCGCGGAGTAACCTCCACGCCGGATGACACGGAAATGGTTACTCCGCCGCCTTTGCCTGGGCGGAGAAGAACCGGTTCTCCGGCCGCGGCAGGCCGAGATTTTCGCGCAAGGTCGTGCCTTCGTATTCCTTGCGGAACAGGCCGCGGCGCTGCAGCTCGGGCACCACCTTGTCGACGAAGTCGTCTAGACCGCCCGGCAGGTACGGGAACATCACGTTGAAGCCGTCGCAGGCTCCCCCCTCCAGCCATTCCTCCATCTGGTCGGCGATCATCTGCGGCGTGCCCAGCATGCCGAGCCCGCCATAGCCGCCGAGACGGCCGGCGATCTCGCGCACCGTCAGGTTCTCGCGCTTGCCGAGCTCGATGACCCGCGCGCGGCCGCTCTTGCTGGCCTCTGTCTCGGGAATATCGTCGGGCAGCGGCTTGTCGGGATCGAATTTGCGGGCATCGACGCCCAGCGCCATCGACACGGCGGCAATGCCGCTGTCGTAGTTCACCAGGCTGTCGAGCCGGGCCCTCTTCTCCTTCGCCTCGTCGAGCGAGCTGCCGACCACGACGAACGCGCCGGGCAGGATCTTGATGTGATCGGGATTGCGTCCGATCCGGGCGGCGCGCGCCTTCACGTCGGCATAGAACTCCTGGCCGCTCTTCAGCGGACCGCCGGCGGCGAACACGACCTCGGCTGTCTCGGCCGCGAGCTGGCGGCCGGCATCGGACGCGCCCGCCTGGACGACGACCGGCCAGCCCTGGATCGGTCGCGCGACGTTCAACGGTCCGCGGACCTTGAGATATTTGCCTTTGTGGTCCAGCACGTGCATCCGCGCCGGGTCGAAATAGATGCCGCTCTCGACGTCGCGGATGAAGGCGTCATCGGCCCAGGAATCCCACAAGCCCGTCACCACGTCGTAGAACTCGCGCGCCCTTGCATAGCGCTCGGCATGGGGCATCTGGTCGTCCATGCCGAAATTCAGCGCCGCGTCCGGATTGGCGGTCGTGACGAGGTTCCAGCCGGCGCGGCCCTCGCTGATATGGTCGAGGGAGGCGAAGCGGCGGGCGATGGTGTAGGCCGGCTCGAAGGTGGTCGAGGCCGTAGCGATCAGGCCGAGATGCCTGGTCGCCATGGCGAGCGCCGGCAGCAAGGTCAGCGGATCGAAGGAGGTGACGGTGGCGCTGCGCTTGAGCGCGTCCATCGGCATGTTCAGCACGGCCAGATGATC
>MKRV01000241.1 GCA_001897995.1 Alphaproteobacteria bacterium 65-37 | reverse complement strand
TACCCGACGCAGATAGTCCGCCCAGGTCAGCGCATTGAGCGAGTGGATGAGCGTTGCGCGGGCGAGATCCTGCGGCGCCCGCAGGCCGATCGACGCCGCGAGCGCGGGGCTGCACAGCGGCCGTAGCCGTTCGACCAGCAACGGCTCGGCGTGCCGCTGGCCCACAGGCGGCTCGCCATAGGCGATCGCGATATCGAACCGGCTCCTCTCCAGCGCATCGTAGGCCGACAAGGTCGACAGCCGGATGCGGATCTCGGGATGGCTGCGCAGGAAATCCGGCAAACGCGGCTGCAACCATTTCGCCGCGAAGCTCGGCCCCGACGCGACGACGAGATGTCCCTCCTGAGATTGCGGTGCGACCAGGGCCGTCGCTCCCGAGATCACGCCCATCGCGTGCTCGATCTCGTGCGCATAGGTCCGGCCGGCGCCAGTCAGCACCGCGCGGCCGGCATGGCGCTCGAACAACGGGACGCCGAGGAAGTCCTCCAGTTGCTGGATCTGATGGCTGACGGCCGACGGCGTGACGCCGAGTTCCTGGGCGCCCTGCGAAAAGCTGCCATGCCGCGACGCCGCCTCGAACGCCAGCAAGGCCTTCATCGGCGGCAGCCTGGGCCGGCCGCCAGCAGCTATCGGGGCAGCCGTCGGGGCGGTTATCGGGGCAGCTGTTGAGCTGGGTTGAACGGGTGCTGAGTTTTTTGATCTGGCTGCCATCCGGCTGCCTCCGTATCGACGACCGAGGTTAGGGCAACGCAGGCGGCGCGCCAATCCCAGCGCGTCCGGTGGCCCCTCGGGAGATGGCAATGAGCGATGCGCTCAAACAGGCGGCCGCGAACTATCTGGTCCGCTACGGCGGCGACACCTTCCCCAACCTGTTCCGATCGGCGCGCGGCACCACCGTCACCGACAGCGACGGCCGCGAGTATCTCGATTTCACCTCGGGCCAGATGTGCGCCACCATTGGACACAATCACCCCGCCATCGTCGAGGCCGTCCAGCGCGCTGGCGAGCGCGCCTACCACTTCTTCAGCGGCATGATCCCGGAGGCCGTGGCCGAACTGGCGGAGACCCTGGCGCGCGACTGGCTCCCAGGCGACCTCGAGCGGACCATCTTCATCAATACAGGCTCGGAGGCCACGGAAGTCGCCCTGCGCATGGCCAAGATGTACACCGACGGCTACGAAGTGCTGGCGCTCGGCGGCTCCTGGCACGGCATCACCGGCGCCGCCAGCTCGGTCTCGTTGGCGAGCGATCGCAAGGGATACGGCGTCCCCGCACCAGGCGTCTTCGTCATCCCCGAGCCGAACGCCTATCGCCCCTATATTCCCGGCGCCACCGACGAGGAAGCGGCGCTGGCCAATCTCGACCTGGCGCTCAGAATGTTCGACATGCAGTCGGCCGGCCGAGGGGCCGCGATCATCATCGAGCCCGTCATCAGCGCCGGCGGCGTGCTGGTGCCGCCCAAGGCGTTCCTGCAAGCCTTGCGCAAGGCCGCCGACGATCGCGGCATGCTGCTGATCTTCGACGAGGCCCAGACGGCCTTCGGCCGCATCGGCACGCGCACCGGCTCAGACTATTTCGGCGTGGTGCCCGACATCATGGCGATGTCCAAGACCCTGGGCGGCGGCCTGCCGCTGGCCGCCGTCGCCACCACCGCCGAGATCGAAGAGACCCTGTTCGAACGCCACTTCACCTACTACACGAGCCACGTGTCCGACCCGCTGGGTGCCGAAGTGGGCCTCGCGGTGCTGAAGGTGATCACCGAGGAGCGCCTGGTCGAACGGGCGGGCGTCATGGGCGCCTACCTGCGTGGCCGGCTCGAGGATCTGCAGCAACGCCACGAGGTGATCGGCGACGTCCGCGGCCTCGGCCTGCTGCTGGGTGTCGAGCTCGTCCGCGACCGCGCCTCGCGCACACCGGCGCATCGCCTCGGCGCACTGACGACCACCAAGTGCTTCGAGAACGGGCTCAGCATGAACATCCGCCGCCGGCCCGAGCGCGGCTCGGTCTGGCGGATCGCCCCGCCCCTCACCGTCTCGACCGACGAGATCGACCGCGCCGTCGACATTCTCGAGAGATCGCTGCGCGCCAGCCTCGACGAGCTGGCGCGGGAGCACTGACCATGCTCGCGCGCATCGAGGCCTTCGCCGGCGCCTGCACCCTCCTCGTCGCGGCCGCCGTTCTCGCATTGCCGGTCCAAGCGGCCTCGCCGGTGCTCGATACCGTGAAGAGCCGCGGCGCCGTGCGCTGCGGCGTCTCCACGGGCTTTCCGGGGTTCAGCTTCGCCGACAGCCAGGGCGTCTGTCGCGGCCTCGACGTCGATGTCTGCCGGGCTGTGGCGGCCGCTTCTCTGGGTGATGCCAGCAAGGTGGCCTTCGTGCCGCTGACCGCGGTGCAGCGCTTCACAGCCCTGCAGTCGGGCGAGATCGATCTTCTGGCCCGCAACGCGACCTGGACCTATGCCCGCAGCGCCCAGTTGGGCCTGACCTTCACCGCCGTCAACTACTACGACGGCACGGCCTTCCTGGTCGCCAGGTCGTCTCCCGTGACGCGCGTTCGAGACCTGAACGGCGCCACGATCTGCGCGCAGGCCGGCACCGAGACGCTGCTCGGCGTGCAGGATTACTTCTCGCGCAACGGCCTGAAGTTCTCGCCGGTCACCTTCGAGAGCATCGATACGATGAAGGCGGCCTTCGCCGGCGGGCGATGCGATGCCATGACCAGCGATGCCACCCAGTTGATGGGCATCCGGTCCACCTTGTCGGCGCCGGACAACTATCGCCTGTTGCCGCAGCTGGTTTCCAAAGAGCCGCTGAGCCCTGCCGTCCGCGCCGGCGACGACCAGTGGGCCAATGTCGTCCGCTGGAGCTTCTGGGCGATGGTCAATGCCGAGGAACTCGGCCTGACCTCGGAGAACGTGAAGACCCAGGGCGCCTCGAGCACCGATCCCAACGTACAAAGGTTCGTCGGCAAATCGGGCGATCTCGGCAAGATGCTCGGCCTCGACCAGAGCTGGGCGTTGAACGTCGTCGCCCAGGTCGGCAATTACGGCGAGAGCTTCAAGCGCAACCTTGAAACCATCGGCGTCGAGCGCGGCCTCAACCGCCTATGGCGCGACGGCGGCCTCATGATCGCGCCACCGTTGCGTTAGATGTCGAATGGGATGGTGCCCAATCAGCCGCTGCGCACCTGCTTGAACGGAATATTGCGATCGAGCTCCGGCTCTCTGGGAAGCCCCAGCACGCGTTCGCTGATAATGTTCTTCTGGATCTGGTCGGTACCGCCGCCGATCGACGTGAAATACGCGTTGAGCGCCAGGAAGTTGACGTCGTCCGCTGTCGGCTGCGTCTCGCCGGCGAGCAGACTTTCGACGCCGATGATGGCAGTCCGCACCCGTGCCTCCTCGTGCAGGATGCGCGACATCGCGAGCTTGCCCAGCGACATGATGGAAGAGGAAGTGCCCTGCTCCAGCTCCGCCTTGGCGCGGGCGTTGTTCAGGGTGTTGAGCCGGCGCAGGGCGACGGTGCGGGCGATGTCCTGGCGCAGCAGCGGATCGTCGAGCCGGCCGGCGGCACGCGCCAGCGCGACCAGGTCGTCGGCGGCGCCGTGCCGCGAGCCGCGCGCCCTCGCTCCCATCGACGAACGTTCATAGGCCAGCGCCGTCTGCAGCACCCGCCAGCCCCGATTCAGGCCGCCCACGAGATGGCTCGCCGGCACGACGGCGTCGGTGAAGAACACCTCATTGAAGTGCGCCTCGCCGGTGATCTGCCGCAGCGGCCGCACTTCCACGCCCGCCTGCTTCATCGGCAGGAAGAAGAAGCTGAGACCGCTGTGTTTGGGAACGTCCCAGTCCGTGCGGCAGATCAGCATGCCGTAGTCGGCGACCGTGGCGCCCGATGTCCAGACCTTCTGGCCGTTGACGATGAACCTGTCGCCGTCGCGCTCGGCGCGGGTGCGCACGCCCGCCAGGTCGGATCCGGCGCTCGGCTCGCTGTAGAGCAGGCAGGTCGTAATGTCCTTCTTCAGCAAGCCGGGGATCAGGGTGAGCTTGAGCTCGTCGCTGGCGGCGGCCAGCAGGGTGTTGGCCGGCAGGTTGAAGCGATCCTGCCCGGTGCCGGGGGCACCGACCTGCGCGAAGGCCTCGATCACGATGTTGGTCTGCTCGTCGTCGAGGCCGCGTCCGAACCATTCGACCGGCCAACTGGGTACCGACCAGCGGGCCTCGAATACCTTGGTGTGCCAGGCCCGCGTCTCGGCATTGGTCTCCCACATGCTCTGGATGATGGTACCCGGGGCGCGCCAATGGGCCGCGAGCCAGTCGTTCACCTCCCGGCGCAGATCTTCGTTGGTCATGGCGCGACGCTCCCGTCGTGAGATTGAGCGGATATCTTCGTCAGGAAACGCTCGCGATGGAGATCCGAAGACCCGAGCAGATAGCTGTAGGCGCGGGCTCGGCGCAGATAGAGATGCGCCGGATGCTCCCAGGTGAAAGCGATTCCGCCGTGCATCTGGATGGCCGTTGCCGCGATCTTGGCGAAGGCATCGGCACAGGCGAAGGCGGCGAGATCGATCGCCTCGTCGGCGCCGTCGTGGTCTTGCGCCAACTGCAGGGCGGCATCCCTTGCCGCCGACGTCGCCGACTCGGCCTCGAGCAGAAGCTCGGCCGCCATGTGCTTGATCGCCTGGAAGCCGCCGATTGGTCGGCCGAATTGGATGCGGGTCTTGGTGTACTCGACGGTCATGTCGAAGATGCGCCGCGCACCGCCGGCCTGCTCGCCGGCGCGTCCGACAAGCGCCAGACGCAAGGCCGCGTCGATGGCCGGCCGGCCTGCACCGCCGATGCGCGTGGCCGGGGCATGAGCAAAGGCGATGCGGTCGAGCCGCAACGTCCGATCGAACGTAGGCAGTGCCTCGATCGCAACCCCTGCCCCGTGCGATGCTACCTCGAACAGGCCAAGCCCGTCGGATGTCGCCGCCGCCACGAGCAGCACGTCGGCGACACCGGCATGCATGACATAAGACGCCGTTCCCGAGAGGAAAGCGCCGTCGTTCGCGCCGTCTTTCGTGCCTTCGGCGCGCACCGTCACATCCACGGGCTGCCAGGAGCCGCGCTCTCCCGTGAGCGCCACCGTTGCGATGGTGGTACCGGCCGCAATGCCCGGAAGCAGACGGGCGCACGCGGCCTCGTCCTGGCTCGCCGTCAGCAAGCCTGCCGCCAGCACGCTGCTCGACAGGAAGGGCGTGCAAGCGAGTGCCGCGCCGATCTCCTCAGCCACCAGCTCGAGCTCGACGGGGCCCAGGCCCGCGCCGCCGAAGCGCGACGGCACCAGCAGGCCCGCGATGCCCATCCGCGCGAGACCCGACCAGAGTTCGCGGTCGATGCCGTCCCTGGTCTCCATGACGGCGCGGACGCGCTTCTCGCCGCTCTCCTCCGCCAGCAACTTGCCGACCGTTTCGGCAATGGCCCGGCGTTCTTCGAGGGTCGTCGCGATGGTCATCTCGCCTCCCTTGATAATATCAGTCTGTTATCGTCTGAAAATACGACAGCGGAGTCGACCTGCGCAAGACCGAAGCGCTGACACCGGCCGCGGCGCTTCTGATATGCTTCCGGCCTCTCTCGCAGACAGGGCCGGTTCGAGACAGAGGATGGCAAGGACGTCGACGAAGCCGAAGAAGGAAGACAGCGCAGTCCGCAGCAGCCGCGGCCGGCCGCGCGATCCCGGCCTCGAGGATCGTGTTTTCGATGCCGCCATCGCGCTCTATGCCGAGGTCGGCTGGGCCGGCTTCAATTTCGATGCCCTGGCCAAGCGGTCGGGCGTCGGCAAGGATGCCCTCTATCGCCGCTGGGGCGCCTCGCGCCCGGGCCTGCTGCGCCAGACGCTGGAGGCGCGCTGGTACGGCATCGCCCCAATCGACACCGGCTCGATCCGGGAGGATCTGCTGGCGCTGGCACGCATGTGGCTGCGCTTGCGCACCGGTCCTCACGGCAAGGTCGGCCTGCATATGATGGTCGACACCACCCGCTTTCCGGAGGTCGCCGAGATTCTCGAGGGCTACAGGGAAGATACCGTGCGGCAGGCGCGCGCGATCGTGCGCCGTGCGATCGATCGCCGCGAGATTCCATCGACCACCAACCCCGGGCTGGTGCTCGACATCGTCGTCGGCGGCGTGACCAACCATGTCGCCACGACGCCGCAACGGCTGCGCCCGGCGATGACCGCCAAGATGGACGAGTTCGCGGAGTCCCTGGTCGACGTCGTTCTGGGGGGCGTGACGCGGCCCCGGTGACAGCGGCTCGAACTTGAGCAGCGTCGCTGCGGCGAAGACAGGCCGCAGCGGAAGAAATCCACCGTCGAGGATCAGCGCCGGTTGCGGCGCAGATCCTCTTCGTCCTTCCACATCAGGTAGTGCGGGCCGAGATCGGCGATCTTGGTGACGCCGATCTGCGCCATGCTGAGATCGACCTCGCGGCGGAAGATCTGCAATGCCTTCGCCGCACCCGCAACGCCGCCGGCCGTCACGCCGTAGAGCGTCGGCCGGCCGACGAACACGAACTTGGCGCCCATGCAGAGCGCGATCAGGGCATCGAGGCCGCGGCGCACGCCGCCATCGAACATCAGGGTCATCTTGTCGCCAACGGCGTCGCGGATCGCCGGCAGCACTTCCAGCGGCGACGGTGCCAGGTCGAGCTGACGGGCGCCGTGGTTCGACACCATGATGCCGTCTACGCCCAGCGAATGGGCGCGGATGGCGTCGTCGGGATGCATGATGCCCTTGAGCACGAAGTTGCCCTTCCAGAGCTCGCGGAAGCGCTCGACATGCTTCCAGCTCATCGGCGCGCGGTTCTGGTAGGCGACCATGTCGGCCACCTTCTCGGCACTGGCATCGGGGCCGGCATACTTGGCCCAATTGTCGAAATAGGGCGTACCGTGGCGCAGCCACTGCATCATCCAGGCGGGATGCCGCAGCGCCTCGAACTTGGTCTTCCAGGTGAGCTTCAAGGGCCGTCCCCAGCCGTTGCGCGTATTGCGCTCGCGGTTGGAGCCCTCCGGCACGTCGACCGTGAAGACCAGGGTCCGAAGGCCGGCATCGGCGCTGCGCTTGATCATGTCCTCCGAAACGGCCTGATCCTTGGCCGAATAGAGCTGGTACCAGCCATGGTCGGGTGCCAGCTTGCCGAGATCCTCGATCGAGCCGGTGCTGGAGCCCGACATGATGAAGGGCACGTTGGCGTCGCGTGCCGCCTCGGCCAGCATCAGGTCCGCACCGTGCCGGAACAGGCCGGCGAGCCCCGTCGGCGCGATGCCGATCGGGCTCGAATAGGTGCGGCCGAACAGGGTTGTCGACTGATCACGTACCGAAACATCGACCAGGTAGCGCGGCACGATGCGCGCCTTGCGAAAGGCCTGCTCGTTGGTGGCGAGGCCGACCTCGTCGTCGGTGCCGCCCTCGATGAAGTCGTAGGCGATCTTGGGCAGCCGCTTCTTGGCGAGCTTGCGCAGATCCTCGATGTTGACGACGCCGTCCATTGCGTTCCCGGATCCCTGTGTGGCCATGACAGGATTTTGACGGTCTTTGCCGCGCCGGGCCAGCGGTGTTAGACGACTCGTCATGCAAATCAGGCACGCAAAACGCGGCGACGAAGGCCAGCTCGCCTTCCTCCTGGAGGATCACGAACGACATTACGGCAATCCGATCGCCGAGGGTGCCGGCGCCCACGGTGCCACCTTCCTGGTCGAAGCGCCGCCAGGCGGCACGATGTGCCTGGTGGCGGAACGGGAGGACGGCCGGCTGGTGGGGTTCGCCATCCTCAACCCCTATTTCCCCGGCCCCAACCTGACGCACGGCCTTTATCTGAAGGAACTCTATGTCGCCGGCGATGCGCGCTCGGCCGGCGTCGGCGAGAAGCTGATCGAAGGCATCCGCAGCCTGGCGCAGAGCCGCGGCGACACGCGCGTGCTCTGGACGACGGGCGAAGCCAACGCCGGGTCGCAGCGCTTCTACGACCGTCTCGGCATGCGACGCGAAAAGAAGGTCTACTACGTGATGGACCTCTGAAATCGTGCAGGTCGAGGTCAGCCATCATGTCGATGCCTCGGAGCCCGATGCCGAGGGCTATCACGACTATCACTACGAGTACGACATCTTCACCTTCTCCGAAGGCGACACCGCCTTCCTCGTGCGTGCCTACAGCGACCAGCCGACCGAAGCCTCGTTCATG
>MKRV01000240.1 GCA_001897995.1 Alphaproteobacteria bacterium 65-37 | reverse complement strand
ATCGGCAGCGCATTGACCTTGCCGTCCGACGTGGTGGCGAAGCTCATGCCGAGCTTGGACACGTCGCCGAGTTCGTACTCGGCCGGCATCATCTGCGGGTCCTTCAGCCAGTCGGTGATCTCGAGCAGCCAGCCGCCCTTCTCGAACTGGCGCTTCTGCACATGGAAGGCGAAGTTGAACAGATCGAACGACGGCTTGCCCGAGTTCAGCTCGATCGCCACCTTCTGCCGGGCCTGCTGCTCGGGGATCACCTCGATGCCGAGCTTGATGCCGGTCTGGTCGAGGAATTCCTTCTGGTGCTTCTTCATGAGCTCGGCGCGCGGGCCGGTCTCCATCAGCACCTCGACCTGCTGGCCCTTGAAGCGCTGCCAGTTGAAAGCGCCGCTCTGCGCATAGGCGGTGACGGTGTTGAGCATCGGCGCGGCGACACCCAGGGCGGCGGCGCCCCGCAGCGCTTCGCGACGCGACAAGCTTCGACGCGTGAACGAACGACCCATCTTGTTCCTCCGGACTCTCTCTTCGAGGTTTTTCCCCGTTGGAGACGAAGCCTAATAGAACAGGCGCACCACGTCACGATCCTTTGCAATAGCCTTTAGAATGGCCCTTGCATCGTCGGTATGGCGGTTCGATCAGGGGCTGCTGAGCGGCGGCGCCACCTCTTCCAGCGGCTTGCGCTCGGCGGCGACGCCGAGCTTCAAGGTGACCAACGCCGCGACGATCATCAGCACCGCGCCCAGCACATAGCCGCCCAGGATCTCGCCCGAACTGCCGCCGGCAATCAGCACGCCGAACAGCCAGGGCCCGCCGACGCCGCCCAGCAAGGTACCGAAGGCATAGAACAATGCGATGGTGAGCGCGCGGATCTCGAGCGGAAAGCACTCGCCCACGGTGAGATAGGCCGCACTCGCCGCCGCCGAGGCGAAGAAGAAGACGACGCTCCACATCGCCGTCTGGGTCGTGGCGTCGAGCCAGCCGGCATGGAACATCCAGCCGGTGAGCGCCAGCAGGATGCCGGACAGCGCATAGGTGGTCACGATCATCGGCCGCCGGCCCCAACTGTCGAACAGCGGCCCCAGCAGCAGCGGCCCCAGGAAATTGCCGATCGCAAAGGGCAGGATGTAGAGACCGACCTTGTCGGCCGGCACGCCGTAGAAGCGCGACAGGATCAGCGCGTAGGTGAAGAAGATCGCATTGTAGACGAAGGCCTGGGCCGCCATCAGCACCAGCCCGAGGACCGTGCGGCCGGGATAGGCCTTCAGCAAGGTGCGGCTGACCGACAGCAAGGTCGTGCGGTGCGGTTCCCCCAACGACAGCGTGGCCGGCACAGCTTCCAACGTCACCTTGACGTCGGCCGCCACCCTGGCCTCGATCTCCGCGACGACCTTTTCGGCTTCGTTCGGCTTGCCGTGGATCATCAGCCACCGCGGACTCTCCGGCAGGAAGCGACGCAGATAGAGAATGACCAGACCCAGCACGGCGCCGCTGCCGAAGGCGACGCGCCAGCCCATGTCGGGGCTGAGCACATTGGGGTCGAGCAGCCATACCGAAAGCAGCGCGCCGAAGGCCGCGCCCACCCAGAAGCTGCCGTTGATTGCCAGATCGAGGCGGCCGCGCAGGCGGGCGGGGATGAGTTCCTGGATCGCCGAATTGATCGCCGCGTATTCGCCGCCGATGCCGGCTCCCGTCAGGAAGCGAAACAGCATGAAGCTCGCGAAATCCCAGGAGAAGGCCGTGGCCGCCGTCGCCACGAGATAGACGCCCAGGGTGACGTTGAAGAGCTTCTTGCGCCCCAGGCGATCGGTCAGATGACCGAAGAACAGCGCGCCCAGCACGGCACCGGCGAGATAGGCGCTGCCGGTGAGCCCGACCTGCTCGGGCGTGAGTTGAAGACGCGGGCTGGTCTGCAGGGCCGCCGCCACCGAGCCCGCGAGGGTCACTTCCAGCCCGTCGAGAATCCAGGTGATGCCGAGTGCCACCACGACGAGGCGGTGGAAGCGGCTCCAGGGCAGGCGGTCGAGCCGCGCGGGGACGTCGGTCTGCACCTTGGTGCAACGCAGCAGGCCGACGATTGTTCACCGCCGATCCTGTCGAGCCTGAAGATGCGCCGGCACGGAACTGCCGCGCCCCGGGTCCCGTTATCGAGGAACTTACGGCCGCCGCGTTTCCCGCGGCCGGATTCACACCTGAATGCTCAACTCGAGGAGGCCCGTCATGGGACGTTCCATTCTACTGTGGCTGCTCGGCGTTCCGATCCCCGTCATCATTCTTCTGTGGCTCTTCTGGCGCTGACCGACCCGGTTGCGCGGCAGCCAATGGGCTCGCGGAGGTTTGCTATGTAGGCCTGCATCGCTGGTCTGTCCGCGCTGCGCTGGTTGAGGCCGTGGCCCGCTCCTAGAGTGCGGCCATGACCGACAATACGATGGCCGCAGGGTCCGCGCCTGCGGCAGCGCCGATATCTTCCGGACAAGCGTCCGAGAGTGCAGCCTCCGCCAACACCACGACCTTTGCGGTCATCCTCTCGCTCAGCTTCTGCCATCTGCTCAACGACATGATGCAGTCGCTGGTGCCGGCGCTCTATCCCATCCTCAAGGATTCATACGCACTGACATTCGGCCAGATCGGGTTCATCACCCTGGCCTTCCAGTGCACCGCCTCGATGCTGCAGCCCGTCGTCGGCATGTATACCGACAAGAAGCCCCAGCCTTATTCCCTGATGATCGGTATGGGCTTCACCCTGGTCGGCCTGCTGCTGATGTCGCGGGCCGATTCCTATCCGACCATTCTGCTGGCCGCCGCGCTGATCGGCATGGGCTCGTCGGTCTTCCATCCGGAAGCGTCGCGCGTCGCCCGCATGGCAGCCGGCGGCCGCTATGGCCTGGCGCAGTCGCTCTTCCAGGTCGGCGGCAATATGGGCTCGGCAGCCGGGCCCTTGCTCGCGGCCTTCATCGTCGTGCCGCACGGCCAGCAGAGCATCGTCTGGTTCTCGGCGGCGGCGCTGGTGGCCATGATCGTGCTGTTTCAGGTCGGCCATTGGTACAAGGCGCGGCGCGCCGTCTCCAAGCCGGCCGTCCGCAAGGCCGCCGGAACCACCGGTGCAGCAGCGCCCGCCCTGTCGCGGCGTCGCGTCGGTGTGGCGATCGCCATCCTGGTGGCGTTGCTCTTCTCCAAGAACGTCTACAGCGCGAGCCTCGGCTCCTACTTCACCTTCTATCTCATCCACAAATTCGGCGTGGATGTGCAGGACGCGCAGCTCTACCTCTTCGCCTTCCTGGTCGGCATCGTGATCGGCACGATCCTGGGCGGCCTGGTCGGCGACAAGGTCGGCCGCATCCCGGTCATGTGGTTCTCGATCCTGGGCGCGCTGCCCTTCGCGCTGATGCTGCCCTACGCCAACCTGTTCTGGACCGCCGTGCTGGCCGTGACCGTCGCCATCATCATGGCCTCGGCCTTCTCCGCCATCCTGGTCTATGCGCAGGACCTCCTGCCCGGCCGTGTCGGGCTGGTCGCCGGCATGTTCTTCGGCGTCTCCTTCGGGCTGGGCGGCCTGGGCGCCGCTGCCCTGGGCGAGATCGCCGACCATGCCGGCATCGAGGCCGTCTACAAGGTGACGCCCTATCTGCTGCTGCTCGGCCTGCTCACCGCCTTCCTGCCGCGCCAGGCCAGCCTCGCGCGGTAATCCGTTCGGCGGCGTCGAGACTACTTGAGGCTGGCGGCGACGATGCTGCCGGCCTCGGCAACCACGGTGTTGCGCGCTTCGTCGGAAATCGTCGAGCCGGTGTAGTAGACCGCCATCAGGATCGGCGGCGCGTCGTCGCCCGGCCAGACGATGGCGACATCGTTGGCGGTGCCGTTGGCGCCGGTCCCCGTGCGGTCACCCACCCGCCAATCCGCCGGCAGGCCGGCCCGCAGCCGCTTGTCGCCGGTCTTGTTGGCGACCAGCCAGCCGGTCAGCATCTTGCGCGACGACGCCGACAGCACGGCGCGCAGCAGCAGCCGCTCCATCGTCGCCACCATGGCCGCCGGCGTGGTCGTGTCGCGCGGATCGTCGGGCAGTGCTTCGTTGAGGTCGGGCTCGATGCGGTCGAGGCGCGTCGTCATGTCACCCAGGCTGCGCAGATAGGCGGTCAGCGCGGCCGGACCACCGAAGCTCGCCAGCATGAGATTGGCCGCGGTGTTGTCGCTCTGCGTCATGGCCGCCTCGCAGAGCTCCGCCATCGACAGGCCGCCCGCTCCTGCGTGGCTGGCGGTCACCGGTGAATTCACCACGATGTCCTTCTCCGAATAGACGACGCGGCGGCCGAGCTGCTCCTCGCCGCGATCGACGCGGGCCAGCACCAGCGCCGCGGCCGGCAGCTTGAAGGTGCTGCAGATCGGAAAGCGGTCGTCGCTGCGATGGCCGACGCGGCGGCCGCTGGTCGTGTCGAAGGCCGCCACGCCCAGGCGGCCGCCGTTGCGGGCCTCGAGATCGCTGAATTTGCTGATCGCATCGTCGGCGAAGGCCGATCGGGCGAGGAACGGCGCTGCCAGAAGGGGCGCCGCAAGAAACACGCGGCGTGCAATCCGAACAGGCATGTCTTCTCCTTGTGAGCGGGGGAGAGAAGTCCTGACGGGTGAATGTGGCGGGGGATTGACGCCCTCCCGCACGCCCTATGCCGGGGCCGCGCAATCGATGCTAAGGTTACAAGTCGATGGCACGCACGCCCAAACCTGCCTCACGCACCATGACGCGAGTCGTGGCCGCCTTTTCGGGCGCTGGCCGGCCGAATTCTGGACGGGCAGGCCTCGCCGAGCCGTCCTGGCGGATCTGGCTGCGGCGCGCGCTGCCGGTGGTCGGCGTGGTTGCCGTGCTCGCTCTGGTCTCGGCCATCGCCTACTACGTCTACGACAGCAATCGCCGCGGCGCGATCGTGCTCTCGAACGACCTGATCACCGCGATCGACCGTCGCGTTGCCGTGCAGATGCAGGCCTACCTGGCGCCGGCGCAGCAATTCCTCGAACTGGCCGTCGCCGCCACCCATGGCCGCGATGTCGCCGACGGCGGTGCCGAGGCCGAGCGGCTGGCATTGAGTGCGCTGGCGACTGTCGGCCCCGTCACCGGCTTCAGCTATGCCGACCCCGGCGGCAACTTCCAATTCGTCGTGCGCAACGAGCAGGGCGGCTACGACACCAAGACCATCGATGTCCGCGATGGCGGCCGCCGCGTCACCTGGGTGCGGCGTGATGCGGCCGGCAAGGTGATCGCGACGGAGACCGATCCCGCCGACACGTTCGATCCGCGGACCCGGCCCTGGTACCAGGGCGCCGAGCAGAGCAAGCAGCCGTTCTGGACGCCGACCTATCTCTTCTTCACCGTCAAGAAGCCCGGCATCTCCTTCGCCATCCCGACCTACGATGCCGAGGGCAAGCTGCAGAACGTGCTCAGCGTCGACATCGAGCTCGCCACGCTCTGCGTCTTCCTGAAGCAGCTCGGCATCGGCGTCAGCGGCAAGGCGCTGATCATCGACAATCAGGGCCGCATCGTCGCCTATCCCAGCGACGACTGGCTGCCGGCCGATCGGCCCGACGTCGCCACGCCGATGCTCGACGAGCTCGGCGACCCGGTCCTGACGCGGGTCTACAACCGGCTGCGCGTCGAGGGCTACGGCCGCCAGGTCCTCGATATCGGCGAACGCCGCATCATCGTGTCGTCCGAGCCGGTCAAGATGCTGACCGGCCGCAACTGGGTGGTCCTGATCGTCGTGCCCGAGACCGACTTCGTGGGCTTCGTGGTCGACAGCGGCTGGGCCGCGCTGGTCATGTCGATCATCATCGTGCTGATCGTGGCGGCGCTCACCGGCCTGATGGCCTGGCGCAGCGTGCTGGCCGATCGCCGCGCCGCCGCCGCGGCGACGCGCCAGCAGGCGCTCGAGCTGCGCACGCAGGCCTTCGTCGACCTCGCCCAGGGCGCGGCCACGGACGAGGGCCTGGCCGGCGAGAACCTGCAGGGCGCCACGGAAAGCGCGGCAACGGCCTGCGATGCCAAGCGGGTCGCGATCTGGCGTTTCACGTCCGACCGGCGCGCGCTCGTCTGCGAGGATTGCTTCGACCGCGCCGTCGACGACCACACGGCGGGCCTCGAGTTCCATCGCGACGAGATGCCCAATCTCTTCGCCGCCCTCGACAAGGGCACGCCGATCGATGCGACCGACGCCGGCCGCGACCGGCGGACCGCCGAGCTGTTCACGACCTACCTGCAGCCGCTCGGCCTTTCGCGCGTCTACCTGGCGCCCATCGTCGCCGCCGGACAGACGATCGGCCTGCTGAGCGTCGAGGACCCGCGCCAGGGCGACCGCGCCGCCGGTCTGGCAACCTTCTGCGACGCGCTGTCCACTCTTCTGGCGCTGCGCTTCACCGCCGCGATCCCGGGCAGCGCTGCGCCGGCTGCTGTGGCCGCCGCCCTGCCGCCGCCGGCCGAGGAGCGTCCGCCCGACAGCTTCCTGCAGCGCCAGGCCCGCCTCGAACGCACCCTGCTGCAACAGGGCGCCGTGCTGGAGGAGCTGCGCGAAGCCTCGGTCGATCGCGCCGCCGTCGGCGTCGTCAAGCTGCCGACCTGGACGAGCGTCACGCAGAAACCGTCCGACAGCGAGCAACGCACGGCGATGGATGCGATCGTGCAGGAGCTCAGCCTGTCGATCGAGAAGAGCGGCGCCACCTATGCCGCCCTGCTCGACGACCAGATCGTCGTGGCCGCCTTCTCGGCCCACGCCGACAGCATCGGCGAGAATGCGCGCTGCGTGGCCACGGCGCTGCTCGCGCTGCGCGACCGGCTGATCACCTTCGAGGACGACTGGGGCACCAACCTCGACTTCCGGCTGGCCCTCGATGTCGGCACGGTGATGGTCTCGACAGTCGGCACCGAGCCGCCGACCCGCACGCTGTGGGGCGGCGCGCTGGGCGTCGCCAAGGTGCTGGCTGCGGCGGCCGGCCGGCGCAGCATCGCCGCCTCCGAAACGGCCTACGAAGTCCTGTCCGAGGATTTCCTGTTCCGCGCCCGCGGCAGCTACTTCCTGCCCGAGACCGGCACCATGCGGACCTTCGTCATGGTCGGCCGCACATGACGATACGGGCCTCCTACAGCTTCGATCGCAGCCGGCTGCGCCGCGCGCTCGGCAGCCTGGGCGCGTTCGTGCGGCAGGGCACCAGCAATCTCCTGCTCTTCGTCTCGCTCGGCGCCACCGTGCTGGTCGTCGCCAGCCGGCGCTCGACCTGGCGGGCGCCGGTCTGGGCCGAGTTCATGCGGGCGCTGAACGCGGTGGCCGTGCGCTCGCTCTCGACCTCCGTCGCCACCGGCGTGCTGGTCGGCTTCGCGCTGGTCTCGCAGGCGGTCTACTGGCTGGCCGCCACCGGCCAGACCGGCCTGGTCGGCCAGGTGATCGTGATCCTGCTGATCCGCGAGCTGGTGCCGATCCTGGTGGGACTGCTGATCTTCGGCCGCAACGGCACGGCGACCCTGATCGAGCTCGGCGAAGCCCATACCGGCGGCTGGATGCGCCAGTTCGAGATCCAGGGCCTCGATCCCATGGTGCTGCTGGTCGTGCCGCGCACCTTGGCCTTTGCCCTCGGCGCCTTCTGCATGGCGACGGTGCTGCTGCTCTCGACCCTGCTCACCGGCTACCTGATCGCGCACGGGCTCGGCCTCGTCGCCTACTCGATCTGGGATTTCTCCGACATGGTGCAGCGTGCCATGACGGTGCGCGACTTCATCGTGCCGCCGCTGAAATGCATCGTGATCGGCTTCATGGTCGCCCTCGTCTGCTGCGCCACCGGGCTCGGCCGGCGCGACCAGAGCGACGAGCTGCAGCGGCTGGTGCCGCGCGGCTTCGTGCGCTCGGCGCTGGCGATCCTGGTGATCAACGGCGCCTTCGACCTGGTCGGCTGAGGGAATCGATTGAGATGGCGCGCCCGGCCCGGCCGATCCTCTCCCTGCAGGCGGCGACGTTCGGCGAACGCCAGCTCTCGACCACGACCACGCGCATCGACCTCGAGCTGCCGCGCGGCGGCATCACCCTGGTGCAGGTCGACGACGAGATCGACGCCGCGGCGCTGGTCGATCTCTGCATCGGCCTCACGGCGCCGACCGATGGGCGGGTGCGCTTCCTCGGCGTCGACTGGCAGTCGCGCGGTCCGCGCGAGCAGCTGATGCGCCGGCGCCGCATCGGCACCGTGGTGCAGACCCATGTCTGGCCGGCCCACATGAACGTGTTCGATGCCGTGCTGGTGGCCCGCTTCTATCATTTCGACCGGCCGCGCGCGGAAGTGATCGCCGAAGCGACGGCGCTGGCCCGCCTGTTCGGCTTGCCCGGCCTGCCGGTCGGCCGACGCGAGACGACGCCGCGCCGTGCTCTAATTCGTGCCGCTTGCGTGCGCGGCTTTCTCGGTGCACCTGATCTCGTTGTGGTGCAGGATCAGGCTCTGGAGGCCACGGCCGACCTCGCCGTGCCGATGGCGCAGGCGATCGCCGAGGCGCTGGATCGCGGCGCCACGGTGCTGTGGATCGTCGAAAGCCTGGCGGCCGAAGCGGCGCGGTTCGTGACCCCTGATCAGGTGTTTCGGCTGGGCGACCAGGGGCTGGTGCAGGTGAGGCGGCGATGAAGCGCTCGATCTTCGGCATCCATCAGTTCGACGAGATCGTGGGCGCCGTCGTGCTGGCCTGTGTCGGCGCCTTCGTCGCGGTGCTGATCAATGCCGGCCTGCTGAAGGACTGGTTCCAGCCCTCCTTCACCCTGCGCATCCTGCTGCCCGACGAAGGCGTCTCCGGTCTCGCGCCCGGCGCCGAGGTGCAGGTGCTGGGCACGCGCGCCGGCGAGATCCGCCGCATCGTCATCGATCCCAGCCAGCGCATGCACGCCATCGCCCGCGTCGAGGACCAGATGCGGCCCTTCATCCGCCGCGACTCGCAGGTCTCGATCCGCCGCCAGTTCGGCGTCGCGGGCGCCGCCTATATCGACATCTCGCGCGGCAAGGGCCCCGAGCTCGACTGGTCCTACGCCGTTGTCACGGCGCAAAGCGAGCGCGCCGCCACCGACACGCTGGGCCAGATGATCGACGAGATCCGCGCCAAGGTGATGCCCATCCTGGACGACGTGCAGAAGGCCGTGACCGCCTTCACCGCCCTCGCCCAAGGGCCACTGGAGCAGACCCTGGCCTCGGCCGCCGGCATCGCCCGCAAGGTCGAGAGCGGCGAAGGCGTGGCCGGCCGGCTGATCGCCAACGACAAGATGGCGACC
>MKRV01000239.1 GCA_001897995.1 Alphaproteobacteria bacterium 65-37 | reverse complement strand
AAAGTCTATTCGACACCCGATACTGCGCCCGACCTCGGCGTGCCCCTGCGCGAGATCGCGCTCTCGACCGACGCCGAACCGCCGGTGCGCGTCTACGACACGACCGGTCCCTACACAGATCCCGATGTCACGATTGATGTCCGCAAGGGTCTGGCGCGCCGGCGCCATGCCTGGGTTCTCGAGCGCGGTGGTGTCGAGGAATATGAAGGCCGCGCCATCCAGCCGATCGACAACGGCAATGTGAGAAGCTCGGCGCTTCAGCCCTTTCCCAACACGCCGCGGCCGCTGCGCGGGCTCGATGGCCGTCCGATCACGCAGTTCGAATGGGCGCGGGCCGGCATCGTCACCAAGGAGATGATCTATGTCGCCGAGCGCGAAAACCTCGGCCGCAAGAAGATCCTCGACGAGGCCGAGGCGCGGCTGGCCGACGGCGAAAGCTTCGGTGCCGCCCTGCCGGCCTTCATCACGCCCGAGTTCGTGCGTCAGGAAGTGGCGGCGGGCCGCGCCATCATTCCTGCCAACATCAACCACACCGAGCTCGAGCCGATGATCATCGGCCGGAATTTCCTGGTGAAGATCAACGCCAACATCGGCAACTCGGCCGTCTCGTCCTCGATGGAGGAAGAGGTCGAGAAGATGGTGTGGGCGATCCGCTGGGGCGCCGACACCGTCATGGATCTGTCGACCGGCCGCAATATCCACGACACGCGCGAATGGATCGTGCGCAATGCGCCTGTGCCGATCGGCACGGTGCCGATCTACCAGGCGCTGGAGAAGGTAGGCGGCGATCCGACCAAGCTCTCCTGGGAAGTCTATCGCGACACGCTGATCGAGCAATGCGAGCAGGGCGTCGATTACTTCACGATCCATGCCGGCGTGCGCCTGGCGCATGTGCCGCTGACGGCGAGTCGCGTCACGGGCATCGTGAGCCGCGGCGGCTCGATGATGGCGCAATGGTGCCTCACCGAGCATCGCGAGAGCTTCCTCTACGAACATTTCGGCGACATTTGCGACATCATGCGCAAGTACGACGTGTCGTTCTCGCTGGGTGACGGGCTGCGGCCCGGCTGCAACGCCGACGCCAACGACGCCGCGCAGTTCGCCGAGCTCGAGACTCTCGGCGAGCTCACCAAGGTCGCCTGGGACAAGGGCTGCCAGGTCATGATCGAGGGGCCGGGCCATGTGCCCATGCACAAGATCAAGGCCAACATGGACAAGCAGCTGCGCGAATGCGGCGAGGCGCCGTTCTACACCCTGGGACCGCTCGTGACCGACATCGCACCGGGCTACGACCACATCACCTCGGGCATCGGCGCCGCCATGATCGGCTGGTTCGGCACGGCGATGCTTTGCTACGTCACGCCCAAGGAGCATCTCGGCCTGCCCGACCGCGACGACGTGAAGGTCGGCGTGATCACCTACAAGATCGCCGCCCACGCCGCCGACCTCGCCAAAGGCCATCCGGCGGCGCGGCTGCGCGACGATGCGTTGTCGCGGGCGCGCTTCGATTTCCGCTGGCGCGACCAGTTCAACCTGTCGCTGGATCCGGCCACGGCGGAGAAATTCCATGACGAAACCATGCCCAAGGAGGCCCACAAGACGGCGCACTTCTGCTCGATGTGCGGCCCCAAATTCTGTTCCATGCGCATCACCCAGGACATCCGCGACTACGCCCGCAAGGGCATGGACGAGATGAGTGCCAAATTCAGGGAGGGCGGGAACGCTCTCTACGTATCAGAAAAGGCGGCCGACTGAGCCTCGGCCGGGTTTTTATGGACGCAAGGCAGCCGTTTTCCAGCGGCTGCCTTGCCGCGGCCATTTCAGTGGGGGAGACTCCCGCGCTTCGGTTCGTATATCTGACGGACTGCAATTCAGGGGTGACTTCACGCGATGACAAGGCTGCGAACCCTGCTCGGGATCGGCCTCGGGCTGGCCATTGTTGCCGGCGCCGGCTGGTACATTTCGCAGCCCGGCTCCGCGCCGCCTGCGGCCCGCCAGGGTGGAGGCGGACGGTTTGGTGCCGGCATGGCGGTTCCGGTTGGCCTCGCCACGGCCGCCAAGGGCGATGTCCCCATCATCGTCAGGGCTTTGGGTACGGTGAACCCGCTCGCCACGGTCACCGTAAGAAGCCAGATCTCCGGCCAGTTGGTGCAGGTCAACTTCACCGAGGGGCAGGAGGTCAAGAAAGGTGACTTGCTGGCCGTGGTCGATCCGCGTCCCTACGACGTCGCCCTGAAGCAGGCCGAAGGCACTTTGGAGAAGGATCAGGCGCTGCTCGCCAACGCTCGGGTCGATCTCGAACGCTACAAGAAGCTCGTGGCCCAGGATTCGATCGCCCGGCAGCAGTACGACACCCAGGCCGCCCTGGTGCGCCAGTACGAGGCGACGGTGATCACCGATCAGGCGCTGGTCGACGCGGCCAAGCTCAATCTCGTCTATACGCGGATCGTGGCGCCGAACGATGGCCGCATCGGTCTGCGTCTGGTGGATCAGGGGAACTACGTGACCGTGGGCGACAGCACAGGCATCTGCGTTCTCACGCAGATGAAGCCGATCTCGGTCCTGTTCACTATTCCCGAGGATACGCTGCCGGCGGTCCGGGCGCGGCTGAAAGCCGGCGCGACCCTCGAGGCGCGCGTGCTCGACCGGGCGCAGAAGACTGAATATGCCGTCGGCAAGCTCTCGACCACCGACAACCAGGTCGATGTCGCGACCGGCACGGTCAAGCTGCGGGCGATCTTCGACAATACCGACGAAAGCCTGTTCCCCAACCAGTTCGTGAATGTCCGCCTGCTGGTCGACACGGTGAAGGACGCGATCGTCGTTCCGGTCGCGGCGGTGCAGCGCGGCCAGCCCGGCACCTTCGTTTATCTCGTGAAGCCCGACGATACGGTCGAGGTGAGGGTGGTCGAGCTTGGCGCGACGGACGGTGAGAAGGTGGCGATCCTCAAGGGCCTTCAGCTTGGCGACCAGGTCGTGGTCGACGGCGTCGACCGGCTGCGCGACGGCGCCAAGATCCGCCGGCCGACGCGCTCGGCCGGAGGACCGCCCATCGCCAACGCGCCTCCCGATGCGCCAGCCCCCGGCGTGGCGCCGCAAGGCCAAGGTCAACAGGGACAAGGTCAGCAAGGACAGGGCCCGCAGGGCCAAAGGCGGCAGCAGCAGGCACCGGGTGGCCCAGGCGCGCCCGGCGGTGCTGCGGCGGCCCAGCCGGCGCCAGCCCAGGCGAATCGCTAACCCGGACCACGCGACATGAATCCGTCGCGGATTTTCATCGAACGGCCGGTCGGAACCTCGCTGTTCATGGTGGCCATCCTGCTGGTCGGCATCATCGCCTACCGGTTCCTGCCGCTGTCTGCCCTGCCGCAGGTCGACTACCCGACCATTCGCGTGCTCACGCTCTATCCCGGCGCCAGCCCGGAGGTGATGACGACGTCGGTCACGGCGCCGCTGGAACGGCAGTTCGGCCAGATGCCCGGTCTCAACCAGATGACGTCGACCAGCTCGGCCGGCGCGTCCGTCATCACCCTGCAGTTCGACCTGGCGCTGGGCCTCGATGTCGCCGAGCAGCAGGTCCAGGCCTCGATCAACGCCGCCGGCAACCTGCTGCCGGCCGACCTGCCGGCGCCGCCGATCTACGCCAAGGTCAATCCGGCGGATGCGCCGGTGCTGACGCTCGCCATCACTTCCAAGACCGAGCCGCTGACCAAGGTGCACGATCTGGTCGATACGCGGCTGGCGCAGAAGATCGCGCAGATCCCCGGCGTCGGCCTGGTCAGCCTGGAAGGTGGCCAGAAGCCCGGCGTGCGCATCCGCGCCAATCCGGCGGCGCTTGCCGCCTACGGCGTCAATATCGACGATGTGCGCAGCGCGATCTCGACCGCCAACGTCAACACGCCCAAGGGCAACTTCGACGGTCCGGCGCGGGCGCTGACCATCAACGCCAACGACCAGATCACCGACCCCGAGACGTTCCGTGACCTGATCGTCGCCTACCGCAACGGCGCGCCAGTGCGGCTGCGCGATGTCGGGTCGGTCGAGGAAGCGCAGGAGAACACCAAGATCGCCGCCTGGATGAACAATACCCAGGCCGTGATCCTGAACGTCCAGCGCCAGCCCGGCGCCAACGTCATCGATGTCGTCGACCGTATCAAGGTGCTGCTGCCGCAGCTGCGCGAGACCCTGCCGAACTCGCTCGACATCACCGTGCTGACCGACCGCACTCTCACCATCCGCGCCTCGGTGCGCGATGTGCAGATCGAGCTCGCCTTCGCCGTCGTGCTGGTCGTCGCGGTGATCTTCGCCTTCTTAGGGGATGCTCGGGCGACCCTGATCCCGAGCCTGTCGGTGCCGCTGTCGCTGGTCGGTACCCTGGCCGTGATGTACCTGGCCGGGTTCAGCCTGAACAACCTGTCGATCATGGCGCTGACCATCGCCACCGGCTTCGTGGTCGACGACGCCATCGTCATGATCGAGAACATCGCGCGCTACATCGAGCGCGGCGACGATCCCAAGACGGCCGCCCTCAAGGGCTCGCGGCAGATCGCCTTTACCGTCGTGTCGCTCACCGTGTCGCTGATCGCTGTGCTGATCCCGTTGCTCTTCATGAGCGACGTGGTCGGCCGCCTGTTCAGTGAGTTCGCGGTCACGCTTTCGGTCACCATCCTGATTTCCGCCGTGGTCTCGCTCACCCTGGTGCCGATGTTGTGCGCCGAGCTGCTGCGGCAGCGGCCGGGCCACGCTGCGGCGCACGGAACAACACGAGGAATGACGCACGGCGAGCCGGCCAAGCCGGCCGGCGAGGAGGCTGGCGAGGAGGCCGAGGCGCTGGGTGCGCGCTGGTTCAGCCGGCTGATCACGCTCTACGACCGGCTGCTGGTGGTGGTGTTCCGCCACCAGGCACTCACCCTGCTGGTCGCGATCGGCACGGTGGTGCTGACGGTCGTCCTTTATGTCGTGGTGCCCAAGGGCTTCTTCCCGGTCCAGGACACCGGCCTGATCCAGGCCGTCACCGAGGCGCCGCAGACCATTTCCTATGCCGCCATGCGAGAGCGCCAGCAGGCGCTTGCCGAAGCGATCCTGAAGGATCCCGACGTCGAGAGCCTGGCGTCGTTCGTCGGCGTCGACGGCACCAATCCGACGCTCAATTCCGGCCGCATGCTGATCAACCTCAAGCCGCGCGACCAGCGCAGCCTGACGGCCAGCCAGGTCATCCGTCGCCTGGCCCGCGAGACGGCGTCGGTGCCGGGCATCTCCGTCTACATGCAGCCGTCGCAGGACCTCACCATCGATTCGACGGTGAGCCGCACCCAGTATCAGTTCGTGCTGGAAAGCGCCAAGGCCAGCGATTTCGACGTCTGGGTGCCCCGTCTGCTGGATCGTCTGCGCCAGATTCCGGAGATCGTCGACGCGACGAGCGATCTGCAGAACAAGGGCCTGTCGATGTATATCAAGATCGACCGTGACGCCGCGGCGCGCTTCGGCATCACCGCGGCCACGATCGACAACGTCCTCTACGACATCTTCGGCCAGCGCATCGTCTCGACCGTCTACACCCAGTCGAACCAGTATCGCGTCATCTACGAGGTCGAGCCCTCGATGGCGAAATCGCTGGCATCGCTCAACGACCTCTATCTGCCGAGCTCGCAGGCCGGCAAGCAGGTGCCGCTGTCGGCGATCGCCAGCTTCGAGGAGCAAACCGCACCGCTGCGGCTCGACCGGTTCAGCCAGTTCCCGGCCACCACCGTCTCGTTCAACCTGGCGCCCGGCGCTTCGCTGGGGCAGGCGGTCGACGCCATCGTCGCTGCCCAGCGCGAGATCGAGATGCCGCGGTCGATCATCACGCACTTCCAGGGCGCCGCACTCGCCTTCCAGAAGTCGCTCGACAGCCAGCTCCTGCTGATCCTGGCCGCCATTGTCACCGTCTATATCGTGCTGGGCGTGCTCTACGAGAGCTACATCCACCCGATCACCATCCTCTCGACCCTGCCGTCCGCCGGCATCGGCGCCTTGCTCGCCCTCATGCTGGCCGGCACCGATCTCAGCATCGTCGCCATCATCGGCATCGTGCTGCTGATCGGCATCGTGAAGAAGAACGCGATCATGATGATCGACTTCGCGCTCGATGCCGAACGCAACGAGGGCAAGTCGCCGCGCGAGGCGATCCACCAGGCCTGCCTGCTGCGTTTCCGGCCGATCCTGATGACCACCGTCGCCGCCCTGGTCGGCGCCTTGCCGCTGATGCTGGGCTCGGGTACCGGCTCGGAGCTGCGCCATCCGCTTGGCCTCACGATCGTGGGCGGCCTGATCGTCAGCCAGGTGCTGACGCTCTTCACCACGCCGGTGATCTACCTTGCCTTCGACCGGCTGGGCCGCCGGTTGCGCGGCCAGCCGCTGGATGCGCCGCTCGGCGCCCCACGTGAAGGCACCGGCGAGACTGCCCCCCAGACCGCCCCTGGGACCGCCCCCGAGACCGGGCCGTGAACCTCTCCGCCCCCTTCATCGCGCGGCCGGTCGCCACGACCCTGCTGACGATCGGCCTGGCGCTCGCCGGCCTGGTCGCGTTCTTCAAGCTGCCGGTCTCGCCGCTGCCCAAGGTCGATTTCCCCACCATCCTGGTGACCGCCAATCTGCCCGGGGCCTCGCCGGAGACCGTCGCGACCAGCGTGACCACGCCGCTGGAACGCCGACTGGGCGCGATCGCCGGCGTCAGCGAGATCACCTCGACCAGCTCGGTCAGCAACTCGCGGATCATCCTGCAGTTCGACCTGTCGCGCGACATCGATGGTGCCGCGCGCGACGTCCAGGCGGCGATCAACGCGGCGCGCGTCGACCTTCCGGTCAGCCTGCGCAGCAACCCGCAGTACCGCAAGATCAACCCGGCGGACGCGCCGGTCGTGGTCATCGCACTCACCTCGGACACGCTCGGCCAGGGCCGCCTCTATGACGCGGCGTCCAACATCCTGCAGCAGAAGCTGTCGCAGGTGGGGGGCGTCGGGCAGGTCGTGGTCAGCGGCAGCTCGCTGCCGGCGGTGCGGGTCGAGCTGAACCCGACGGCGCTGAGCAAGTACGGCATCGGGATGGAGAGCGTGCGGGCGGCATTGGCGGCTGCCAACGCAAACTCACCCAAGGGCGCCATCGAGGTCGGCGACCGCCGCTACCAGATCTATTCCAACGACCAGGCGACCGTCGCCGAGCAGTATCGCTCTCTGATCATCGCCTGGCGCAACGGCGCGCCGGTGCGGCTGTCCGATGTTGCCGAGGTGATCAATTCGGTCGAGGACATCCGCAACGAGGGCCAGGCCAACGGCAAGCGTTCGGTGCTGGTGATCATCTACAAGCAGCCCAACGCCAACATCATCGAGACCGTCGACGAGATCCGGGCACTGCTGCCGGAATTGCAGGCGGCGATGCCCAACGACGTCGACCTTCAGGTCGTCAGCGATCGCACGACCACGATCCGCGCCGCCCTGAAGGAGGTCGGCTCTGCGCTGGTGATCGGCGTCATCCTCGTCGTCCTGGTGACCTTCGCCTTCCTGCGCTCGGTGCGGGCCGGCTTCGTCGCCTCCGTCTCGGTGCCGGTCTCGCTGATCGCGACCTTCGGCGGCATGTATCTGCTGGGCTTCAGCATCAACAACCTGTCGCTGATGGCCATGACGATCGCTGCCGGTTTCGTGGTCGACGACGCCATCATCGTGCTCGAGAACATCTCCCGGCATATCGAGGAGGGCATGTCACGGGTCGCGGCGGCGCTCCAGGGCGCCCGGGAGGTCGGCTTCACCGTCGTCTCGATGAGCCTGTCGCTGATCGCGGTGTTCATCCCGATCCTGCTGATGGGCGGCATCGTCGGCCGTCTGTTCCGCGAATTCGCGGTGACGCTCACGGTCGCCATCCTCATCTCCATGGTCGTCTCGCTGACCACGACACCGATGATGTGCGCCTATGTGCTGCGCCGGCATGGCGACGGCGGCGGCGAGCGCAAGCCTGGTCTGTTCTTCCGGTTGAGCGAGCGGGCGTTCGATCTGCTGCAGAAGGGCTATGGCCGCAGCCTGAGCCTGGTGCTGCGCCATCCGCTGATCACGATCCTGGTCTTCCTGGTCACGGTGCTGCTCAACATCCATCTCTATGCGACGATCCCCAAAGGCTTCTTCCCGCAGCAGGACACCGGACGCATCGTCGGCGGGATCCGCGCCGATCAGAGCATCTCCTTCCAGGCGATGCGGCGGAAGTTTCGGCAGTTCATGGAGATCGTGCGCGCCGATCCGGCGGTCGAGAGCGTGGCGGGCTTCACCGGCGGCTTCCAGACCAACTCGGGCTTTCTGTTCGCGACCCTGAAGCCGCTCAAGGAGCGCGACGCATCGGCCGATCAGGTGATCGCCCGCCTGCGCCCCAAGCTCGCGCAGGTGCCGGGCGCGTCGCTCTTCATGGCACCAGTCCAGGACATCCGGGTCGGCGGCCGCCAGAGCAATGCGCTCTACCAGTACACGTTGCGGGCCGATTCACTACCCGACCTCTATGCCTGGACGCCGAAGATCGTGGAGGCGCTGCGCCACGATTCGTCGGTCATCACCGACATCGATACCGATCAGCAGCAGGGCGGACTGCAGGTGAACGTCACCATCGATCGCGACTCCGCGAGCCGGCTCGGTATCTCGACCAGCGCCATCTCTGCGACGCTCTACGACGCGTTCGGGCAGCGCCAGGTTTCGACCATCTACAACGCGCTCAACCAGTATCACGTCGTCATGGAGGTGGCGCCGCAGTGGTGGCAGAACCCCGAAGGGCTGAAGGACATCTATGTCAGCACGTCCGGCGGAGCGGTGAGCGGCACCCAGTCGAGCAGCGGCATTTCCACGTCTGCCCCCGCTGCCGCGACCTCGGCTTCCACGAACGCGTCGGGCAACGCCGCCGCCGCGGCGGCGGCCGCGGCCAGCCAGGCCATCGCCAACCAGCGGACCAACCAGATTGCCGTCGGCGGCAGAAGCTCGGCCTCGACCGGTCAGGCCGTCAGCACCGCGCCGGAGAAGCTGGTGCCGCTGTCGGCGCTCACGACCTATCAGTTCGACACGACGCCGCTGGCGGTCAATCACCAGAGCATGTTCGTGGCGAGCACCATTTCGTTCAACCTGGCGCCGGGCAAGACGCTGAGCGATGCAGTGACCTACATCAACGACACGATGCGCGAGATCGGCGTGCCATCGACCCTGCACGGTTCGTTCCAGGGCACGGCGGGTGCTTTCCAGCAGTCGCTGAGCAACCAGCTGATCCTCGTTCTCGCCGCGTTGGCGGCGGTCTATATCGTGCTGGGCATCCTCT
>MKRV01000238.1 GCA_001897995.1 Alphaproteobacteria bacterium 65-37 | reverse complement strand
GACGGTGCTCGTCGTCGGATACGAGAATCTTCCCGGCCGGCGCAACGCCGCGGCGCCAGTGCCCGCCGTCGTGCCTGCTTCCGCTACCGCCCCTGCCTCTTCGAACTCGGCCTCTTCCAATTCGTCTCCGGCAGCGACGCTCGACGCTGCCGCCGTCCAGACGGCTTACGAGACCTGCGTGCAAAAGGCCTTTCCGACGCGCGCCGATGCAGCACCTCGTGCCGCGGCGTGCTCGCGGGCGCTGGGAAGCCACCAGCTCAAGCCCGACGAAGTCGCCCTGGCACGCCTGACGCGCGGCATCGCCCGCGTGGCGCTCGGCGACAAGGTCATGGCGAGCGAGGACTATCTCGAAGCCATCAAGCACTATGACCGCCTGATCAATCCCGCCAATCCCGACGCCCTCAATCTTTTCCGGCGGGCTGCCGCCCTGGACGCAATCGGTGAAACCGACAAGGCGCTCGCCGACTACAGCGACGCCATCAAAGCCGATCCCGACGCCTCGCTGGCCTTCCTCAATCGCGGCATCCTGCTGGCGACGCGCAAGCGCTCCTACGACCGCGCCATCCAGGACTTCGATCGCGTGCTGGTTCTCGTGCCCGACAATGTCGAGGCCTTGATCAGCCGCGGCGACGCCTTCATCCATCTCGGCGATTTCGGTCGTGGCATGGCCGATCTCGATCGAGCGATCGCACTCTCCCCGGAGAATGCCTACGCCTTTCTGGTGCGCGGCCTCGCCTATGCCAGACGCGACGATGCGCGGGCGGCCATGAGCGACTACGACACAACGCTCAAGTACGATCCGAACAACGTCTACGCCCTGGTCAATCGCGCCGCGCTTTTTTCCCTCGACCGCAAGCCGGACCTCGCGCTGAAGGACCTCGACCGGGCCATCCTGCTCGATCCCACCTTCGCGCGCGCCTTCTACAATCGCGGCTACGTGTATTTCATGCAGAAGTCGTACGACAAGGCGATCGAGGACTACGGCGCCGCCATCGCCCTCGATCCCGAGATGGGCCTCGCCTACAATAATCGCGGCCTGACCCGCGCCATCGTCGGCCGGGATCTGACGCAGGCGCTTGCCGACAGCGACATGGCGTTGAAGCTGATGCCGACGAATCTCGAGGTTCGCGACACGCGTGCTTTCATCTATCTCAAGCTCGGCGAGCCGACCCAGGCCTTGAAGGAATACAACGACGCCCTGGATATCGATCCCAGTCGGGCAATCTCGCTCTATGGCCGTGGCCTTGCAAAGATCAGAGCCGGCGATCCGGCCGGCGGCAAGGCCGACCAGGCCGCCGCCGAGACGCTCTATCCCGAGGTCGCGCAGCAATTCTCGATGTACGGCCTCGACTGAGCGGGGGGGATTGCTGGGGGTGCGGCACTCAAGCGCGAACTTACAAAGATGCCTCACCCTGAGGAGCGGCCCGTAGGGGCGCGTCTCGAAGGGTCGGCAACAGACTCAGTGCTCTTTCCCATCCTTCGAGACGGCCGCTACGCGGCCTCCTCAGGATGAGGTCATTGTTGGATCGCCCGCAAAGTTAGCGCCTATGAGTGCCCCCCTCACGAAAGATCGATCAAAGCGAGACCGAGCTCGGGCCGCTTGCGGCGACGCAGGCGCGCCGGCGTTTCGTTGATGGTGACTTCGAGCGTCGGCCGCACGGTGCCTCTCAGGAAGTGGCCACCGCGGGTCGTGCCGTCACTCAGGCCCATGACCGCATGCATGTGAAGGCTGGGCTTGCCGTCGTCGCCGACCGCGATGTCGCCGAGAAGGCTCAGCCCCTCGCATTGGCTTTCGACATGGATCGGCTTGTAGGTCCGCGACACGAGGTCGAACCAGCCCAAGGTGGCGCGTTCGAAAGCGCCGATCGCCGTCAGCGACGCTGCCGCAAGGTCCGTCTCGGCCGCAAAGGCGCTGATGGCGGCAAAGGCCTCCTCGCCGGCCGCGAGCACCAGAACGAAGGTGCGCTCACCGGCCTCCTCGAAGACGAGCTTGGACTGCATGGACTGCTCCTGTGGCGAATGACTGTCGCTACTCAACCCCGGCAATGGCCGACCGTTGCACGCGCCCGCCTGCCGGCGGCGCAGCCGGCCATTGACAAGAATTGAATTTCCATTCATTTCTTTCAAAGAAATGAATTGAGATTCACAGAATGGCCTACCGTCGAACCGACCGAGTGGAGGAACAGCTTCAGGACAAGCGCAACCGCATCCTGCAGGCGGTTCGTACGGTGGTGGGCGAAGTGGGCTTTCGCGGTGCCCAGGTCGTGACCGTGGCCGAAGCGGCGGGTGTGGCGACCGGCACGGTCTACCGGCATTTCCCGTCGAAGGGCGATCTCTTCGCCGAAGCGCTGACGCTGAATGCCGGTCACGAAATAGAGGTGGTGACGGCCGTGGCGCGCTCCGAGGGAGCGGCGATGGCGCGCCTTGCCGATGCAATCCGGACCTTCGCCTTGCGCGCCATCCGCGCGCCGCGGCTCGCCTGGGCGATGATCGCCGAGCCGGCCGAACCGGAAGTCGATGCCGCCCGCCTCGTCTCCCGCCGGGCCTTCGCCGATGTGTTCGAGGGTCTGATCGCCGACGGCATCGCCGAGGGAGATTTCCCACCCCAGAACGCCCGTCTCGCCGCCGCCGGCCTGATCGGTGCCCTGACCGAAGGGTTGATCGGCCCGCTGGCGCAGGACGCCGACAGCCAGCCCGACGCCGAGGCGCTGGCCCGCGACATCACCGCCTTTTGCCTGCAGGCCGTATCGGCCCGCCCCTTCAAGGAGTCCTGACCATGACGACGGTTACGGCAGAGCCTTACTGGCAGAACATATTCCAGCGCCTGCTGGGTGAGCTCGACGGACGCAACAGCCCGGACTGGCACGCCGACGAAGCGAGCCTCGATCCGGCGATCTACCTCGACGACGAGCGCTTTGCGCGCGAGCAGGCGCAGCTGTTTCGCCGCTTCCCGCTTTGCCTCGGGCCGGCCGACCAGTTGCGCGAGCCGGGCAGCGTCATGGCCCGCGACATCTGCGGCGTGCCGGTGCTGATGACACGGACGCGCGAGAACACCGTGAAGGTCCTGCTCAATGTCTGCCGTCATCGCGGCGCCCGGTTGGTCGTCGAGGAAGGCGAGCCTTGCCGGCGCCAAAGCCTGGTCTGCCCCTATCATGGCTGGGCCTACCGCCTCGACGGATCGCTCGCCGGCGTGCCGCGTGCCGAGGCCTTCCCGACCTTGGACAGGCACCTGACCGGCCTGCGCGAACTTCCCTCCGCCGTCCGGCACGGCATGATCTGGGCAATGCTCGATCCCGCGGCCGCCCTGCCCGACATGGCGTCGTTCCTGGACGGCGTCGACGGCGATCTCGCGGCGGCGGGCCTTGGCAGCCATCGCTTCTATCGCCAGAGCACCAGCCGGCGCGCCACCAACTGGAAGCTGATCGTCGAGGCCTTCCTCGAGATCTACCACGTGACCCGCCTGCATTCCGGCACCATCGGCCCGTTCTTCGCCGACTCGGTGTCGGTGAGCGATCCTCTGGGCCCGCATATCCGCTTTCTCGCAGCGCGCGATCGCACCAGGGACATCCGCGATCTGCCGCCCGAGCGTTGGACGCTCAGCGAGCACGGCACGCTGGTGCATTACGTGTTCCCCAACACGATCATCATCCACCATCCCGACTACCTCAGCCATCTCGGGCTGTTCCCCATCGGCCCCGGCGAGACGCTGTTCGTGCATTCGATGCTGACGCCGTCTCTGCCCCGCGACGACAAGGCCGAAGCGCATTGGGCTCGCTCCTTCGACCTGATCGACCGCGGTGTGTTCGCCGGCGAGGATCTGCCGATCTGCGAACAGATCCAGCGCGGGCTGGCGAGCGGCGCCAACGACCGGCTGATCGTCGGCCGGCTGGAGCAGAACCTGAAGCGCTTTCACGCCAGCCTCGACCAGGCGCTGGGCTGAGCTGTCAGAAGACATGAGGGCCACTGGAGTGGCGCGCTCCCAGCGAAGACGTTCATGGCTGGGAGCGCGGCACTCAAGCGCGAAGGTTACTTCGCGCGAAGTGCCGCTCATATGCTGCGAACGATGATAGGAATGATCTGCCGAACGGCGGAACGGCGATCTTTGCCGGGGCTCGCGACATGTTAGGCTCCTCGTTCCTATGCCGAGCAAGAAAGTCCTGATCGCCGGCGCCACTGGCCTCGTCGGCTATGCCGCCATGAAGCACTTCGCAACCGAACCAGGCTGCGAAGTGGTCGCACTGTCCCGCCGCCGCCCCGACGAGACCTACGGGGCACGCTGGCATTCGCTCGATCTCACCGACCCCGCGGCCTGTGCGGCGCTCGCGCCGGCGTTCGCCGGCGTCACCCATCTCGTCTATGCCGCGCTCTATGAGCAGCCCGGCCTGGTCGCGGGCTGGCGCGAGGACGAGCAGATCCGCACCAACGACCTGATGCTGCGCAATCTCTTTGGCCCGCTCGAGCAGGCCGCGCCCGGCCTGCGCCACGTCGCGCTGTTGCAGGGCACCAAGGCCTATGGCGTGCATGTCCGTCCGCTGACCGTGCCGGCGCGCGAGAACCGTTCGGAGATGCACGAGCAGCCCAATTTCTACTGGAACCAGGAGCGCTATCTCACGTCGCAACAGAAGGGCAAGGCCTGGAGCTGGTCGATCCTGCGGCCGGTGCTGATCGTGGGCGACTCGGTCGGCAGCGCCATGAACGTGATCCCCGCACTCGGTGTCTATGCCGCCCTGATGCGCCGGGCCGGCAAGACCCGGCTCGACTATCCCGGCGGCGTCGGCCGCGTGGCCCAGGCCGTCGACGCCGACCTGCTGGCGCGGGCCATCGCCTGGACGGGCGAGGCCGCCGCGGCGCGCAACGAGATCTTCAACGTCACCAACGGCGACGTCTTCGTCTGGCCCAATGTCTGGCCCGCCATCGCCGACGCCCTGGGCTTTGCTCCCGGCGAGCACGTACCCCTGGCGCTGGATCGCGAGATCCGGCCGCGTGAGGCCGAATGGGCCGAGATCCGCCGCACCCACAACCTTCTTTCCGGCACCCTGAAGGAGTTCGTCGGCCTCTCCTTCGAATATGCCGACTACACGATGGGCTTCGGCCGTACCGAGCCGGGCCCGCCGGCACTGGTCTCGACCATCAAGCTCATGCAGGCAGGCTTCACCGAGGTGATCGACAGCGAGGCCATGTTCCGCAAATGCTTCGCCGAGATGCAGGCCAAGCGGCTCCTGCCCTCTCCCTGACCTCGTCGCTGCGTTTCGTCCGGACCGTCGTGAAATTGTCATCGGGAGACCCCACTTTCCGGCCACGCAACCGTGACGGAGGGCATGCCCATGAACCGCGACGACCGCAGCCGTGCCTCGCTGGAAGACCGCGTCCGGCGCGAACTGGCGGACAGTATCGACGAGGAGCTCGAGCTGGAGCTCGGCGACCACCTCCTGTCGCGCCTGCCCGACCAGCCCGATCTGCCGTCCGACGACGCCGTCGACCGCAAATTCTACTTCACCGAGCTGCTGCGGCTGCAGCGTGAGCTGATCAAGCTGCAGGACTGGGTGGTGACCCACAAGCTCAAGGTCGTGGTGCTGTTCGAGGGCCGCGACGCGGCCGGCAAAGGCGGCGTGATCAAGCGCGTGACCCAGCGGCTGAACCCGCGCGTCTGCCGCACCGTCGCCCTCTCCGCCCCCAGCGAGCGCGAGCGGACGCAGTGGTACTTCCAGCGCTACGTGGCGCACCTGCCGGCGGCCGGTGAAATCGCCCTGTTCGACCGCAGTTGGTACAACCGGGCCGGCGTCGAGCGGGTCATGGGCTTCTGCAGCGAGGCCGATGTCGACGAGTTCTTCCGCACCGTGCCGGAGTTCGAGCGCATGCTGGTGCGCTCGGGCATCATCCTCGTGAAGTACTGGTTCTCGATCACCGACGAGGAGCAGAACCTGCGCTTCCTGATGCGCATCCACGATCCCCTGAAACAGTGGAAGCTCTCCCCGATGGATCTCGAATCCCGGCGGCGCTGGGAGGAGTACACCAAGGCCAAGGAGGAGATGCTGGGCCGCACCCACATCCCCGAGGCGCCCTGGTGGGTGGTCGAGGGCAACAACAAGCGGCGGGCGCGGCTGAACTGCATCCACCATCTCCTGACGCAGGTGCCCTATCAGGAGGTGTCGCACGAGGCTATCGTGCTGCCGCAACGCGAGCACAAGCCCGACTACCTGCGTATGCCGGTCGCCCCCGAACTCTACGTCCCCTCGGTCTACTGACGGATCTCAGCCCAATGGACTTCTTCAGGCGCTTCACCGTTCTCTTCTGCGCTCCAGCCTTCGACACCGACGACCTCGAAGGCCATCGGGTGGGGGAGATCACCGCTGCCATCGACAGGATGGGCTTCCAGGTCGTGCGCGCCCGGCGCATCGAGGATGCCGAGATCGCCGTGCAGACCGACGCCGCCGTCGGCTGCATGGTCGTCGACTGGGGCAAGAAGGGCCTCGAAGGCAAGGCCGTCGCCCTGATCAACCTGATGCGGCGGCGCGGCCTCGAAATGCCGATCGTCATCCTGATGCGCCGCAAGCGCCTGGAGGACATCCCCGTCGAAGTGCTGGACTATATCGACGGCTACATCTTCCTCGCCGAGGAGACGCCGGAGTTCATCGCCAAGAACCTGGTGAGCCGGCTGAAGCAGTATGCCGAGACGCTGAAGACGCCGTTCTTCGGCGCCCTGGTCGACTATGCCGAGGAGGGCAACCAGCTCTGGACCTGCCCCGGCCACAATGGCGGCATCTTCTACAACAGGAGCCCGATCGGCCGGATCTTCGTCGAGCATCTGGGCGAGGCGGTGTTCCGCGACGACCTCGACAACTCCGTGCTCGATCTCGGCGATCTGCTGGTCCACGAGGGCCCGGCACTGAAGGCTCAGAAGGAGGCGGCGGAGATCTTCGGCGCCGAGAAGACCTATTTCGTGCTGAACGGCACGTCCTCGTCCAACAAGATCGTGCTGCAGGCGCTGGTGGCGCAGGACGACCTCGTCCTGTTCGACCGCAACAACCACAAGGCCGCCCATCACGGCGCGCTGTTCCTGGGCGGCGGCACCCCGATCTATCTCGAGACTGACCGCAACACGCACGGGCTGATCGGTCCGATCTTCCACGAGGCCTTCGACGAGGCCCGCATCCGCGAGAAGATTCGCAACCATCCGCTGATCCAGGACAAGGAAGCGTGGCAGCGCGAACGGCCGTTCCGCGTCGCCGTGATCGAGCAGTGCACCTATGACGGCACGATCTACGACGCCCGCACGATCGTCGAGAAAATCGGCCATCTCTGCGACTACATCCTGTTCGACGAGGCCTGGGCGGGCTTCATGAAGTTTCATCCGCTCTATGCCGGTCGCTTCGCCATGGGCCTCGCCAATCTCGGGCCGGAGGCCCCCGGCATCATCGCCACGCAGTCGGCCCACAAGCAGCTCGCGAGCTTCAGCCAGGCCTCGCAGATCCACGTTAAGGACAGGCACATCGAGGGCCAGCGCCGGCGCATCGAGCACCGGCGCTTCAACGAGTTCTTCATGCTGCACGCCTCGACCTCGCCCTTCTATCCGCTGTTCGCCTCGCTCGATGTCGGGGCACAGATGATGAAGGGCCGCTCGGGCGAGGTGCTGTGGGACGACACGATCCGTCTCGGCATCGAGCTGCGCAAGAAGGTCCGCGCCATCCGCCGCGAGTTCGAGGACAAGGAGCGCGATCCGGCGCGGCGCTGGTTCTTCGAGGCCTTCGCCCCCGACCATGTGGCGATCGACGGCCGCAACGCCGCCTGGGAAGACATCCCGACCGACACGCTGGCGACCGATGCCCGCTACTGGGAAATGGCGCCTAATGCACGCTGGCACGGCTTCAGCCACGTGGCGCCGGGCTACGCCATCACCGATCCCAACAAGCTGATCCTGCTGACCCCGGGCTTCGAGCGCGGCAACGGCCAGTATGCGGAACACGGCATCCCCGCCCCCGTGGTGGCGCAGTATCTGCGCGAGAACCAGGTCGTGCCGGAGAAGAACGACCTGAACTCGCTGCTCTTCCTGCTGACGCCAGGCGTCGAGTCGAGCAAGGCGGGCACCTTGCTCTCGAGCCTCGTCGCCTTCAAGCGGCTGCACGACGACAACGCCCGGCTGGACGACGTCATCAGCGAGTTCGTGCGGCGGCGCCCCACGCGCTATTCGGGGGTGCGGCTGCGCGACCTTTGCGCCGACATGCACGCCTTCTTTCGCGACAGCGCCGTCAGCCGCCTGCAGAAGGCGCAGTTCGCCCCCGAGCATCTGCCCGTCCCGGCGATGGCGCCGCACGAGGCGGTGCGCCAGCTCGTGCGCAATAATGTCGACTATGTGCCGATCGACCAGGCCGACGGCCGGATCGCCACGACCATGTTCGTGGTCTATCCGCCCGGCATCGCCAGCATCGTGCCGGGCGAGCGGCTCGACGACCGGGCCAAGCCGATGCTCGACTACCTCAAGATGTTCGAGAAGGCCGCCAACCTCTTCCCCGGCTTCGATGTCGAGATCCAGGGCATCTACCGCGAGATCGACAAGGGCGGCGCCGTACGCTTCTACACCTATGTAGTACGCGACTAAGCCGGCTCGGGCTTAGGCTCAAACTTAGGCTCTGGGGGCGGCGTGGTCGCGCCCTCGCCGATCGCGCGCTGCATCAGCAGGCTGTCGGTCCAGCCGCCGAATTTGTAGCCGACGCCTGTCAGCACGCCGACCCGCTGGAAGCCGTGCGCTTCGTGCAGGTTCTGCGACGGCCTGTTGTCGGCATCGATGTAGGCGAACATCTGGCGGAAGCCCGCCGCCGTGCAGGCCTCGACCAGGGCCGGCAGCAAGAGACGGCCGATGCCGGAATGCAGGTGCTCGGGATGGACGTAGATCGAGTGCTTCACGGCATAGCGATAGGCCGGTCGCTTGCGGAACGGTACGGCATAGGCATAGCCCACGACCGCGCCCTCACGCTCGGCCACGAGATGCGGCAGGCGGCGGCGCAGCATGTTCTTGCGACGCCGCTTGATGTCGTCGGCATGGGTCGGCTCGGGATCGAACTCGCCCAGCCCGCGGGTGATATGATGCGCATAGATCGCGAGCATCGCCGGCACGTCGTTCTCGGTCGACGGCCGTACATCGACGCCGCGCGACGTGTCGCGAATCGGTTCACCTGCCGTGCCGTCCATCGACCCCTCCTCGGCCCCAGCCTTGGATCAAACACGAGTCGATGACGATTTGATGTCGCTGCGTGCAGCGGCGAAAGAGCGAAAAAAACAAGGGGCCCGAAGAGCGAACTCCCCGGACCCCTTGGACGCCCCCTCTTGACGTTACTTGATCCTGTCGACCAGCGTCTTCACGCCGGCCTGTGCCTTCTCGGCGAGATCGCCGAGACCGGTGCCGCTCTCGGCCCACTGCCGCACGTCGCGCGGCACTTCGTAGCCCATCACGGTCTGTGGCAGCTTGAGCGACAGGCCGCCGGTCAGTGCCAGATAGGCGACGCCGAGCAGGCCCAGTTTGATGCCCCAGCCGAGGAGAAATCTCATGCCCGCGAGGATAAGCGCGCGCGGTCAGTCCCGACAGAGGCCGCTTGGTATCATTTGTTGGATGGCTGGGAGCCCGCTGCTCAACAACCTCATCCTGAGGAGGCCGCGTAGCGGCCGTCTCGAAGGATGGGAACAAGCACCGTTTCTGTTGCCGACCCTTCGAGACGCGGCCTACGGCCGCTCCTCAGGGTGAGGAATCTTTGTAAGTTAGCGCCTATGAGTCGCGCGCTCTCGGCCAGTCAAACCCTCTGCGACGAGCTACTGGCTGCGCGGCCGGCCGGAAAAGCTCGCCCGCACGTGATCTGCGAGATCGAGAGCGGCCGGTCCAAGGCCCGGCTGCACATAGAGGTTGATGCGGAACTCCGGCAGCGACGGCAGCTTGGCGGCACGCAACACCGCGCCGGCCAGGATCTCGAAGCGCTGCGGCACCGACGATCGCAACAACGGCGCCACTGCGAGGCCCGCTTCGAGAACGGCATAGACCTGCTCGAGGCGGCTCACTTCGCAGACCGCCCGCCAGTCGCGCCGCACCTTGCCCAGCGCCTCGACGGCAACGGGCCGGAACACGCAGGTCGGCGCGCCGAGCGAGATCGGCAGGGGATCCTTGAGATGGGCGTCGCCGCCCGGCGCGCCGACCCAGACCAGACGATCGGTGCGCAAGGTCTCGCCGTGACGGCCGCAGTCCATCTCCGTCGTCAGCGCCAGGTCGACGCCGCCCGACCTGAGATGCTCGCGAACGATCTTGGAATCTTCGCAGACCAGCGAGACGCGCACGCGGGGCTGCGCCTTGGCGAAGCCCCGCAGGATCGTCGGCACGAACGTGCCGATGATGTCGTAGGGCACACCGAAGCGAACCTCGCCTTCGAACTGCGGCGTGCGCATCGCCGACCAGACCTCGTCATTCATTGTGACCAGCCGGCGCGCCTGTGCGATCAGCCGCTCGCCGGCCGGCGCCAGGGCGAGGCCCCGCCCCTGGCGTTCGAACAGGCGACAGTCGAGCGCGTCTTCCAGACGCTTGATCTGCTGGCTGGTGGCCGCCTGGCTCATGCCGAGCGTCGTGGCGGCACGCGTGACGCCGCCCGATTCCACGACAGCAAGGAAGGTGCGCACCAGCGCGATATCGAGATCCCGACGCATCGCCGATATATAACGCAAACCGAACGGTCTTATCCAAAACATTCGATTTTGTTATTCCCGAGGCGAGCGTAGCGTCGCGACATGACAACCCAACTCTCCGGCCGCGCCCTTTCAGGCCCCTCCGTTTCAGGCCCCTCTATTTCTGGATTGTGGGTCCCCCTGATCACGCCGTTCAAGGATGGCGCCGTCGACATCCAGAACTACGACCGGCTGGTCGAGCACTATATCCAGGCCGGGGCCGACGCCCTGTTCCCGCTCGGCACCACGGGCGAATCGCCCACCCTGGACGAAGCCGAGATCGACCTGGTGATCGAGCGCACGGTGGCCGTGGCGCGCGGCCGCGTCCCGGTCTTCGTCGGCGTCGGCGGCAACTCGACGCGCAAGGTCGAGAAGGAGCTGAAGCGGCTGCAGCGCATCGCCTTCGACGGCGTCGTGTCGGTCTGCCCCTACTACAACCGGCCGAGCCAGGACGGACTGATCGCGCACTTCCGCAACATCGCCGCCGCGACCGACCGCCTGGTGCTGATCTACAACATCCCCTATCGCACGGCGGTGAACCTCTCCAACGACTCGATGCTGGAGCTGGCCGAGGTGCCGAACATCGTGGGCGCCAAGGACAGTTCGGGGAGCCTCGCCCAGTCGCTCGAACTGCTGGCGCGCAAGCCCAAGGACTTCGCCGTCCTGACCGGCGAGGACGCGCTCTACTTCACGATGATGGCCAACGGCGCGGAGGGCGGCATCCTGGCGGCGAGCCACCTGATGACCGAGCGCTTCATCGAGGTCGGCCGGTGCTTCGCAGCCAACGACGTGGCCGGTGCGCGCGCCGCCTGGGCGCCGCTCGCCCAGTTCGTGCCACTGCTGTTCGCCGAAGCCAACCCGATGCCGATCAAGTACCTGCTGTGGCGCCAGGGCCTGATCGCTTCACCCGAATGCCGCCTGCCATTGACGCGCATTTCCGATGGCCTGGCCAAGCGCCTCGACGCCTATTTCGAGCAGCGCGCCGCCGCCTAAGGCGACGCTTCCCTGAGGAAGAGCGCCACGGCCCGCCGATAGACGATATCGGCGAGGCTGCGCGGCGGGGCGTCGATCACCACGGTCCCGACGGCGCGCGACGTCGTGGTGCCGAGCGGCCGCTTGCCGGTCAGCAGGACGCGATAGAGCGCATGCTCGGGCACCAGGGTGTTCTGCGGCCCCTTGCGCACCGCGATCGGGCCTTCGTGGGTCGAGGCCAGTTCGATCACTTCCAGCGCACGCGTCGAGGCGTGTGCCACCTCGGTCACTTCGAGGTCGAGCGTGTCGCCGTCGACCTGCACGAAGCGGGCGGCGGCGCCGAGACGGATCCGATCGAGATCGGCCTCCGAGACAAAGGCCTCGACGATCGAGCTGTCGGCCGCGACCAGCACGCCCAGGCGCTCCAGCCGGCGGATCTGCGCGCCGACTCTGAGGTCGGGCGGGATGTCCCGCACTTCACCGGCAAAGGGTGCCGTCACTTCGAGGCTGCCGGCCCGGCTCTCCGACCGCGCGAGCGCCGCCGACGCCTCGGAGGTTCGCGCGAAGGCCGCCTGCTGGGCACGGCGCCGCTCGGGATTGTAGGTGCCGGCGGTCTGCTCGGCCTGGGCGGCCTCGAGCTGGGCACGGGCAGCGGCGATGTCGTGATCGATCTCCACCGAATCCATGCGGAACAGGATCTGGCCTTCGGTGACACGCGCCTTTTCCGCCACCATCTCGACCAGGCGGCCCGGCTCGGCCGCCATCAACACCATCTGACGCTCCGCCCGCAGCAGCGCCGGGGCATCGACCCGTCCGCGCCACGGCACGAGAACCGCCAGCAGCAGGACGGCCAGCAGGCCGAACGTGCCCCAGGTGTAGCGCCCGGGTTTGCGGACCGTCGGCAGCTTCATCCAGACGCCGATCTCCTTCACGATCGGTCGGGCGACGAAGAACCAGATCTCGATCGCCATCAGCACCACACCCAGCACCTTGAAGGTGAGGTGGTAGACCAGCACCGCGATGCCCATGAACAGGAAGAAGCGGTAGATCCAGGTCGAGATCGACCAGACGACGATGATCCGATCGAGCGGCCGCGGCAGCACTTCCGGCGGCGGCACGTTGGGGCGGAACAGGACCTCGCGCATCAGCCAGCGCGTATAGGCGAAGCCCCGCTCCTGCAGGTTCGGGAAATCCAGCAGGTCGGAGAGAATGTAGTAGCCGTCGAAGCGCATCAGCGGGCTGATGTTGACCAGCAAGGTGAGCAGCCAGGTCGAGCTCGACAGCACGAACATGGCGCTGCGCGTCGGTCCGTCCGGCAGCACCGCCCAGGCGATCGAGGCGATCGCGGCGATCAGGATCTCGGTCGCCATGCCGGCGGAATCGATGACCAGCCGCTGCCGCCG
>MKRV01000237.1 GCA_001897995.1 Alphaproteobacteria bacterium 65-37 | reverse complement strand
CCTCCGTTTTCGAGAAGAACGGCTCCGAAAGGAATGAACCGAAAGGAATGGGGCATGCGCATCCAAGTCGTGCACTGCCATCCCCTGGAAGGCAGTTTCAACCATGCACTTTTCGAGACGATCGTCGACACGTTGCGCCGGTCCGGCCACGACGTCGTGCCGACCGATCTCTATCGCGAAGGCTTCGATCCCGCGATGACCGTCGAGGAGCGGCGCACTTACATGGGCAACGACTACGATGGCCGGGCCGTCGCCCACTACATCTCGATCCTGGAGAATGTCGACGGCATCATCTTCTGCTATCCGCACTGGTGGCTGTCGATGCCGGCCGTCCTGAAGGGCTATGTCGACCGCGTCTGGGCACCGGGCGCGGCGTTCGTCTATGACGCCGCGGATAACCACCTCAAGCCCAACCTGCAGCACATCAAGCTGTTCGGCGTCGTCACCAGCTACGGCTCGCCGTGGTGGTTCGTCCGTGTATTCGCCCGCGACCCGGGACGCCACACCATGATGCGCGCCCTGAAACCCATGTGCGCCAAGGATGCGCGCTCCTTCTGGCTGGCGCAGTACGACATGGATCATGCCACCACGGCGTCGCGCCAGGCCTTCCTCGGTAGGGTCGGCAAGGCCATGGCACGCCTCTGACCGTTCCTCAGAGCACCACGAAGAGGGCGACGGCCGCGGCGGCCATGGTGACGAACGTCGCCCATCCCAGCAGGCGCTGCGGCCAGGTCGCGACGAAGCGGCCCATGATGTCCCGCCGCGAGGCGACGATCATCAGGGCGGCGACGATGGGAACGACGATCACGCCGTTCACGACGGCTGCCCAGACCAGCATCTTGATCGGATCGATCGGCAAAAGCAGGACGGCGAAGCCGATCAGGATCGACGCCGCAATGACGGCATAGAAGCGCTTTGCCTGGCGCATCTTGTATTCGAGGCCGACTTTCCAGCCGCAGACGTCGCCCATGGCAAACGCCGACGATGCCGCCAGGATGGGGACCGACAGCAGTCCCGTCGCCAAGATGCCGAGGCTGAAGAGCAGGAAGGCGGCCTCGCCGGCGACCGGCCGCAGTGCTTCGGCGGCCTGTCGTGTCGATTCGATGTCGGTCTTCCCCGTGGCATGCAGGGTCGCCGCCGTCGTCAGGATGATGAACAGACCGACCAGGTTCGAGGCCGCCATGCCGATGGCAGTATCCCAGCGGATGCGCGTAAGTTCGCGCCCGGCCTGTCGCGGGGACCGCACGAGCGGCTGTGCGTTGGCGTCCGCTTTCACCTCTTCGACTTCCTGGGAGCTCTGCCAGAAGAAAAGATAGGGGCTGATCGTCGTGCCGAGCAGGGCGACCAGCAAGGTGAGAGTCTGTCGGTCGAACTCGAGGCGCGGCACGGCGACGCCCACCGCAACGCCGGCCCAGTCGATCGGCGTGGTGAAGACCACGCCCACATAGGCTGCCAGGGACAGCGTAGCCCATCGCAGGAAACCGACATAGCGGTGGTAGGGAACGAAGACGATCGCCAGCAGCGAGCCGAGCCCGAAGGCTGCAGCGAAGAGGACGTCGCCTCGGCCCGACAGCAGGGCGACGGCGGCGCCCATCGCCGAAAGGTCGGCACCGATATTGATTGCGTTGGCCGCGAACAGCCCCGCGACCGCAATGAAGACGACGGGCCGCGGGAAGCAGCGACACATGTTGAAGGCGAGCCCGCGGCCGGTCACCCGTCCGATGCGCGCGCTGACGGACTGCACCGCCACCATCAGCGGCCAGGTCAGGACCAGGGTCCACATCAGGCCGAAGCCGGCCTGGGCACCTGCCTGCGAATAGGTGGCGATGCCGCTGGGGTCGTCGTCGGCCGCGCCGGTGATCAAGCCCGGCCCGATACGCCGTACCGGGCCGGTGCTGCTGCTTTTGGCAGAGGATGCCGTCTCCGAGGAAGACGTTGCCGTCATGGTCATGCCGCCTGGCTGGTCTCTGCGGCCTCCGCCGCGCAGGAGGCTTGCTAGGCCGGCGCCTGCAGGGGTTCGCCCTGCTTCAGCTTGTGACCCGTGAAGCTGCGGGTTTCAGGCGGCGGCAAGTCGGCGTCCGCTTCGAAGGCGGTCATCAGCTCCTCTTTGCGCGCCTTTAGCCTCTCGCCGAGCGCCTCGAGATCGAGGCCGGCGTCGCGCGCCTGGGCGAACAGGCCTTCGGAACGGCGCTCCTCTTCCTTGACGTGGTGCTTGATCATCTCGGAAAGGACCGAGACCTTGGCGTCGTAGAATTCGTCGGATGACGGGGCATCCAGCAGCTCGGCAATCAGCACCTTGGCGCCGTCGTGCTCGACATATCCTTCGTCGAGCAGGTCGGTATCCTTGATCTTACCCTTGCAGGCTGGATAGAAGATCTCCTCCTCGATGATCGTATGGATCTCGAGCTCCAGGCAGATCTGGCGGACGAGGTCGGCCTTGCGTTCGTCACCTCGGGCCCGCTCGAACGTTTCGAATAGTTCCTCGACCTTGCGATGATCCTCCTTGAGCAGGGCAATGGCGTCGGCTGGCTTGCGGCTGGGCATGGAAAACCTCCGTCGTGCGGCTTGCGATGACAAATGCTGACAGTGTCAGGCGGACAACCACAGGCCAGTTCGATTGACCCGGGCGACGAGCAACGGTCCCGTCCTTCTCTCGTTGCGCCGCTAGGTCAGGCTTCGGGCGGACGGCGCGACACCTTGAGAAACTGAGGGATCCCGAACCACAACAGGCCCAGGATCGCCGCGATAGCGAGAGCGCACCACAGTCCGGCGGCCGCGGACTGTGTGACCATCCGCACCAGGATGTAGGCGTCGAGCGCTACGCCGAGCAGCAGCGGCAGCAAGGCGACGGACAGGAAAAGCGAGGTAAGGTCGACGAACTGCCGAGTGACGCACCCACGTTCGACCTGCCGATGGTAGGCGGCGGGCGCCATGACCAATCCCATGGCCAGTGCGATCAGGAAGAACGCGACCAGATGAAGGAGCTGGTCGCTCTCGCTCAGCTCTTCGAAGCGCTGGTTGAACACGGCAATCAGCTGAAACCCCAGGATGGCCTGCACTCCGGGAAGCACCATGCGCGCTTCATCGGTCGCATGAGTTGCTTCTTCTTCCAATGTTTCCCGGTGAATCTGCTCCATCCTGTCACTCCGGCCGCCAACGGACAGTCCTCACCGCTGTCGGAACGACCCCACCTGCAGGCGGTTCCCGAGCGGGCCGGACCCGGCGTCACTGCCGACATGAAATCAAAGCCCGCTGCACCTCGGGTTAGACGGTCGCTGTCACCGTGGGTGGCCGTTCGTGTGACGGCCCGGCCTCTGCCTCCGAAACGCCGCAACCTCTGCTTGAAGGGTCCGTTTGCCCAGAACTCTCAAAGGAGGGAACCATGAATTCCATCATCTATCTGGTCGGCCTCGTCGTGATCGTCATGGCCATCTTGTCCTTCGTCGGCTTCCGCTGAGGAGGACCCAATGGAAAGCACAATGCCAGGCTCGATCGCCGCAGGCTCGGCGACGGCAGGTTCGGTGGCGGCAGGTCCGGTGGTGGCGGGCGCCGTGGTCCGCCTGCCGTTTCGGTATCTCGAATGGGGTCCGGTCTTCGCGGGCGCCATCGGGGCCGCAGCGATCGCCTTCGTCCTCTACACCTTCGGCTCGGCCATCGGCCTCTTTGCCCTGTCGCCCTATCCCTATCGCGGCCTGTCGGGCACGACGTTCTGGATCGTCGTCACTTTGTATGCCGCGATCGTCCAGGTCGTCGCCTACGCTGCAGGCGGCTACCTTGCCGGTCGGATGCGTTCGCCCTGGCCGGAGGGCGTGGAGGACGAACGGGACTTCCGGGACGGCTGTCACGGCTTTGCCGTCTGGGCAATCGGCCTGGTTCTGACGGCGGCGGTGCTCGCTTCCGGCGCCGGCGGTGTCCTGAAGACCGCCACCGAGGCGACATCCGTCATGGCGGCCGGAACGGCCGGCGGAGCAGGGGCGGCCAGTGGTTCGGCCAATGGCCAATCCTCCAGCGGTCCGTCGGGCGGCGCGTTCTCGTTGAACCCCGTCGATCTGGCCGTCGATCGTCTCGTTCGCCCTGCTGCAGCCACCCCCGATGCCGCTGCGGCGCCGGCCGACACATCGTTCGATCGCGCCGCCGTCATGCGCACCTTGTCGGCGGCACTACGCGACAATGCGCTCGCGCCGGACGATCGCGCCTATCTCGTGCAAGCGGTCGCGCGACGCACGGGCTTGCCGCAAGCCGAGGCGGAGCGGCGCGTCGACCAGGCCTTCGCGCAAGTCCAGGAGGCCGGCAAGAAGGCCAGGGACCTCGCCGACCAGGCGCGCAAGAAGGGCGCTTTGGCCGCCTTCCTGACGGCCGCCACCATGGCGCTCGCGCTTGCCGCGGCCTGCACCGCCGCGGGCCTAGGCGGCACGGACCGCGACAAGCGCACGGCGCTCTATTGGCTGGGCGCCCGGCGCTTCTGGTAGGCGCGGTCCAAGGAACGGGGAACGCCCGGAGCGGGGGCTCGTTGACGACCGCGTTGCATTTCAACAGGAGGACTCCCATGCGTACTCTGCTCGCTACTGCCGCCATCGTCGCCACCGCAGCCCTTGCCGCTCCCGTCTACGTGTTGGCACAGGGCGCACCGCAGACGGTGCAGCTCGCCAAGCTCGACGTCGTGAAGGTCGCCACCGGCTATCGCGCCAGCAAGGTGATCGGCGCGACGGTCGTCAATGAAGCGAACGACACGGTCGGCAAGGTCGACGACGTGATCATCGGCAAGGACGGGAAGTCGCCCTTTGCCGTGCTGTCGGTCGGCGGCTTCCTCGGCGTTGGCAGCAAGCTCGTCGTGCTCCCGTACGAGCAGCTCACGACGACCGGCAGCCGGATCGTGCTGCCCGGCGCCACCAAGGACGCGCTGAAGGCGCTGCCGGAATTCAAGTACACCTCGAGCTAGCACGCTCGGATACCGAGGGCGACTGGAGCGCCCGCGGTTCATCATCGGACCGCGGGTCTCCAGACCCCCGGTCCGGTGAGCATCGCGTTGAGATGTTTCTCCCTCGCAACCTGCTGCCACACACAGGCATTGCCTTCAGGATCATCTCATCGGAAGGGAGACCGACATGCGTGCCAGCGAAGTGATGACCCGGAACGTCGCCGTCGTGCGACCCGACGCCACAGTCCGCGAGGCGGCCTGCCTGATGGACGATCTCAATGTCGGCGCGCTGCCGGTCTGCGATGGCCGGCGGCTGGTCGGGATCGTGACCGATCGGGACATCACCGTGCGGGCCACCGCCGACGGCATGCGGCCCGACGCGACCCCGGTCCATGTGGTGATGACCGATGCGGTCTGCTGGTGCTTCGAGCACGATCCCGTCGAGGATGTCGAACGCGAGATGGCGCGGCGCCAGATCAGGCGCCTGCCGGTGCTCGACGCCGAAAAACGGCTCTGCGGCATGCTGAGCCTGGGCGATCTTTCTGCCGACCGTGCGCCTGGCGCGGCGGAGACTTTGCGGTCGGTGTCCACGCCGGCCGAGCCGGATCGCACGGGACGCCGGCGTCGCACGAGCGAAGGGTCGTCCGCCACGTGGCCGCCGTACGGGGAGTCCGTCTACCGGCCTTAGGGACCGCGTGGTCAGGGCCGGACGGGGCAGTGTCAGTCGATCTTGCGTCCCCAGAAGATCAGCGCCATCAGGCCGATGCCCAGCGCCAGGGTGACGAGGCCGCCCACGATCATCGCGAAGTAGCCGGCGGCACTGATCTCGCTCCCCGTGCCGACTTGCCAACCGAGATAGAGATAGAGCAGCGCGAGGGCGAGCAGCGCCAGCAACACGCCGATACCGATCCACGCGCCGACATGCCGCGTCGAGTGCGTGACCTTGCGCTCGCCGGCCTTGTCGGTCCCTTCGTCGGTCCCTTCGGGTGACGGTGAAGACATCACCTGTCTGGCGTCTTGTCGCGAGGCCGGGGACGGGAGCCGGCATTTTCGGCGTCGTCCTCCTCCTTTTCCGTGGGGGCCGCCTGCACGAAGGAGACGGGATCGCTGCCGGGGAAGCTGTCCTCCAGGGCGGCGTCGAGCTTGCGATCCATGGCCTTCTTCGAATTCCCGCCGGTCGGAGCGGTGGCGGTGTCTTTCGCGCCGCCGCTGCGCTTCGACTTCTGACGGGCGGCTTGCAGATCCTGCTCCATCAGCTTGAGGTCAGCCTTGTCGCGATCGGACGCGTCGGGCGCCGCCGCAGCCTCGCGCGCGTTGCGCGTCTTGGCGGCCTTGTCCTCGATTTCCTTCTGAATGTGCTTGGTCGCCATCGACGTCTCCAAAAATTGAGGAAGTGCTTGCCCAACGCCCACCGGGCAATGCCGGTTGCGGTCGGCGTGCAGAAGGAGAGATCGCCGGCGGGTGCAACCTTCGCCAGGGGGAGACATTGCGCTGTTGTCAGGCCGCAATCCAAGCGAGGTGCCGATGACCCTCGATCGCGTTGCGCGGGCCTTCCTCCTCCTGGAGGTCTGGAGGGCTTTCTTCTGACCCTGCGCTACATGTTCAAGCCGAAGGTGACGGTCAATTACCCGTACGAACGGACACCGACCAGTCCGCGCTTTCGCGGGGAGCACGCGTTACGCCGATACCCCAACGGCGAGGAACGATGCATTGCCTGCAAGCTCTGCGAGGCGATCTGTCCGGCGCAGGCCATCACCATCGAGGCCGAGCCGCGCGAGGATGGAAGCCGCCGGGCGACGCGCTACGATATCGATATGATCAAATGCATCTACTGCGGCTTCTGCCAGGAAGCCTGCCCCGTGGATGCGATCGTCGAAGGCCCCAACATCGAATTTTCCGTCGAGAATGCCGACGAGCTCTACTACGACAAGAAGAAGCTGCTGGCGAACGGCGATCGCTGGGAACAGGCGATCGCCGCCAACCTCGAAGCTGATGCGCCCTACCGATAGGTCAAGCCTCACCGATAGGAACATGAGGCGTCAGAGCCGCCCGTCAGCAGAATCGGCCTAACCGAGGACAACCTGTTGAAACTCCACAGGCTCACCGAGAAGATAGGTCGACGCCCGATTGCTGGCCGCCGTCGACATCGCCAGTGCGAGATCCGCCATCTGGGGCTTCCTCACGATTCGACCGCCGTGGAGCTGCCCGTCGTGCCCAAGCCGTGGCTCCTGACACGCAGGCCGTTGCGCACGGTCTTGACGCCATAGATCTGGGCGGCGAGGTCCTGGGCGCGCAGGCTTTCGCTCTTGCTGGCGACCGCCCCGCGCAGGGTTACCTGGCCTTCCTCGACCTCGACCTCGATCTCCGCTCCATCGAGCAGGGAGTCGTAGGTCAAGCATTCGCCGATATCCTCGCGCAGGCGGTCGTCCGACCGCGAATAGCCCGCGGTGCTGCGTGCGTCGGCGTGGTCGTAGCTGAAGGCGTTGGCGCGCTCGCCGCCTCGATGGGACGTGGCGCCGTGGGTTTCCGTTCTGTTGGCCATGACGGCCTCCCGGACTCGTGCTGCGTGGTTTCGAGATTTGTCTCTCGGGCGGGCAACGACGCGGCCGAAAGCCAGTTGCATCCATGGAAATCGAAAGTATCGGACCGAAAGCAACGTATCCGGTTTCGAGGCGAGGAGATTCATGCGCAGTGCTGCCCGACGTTTGGTCTGCAGGCTTTTCGAGGTCACCAAGGGACGACCGGGCATCTGGCTGTCCATTGCCGGCCTCGGCGCCACCGGCGAGGTCGCCGCCGAAGCCGAACGGCGCGGCTGGGTCGCTACCGTCGGCGACCATTCGGTGCGGCTGACGGAGGCGGGCCGGCTGCTCGCCAAGGGGACGGGGTAATGCAGAGCGCCACCCCGGCCGCGGCATAAGACGTGATGGCTACTTCACCAGTTCCTGCGCCATCTTCAGATGCATCTGCAGATGCGGCAGCGTCTTGTTGGCGAAGGCCTTGAGCTCGGCATTGTCGCCTTCCTTGCCGTAACGCTCGAACAGCGAGACCGCGTCCTTGTGCGCGGCGATCTGCATGTCGTCGTATTCCTTGGTGAAGGCTGTGCCGTTGAGCTTGGCGAGCTTGTCGAGCTTCTCCTTGTGAGCCCGGTCGAGGCTGGTCGGCAGGGTCACCTGGATCTTGCCGACCGTGACCAGGGACCGGAGCTCGGTCGAGGTCTCAGTATGGTCCTTGATCATCCTGTCGGCGAACTGCTTGGTCTTGTCGCTGTCGGATTTGGTGAGTGCGAGCTTGCTCGTTTCGATCTCGAGCATGTCGCTCTGTGCCGCCAGGGACACGAAGTCTTCGGTCTTGGGGGCGACGCCGAGGGCCGAGTTGACGCCCATTTTTTCCGGAATGGACTGGGCGGACGCCGCCATGGCGAGAACGATCAGGGATGAGGCGAGCAGGAAGGACTTCATCATCAACATGGGTCGACCTCCAGAGTTCGGCGCGCGAGCGCACAGGCATGCGGCGCGCAGGGCTCGGAGGTGAACGTGCCCTGGGAGGCAGGCGTTGCAAGGGAATGGCAGGATCGCAAAGCTCTGCGCGGGACGAGGGGAGAGAGCGCCATGGCTCGAAAACTTAAGAGAAAACTCAAGACCTTCACGACGTCGGTAGGCTTCTTCGATCTGGCTATCGCGGCGCCCTCGATGAAGGCCGCCCTCGACGCCTGGGATGCCGGCCGGAACCTCTTCAAGGACGGCTTTGCAAAAGTGTCCGACGATCCCGCCGTCATTGCCGCAACCACGGCCCGGCCCGGTGTCGTCCTGCGGCGCGCTGTCGGCTCGAACGCGCCGTTCAGCGAACAGGCCGCGCTGCCCAGAAGCCTGCCAGCCGGCAAGCGCCGACGGCCGGCGAAGGCCACGATGCCGAGAGACAAGCCGCAGACGGAAAGCCGACGGCGGACCGACGAGCGCGCTCAGGAGAAGAAGGAGGCGCGTCGCGACCGGGCGATCGCCGCCGCGCAAACCGCTCTCGATCGGGCAACACATGCGCACAAGGCCAGGCTCGCCGACATCGAAAAGGCCTGGGCGGCGCTCGAGCGACGCATGAAGGCTGAAGAGGCGCGCTGGCGGAAGGTGAAGCGCGAGCTCGGCAAGGCGGTGCGGGAGGCGCGCGTCTGAGCATCCGGTCGCGACAACAGAATCGGCCGGCCGCAGCAACGCGCACGGGCGTTCGGCATTACTCCGGCTTGGGGCTTACGTTCTTGGGGACCGCTCATGAACACGACCGACGACCTGATCCGTGAGGCTTTTGTCGCAGCCTGTAGTCATCTCGGCATCGACGTCGGTGCCCTGACGATCGAGATTCGCGGCGAAGTCCTGAATGTCAGCGGAAGGGTGGCGACTTTCGAGCAGCGTCACGAGTTGTGGTCGCTTCTCGAGACGGTCGACGCCCGTGTGAGAGACATTGTCTGCCGTGTGGTCATCGCGCCCCTCGTGCACGTGGGGACAACGCCGGCGCCCGTTCCTGAGCCGCCGGAACGATTGCCTGGCGTGGTCGTTGGTCGATCATGAAGAGAACGAGCTGGAGCCATTTCCTGGACGAACATCCCGGCGGCCATATCGTGGTCGCCGATGTCGATGCCGGTGACGAAGGATCGACGGCGCGGGCCGATTTCGGCGGCGGCCGCCACCTGATGCGCCAACTCATCGACAAGCTCGAACCGGCCGGCACCTATGCCATCGGCGTCCAGCGCAAGGGCGATGCCGGCAATATCTGCTGCGCCTTCTCCAACCGGGCCGACGCCGATCGTCTGGCCGATGCGGTCCGCGCACGTTCCCTCGGCCGCTGGTCGGGCTGGGCAAGCCAGCGGGTATTTACCCTGGACGGCGCCTTGCGGGCGGCGATTGCGGCGTCCCTTGTCACCCAGGGTGAGGTCGATGCGCGCCGCGCCGCGGAACGCCCCTCCAACGACAGCAGGTCGGCAGAACGCAGACCTACCGAGCGTCGGCGCCCGCGCGGTTGATCGGCCGGCGGCAAAAGGCGGCCGTCAGCCGTTTTGATTGTGGGATCCGCCCGCTTGCGAGATGCCGAGGAGCGCGGCGGAGGCCTGGCCGGACTTGGCCGACGTCGCCAGATCGGCGAGGGCGAGGATGCCGACCAGCCGCTTGTTGCGGTCGACGACGGGCAGACGCCGTACCTGCTGGTCGGCCATGTTCCGGGACACCTGATTGAGGTCTTCGTTCTCGAAACAGTACCTGAGCTCGCGGCTCATGATCTCGCGAACCGGGGTGGTGGGCGGCTTGCCGCCGGCCACGCCGCGAACCGCGATGTCGCGATCGGTGACCATGCCCACGAGCTTGTCGTTCTCGCCGACCGGGAGCGCGCCGGCATCGATCTGCAGCATGAGGCGCGCCGCCTCCTGGATGCTCTGCTCGGGGCTGACGGTGTGCACATCGCGAGTCATCGCTTCTCGAACCAGCATGAGGCCCTCCCGGTGTTGGCCGAACGAGTGTCGGTCGAACACGCAATGCACGTTGCCGGAGATGGTTGCAGCCATCGAGTGGCTGGGCGCGGCGTCCTTCGAGCATGCCTTGTATCCTGCCGGCCCGGGCGCCACGGTGCTGGCGCGCGCCCTCGAACGGGCGAACGAGCGCATGACCCCCGTGGTGTTCGCCGATGCGCCGGCGCTGCGAGACGGCGAGGCCCTGCCCGATATCGTCAAGCGTCCGGCCGCGGTCGACCCAGAACTGACCACCGGACCGTCGCCCCAGAATATCCGGACGCGGCCGTTTGCCGATCCCAATCCGGCCTTGCGGACTTGGGCGGCCGAGCGCTGCACCCGGCATCCCATTACCGCCATGACGGCGCCGGTGACGCTCGATCGCTACTGGGACGAGCCGCGGAACGCCTCCGTGGTCTGGTGCAAGCGCAGCGCCAACCCGCCGGCGGCGCATCAGCGCCACACCTGCGAGTGGCTGAAACGCCGCTGGCACGAGCTCTATACCGGCCGCTATCCGATGCAGAGCGAGCCGGCGACCTTGGCGCGGCTGATTGCAGAGGGATGACGGGCTCGGCCGGATCGCCTGTG
>MKRV01000236.1 GCA_001897995.1 Alphaproteobacteria bacterium 65-37 | reverse complement strand
GGGCTGGTCTTGTCGACCTGACCGTCGGCCGGCCGCGCCAGGCCACCGAGGAGCTGCACGATGGCGTTGCGGTCGATCGCGAGATTGGCCGCCTTGCGCAGGCGAATATCGGCCCAGGGCGAACCCTGCACCATCGAGGGATGGAAGTTCCAGACGTGCGGCGTCACGTTCTGCACGATCTTCAGGCCACCCTTGGTCAGCCGGTCGACCGCATCGGGCGGCGGCGTCTCGATCAGGTCGACCGTGCCCGAAAGCAATGCCGCGGTGCGCGTCGAAGCTTCCGGCGCGCAGATCAGCACCATGCGATCGGCCTTGGGCAGGCGCTCGGGATTCCAATAGGCGTCGTTCTTCACCAGCTCGGCACGCTCGCGCGGTACCAGGCGTGCCAGCTTGAACGGGCCGGTGCCCGCCGGCTCGGAGGCAAACTTGTTCCAATCCCTGCCGAGCTTCTCGAACTGCGCCGGGCTCGACACCAGGAACCAAAGCATCTGGTAGGGAAAGAGCGCGTCGACGGCCTTGGTCTTCACCTGCACCGTCATGTCGTCGAGCTTCTTGTAGCTCGCGACCGAAGGCAGCCGCGGCCGCACCTGCGAGGCCTGGCGCTGGTCGAACTGCGCAGACTTGGTGTCGAACACCTTGTCGAAGTTCCAGATCACGGCATCGGCGTTGAAGGTCGAACCGTCGTGGAACTTCACGCCGTCGCGCAGCTTGAAGGTCCACAACGTCTTGTCGGCATCGTCGACCTTCCATTCCGTGGCCAGGCCGGGGATCAGCTTGCCCGGCCGGTCGGACAGGTTCATCTCCCAGGCGACCAGCGGGTCGTAGAGCGTGTAGCCGGTGAATTTGTAGGCACCGGCGCCGCGATCGGGCTGACCGGTGGTCAGCGGCACGTCCGCCATGGAAATGCCAAAGCGGATAACCTTCTCTTGGGCCAGCACAGGCGTGCCGAAGCCGATGGGCAAGGCCAGGGCACTGGCGCCGGCGAGGATCGAACGGCGGGAAAGCCTAGCCTTGTCCGTCATATATTTCTCCGATCGGTCAGAGGGTGGGGCGCCGCGATCGCCACGGCGTCGCCCGCTCGTAAGCGGCACCGGCGGCAAAGACGCTGGCTTCGTCGAAGGCACGTCCGGCGAGCTGGAAGGCCAGCGGCAGGCCGTCGGCACTGAAGCCGCAACACACGGTCGCAGCAGGCTGACCGGTTACATTGAACGGCATGGTGAGCGATGGTTTGCCGAGGAAATGGAAGATCGTCTGCGGCTCCTCGAAAATCTCCGGCGCGCCCCAATGATTTGCCGTCATCACCAGGTCGTAGCCGCGCATGGCCTCGCGGGTGTCCTGATGAAGCTTGCGGCGGAACCGAAGCGCGGAGAGATACTGCTCGGCGGAGATGAAGGCACCGAGCTGGAAGCGCCGCCGCGTCGTGTAGCCGAACTTCTCCGGCCGCTCGATGATGTCGCGGCGATGGATGGCATGCGCCTCGGTCGTGATGATGACGCGCCCGCAGATGTGATAGTCGCGAATGTCGGGGAAGCTCACCTCGTCGACGATCGCCCCAAGATCACGCAGGACACGCACCGCATCGTCCATGCCGCTCGCCATGTCGGGTGACAGCTCGCCATCCGGGCCCTCGTACCAGCTGCGCGCCAGCGCTATGCGCATGCCCTTGATGGAACGCTGGGCGGCAGCGCCATAGTCGACGGCCGGTGCCTTGGCCGAAGCCTGATCGTTGGGATCGTGGTCGGCCAGGGCCCCCAGGATCAAGGCGCAATCCTCGGTGGTCCAGGCGAGCGGCCCGGCCGTATCGAGACTGAAGGCGAGCGGGAAGATGCCGCATCGGCTGACCAGCCCATAGGTCGGCTTGATGCCGGCGGTTGCGCAATAGCCGGCGGGATTGCGGATGGAGCCCCCGGTGTCGGAACCCATGGCGCCCATGCAGAGGGCCGCGGCAACCGCCGCACCCGACCCGCTCGACGACCCCCCCGGCTGGTATTTTGGATTCCAGGGATTCAGCACCGGCGGGAAAGGCTGGTCCGGCGTCATGGCGCCGTTGGCGAACTCGTGGGTACCGAGTTTGCCCAGAATGACGGCGCCTGCCTCTTTCAGTCGCCGCACCGATGCGGCGTCGATGGCTGGCACATAGTCGGCCTTGAGATGAGAGTGTCCGGTCGTCCTCACGCCGGCCGTCTCGTAGATGTCCTTCAAGGCGAGGGGGATGCCGTGCAGCGGGCTGCGCCGCACTCCGCCCGCCATTTCCCTGTCGGCCTGGCGTGCGGCGTTGCGCGCCTCGTCGGTCATGACGGTGATGTAGCTCGCGATCTTGTGATCGACGGCTGCGATGCGCGTCAGGAAGGCCTCGGTCAGAGCGGTCGACGTAAGGTCGCCGCGCGCCATCAAGCGGCCGGCTTCGGCAATGCCGAGAGTCGTCAGGTCGGTCATGGCGCGGCTCTATTCGTCGGCGCGGAAAACGTGCGGGGGTTCGGCTGCCCAGGCCCATTGCTGGGGGATGCGCTCCATCAAACCGAGCAATCCGACATAGCCCTTGTGCAGGTGGCCGATGTCTTCCTCGGTCAGGACGAGGCCAGTGAGAGCGGCGCGTGCCCGGAATTCCTCTAGCGTCGGCGCCTTCGTAGACGAAGTCATGCAAACCCTCCCGCGTGAACGACCATGCAATCGACATGCCGCGCCTTCGGTCCGGTGCGGCAGAGGCATTGGCTTGCCCCTTGCATGAGTAGACCGCGGGCGCCTCCCGCTGGGAACGCCGAACTGGGGAGCAGCGAATGTTCAAACGCCTTCGAGCCGCCGCCATCGGTCTCAGTGTCATGGCCGCGGCGGCAACGCCTGCCTTCTCGCAAGGCACTCTGCGCATCGGCATGACGGCGGCGGACATTCCCCTGACGACGGGACAGCCCGATCAGGGGTTCGAAGGCTACCGGTTCGCGGGCTACACGATCTACGACGCGCTGGTGAACTGGGACCTGTCGAAGGCGGACGCCATCGCCGACATTCGTCCCGGCCTCGCTACATCCTGGGCACCCGTCGAAGGCGAACCGACCAAGTGGGTTTTCAAGCTGCGTGAGGGCGTGAAGTTCCACGACGGCTCGGACTTCGATGCGGACGCGGTCGTCTGGAATCTCGACAAGGTCCTGAATGACAAATCGCCCCAGTTTGACAGCAAGCAGCTCGCGCAGGTGCGTGCGCGCATCCCGACACTTGTCGGTTACAAGAAGATCGACAAGCACACGGTCGAGCTCACGACGCGCATCGTGAACTCGCTGTTCCCCTACGATATGTCCTACGTCTTCTATTCCAGCCCCGCGAACTGGGAGAAGCAGGGCAAGGACTGGAACAAGGTCGCGCTTCAGCCCTCCGGTACCGGTCCCTTCAAGGTCGACCGCGTCGTGCCGCGTGAGCGCATGGAACTGTCGCGCAATGCCGACTACTGGGAAAAGGCGCGCGTTCCCAAGCTCGACAAGGTGATCCTGTTTCCCATGCCCGAAGCCGCGACACGCACGGCGGCGTTGCTGGCGGGCCAGGTGGATTGGATCGAAGTGCCGGCGCCCGATGCGATTCCACGCCTGAAGCAGGGCGGCATGACGATCGTCACCAACAAGTACCCGCACAACTGGGCCTATCAGCCCAGCATGATCGAAGGCTCGCCCTGGACCGACATTCGTGTTCGCAAGGCCGCGAACCTCGCGATCGATCGCGCCGGCATCAACAAGCTGCTGGGCGGGCTGATGATCGAATCGAAGGGTCATGTCTATCCCGGCCATCCCTGGTTCGGTTCGCCGTCCTTCGACATCAAGTACGATCCGGCGGCTGCTAAGAAGCTGCTGGCCGAGGCGGGCTACAGCGCCGCCAACAAGCCCAAGATCAAGATCGCCATCTCGACCTCGGGTTCGGGCCAGATGCTGCCGCTGCCGATGAACGAGTATGTGCAGGAGAACCTGAACGCGGTCGGCTTCGATGCCTCGTTCGAGGTCATGGAATGGAATGCGCTGGTCACCTTCGCTTTCCAGCCGGTCACGGGCGACGCGGCCAAGAAGGCCGGCGTCAATGGCGTCAACATCAGCCGCGCGACGGTCGATCCCTATTCGGCCTTCACCCGCCTGATGAACAGCAACTTCGTGCCGCCGGTCGGCGCGAACTGGGGCATCCTGAAGGACGAGAAGCTGGATGCCATGATCAACAAGGCGCACACGAGCTTCGACAAGGCCGAGCAGACCAAGGCGCTCGCCGACGTGCACTCCTACATCGTCGACCAGTCCTACTGGGTCTGGATCGCGCACGATCTCAATCCGCGCGCCATGAGCCCCAAGGTGAAGGGCTTCGTGCAGGCGCAGAGCTGGTTCCAGGACCTGACACCCATCGAGCTCAAGTAGCACGAGAGGCAGACCGCGATGCTCCTCTACGCTCTGCGCAGGCTGATCTATCTGGTTCCCGTCGCATTCGGCGTGTCATTGCTGGTCTTCGCCCTGGTACATCTGGCGCCTGGCGATCCGATCTCGGCCATTGTCCCGCCCGATGCCCCCAAGGAAGTGGTCGACAAGCTCAAGGAGTATTACGGCTTCGACCAGCCTCTGCCGGTTCAGTATCTGCGCTGGCTTGGCGTCACCCTGACGGGTGATTTCGGCACCTCCATCGGCACCGGCCGGCCGGTGGCGACCGAAGTGGCGTCGGCCTTCGGCAACACCCTCATCCTGGCGATTGCCGCGACAGTCCTTGCCTTCACTCTAGCGGTCATCCTCGGTACCGCCGCGGCTTACGCCAAGTCGCGCATCGTCGACCGGTTGGTGACGTTGATCTCGCTGGTGGGTGTCAGCGTTCCGCACTTCTGGCTGGCGATCGTGCTGGTCATCGTCTTCGCGGTCGAGCTGGGGGCCTTGCCGCCCATGGGCATCGGTCCGGAGAACTCGACCGGCTGGCGGCTCGACGGGGCCCACCTTGCCCATATGGTGCTGCCGACCATCGCCCTGTCGGTCATCCCGCTCGGCGTTGTCACCCGGACCGTGCGCTCCACGGTGAAGGAGACGCTCAGCATGGAGTTCGTGACGGCGTTGCAAGCCAAGGGCATGCGCGACCGGCAGATCCTGTTCCATGTGCTGAAGAATGCCGCGCCCACCTGCCTTGCCGTCATGGGGCTGCAAGCGGGCAACCTGATCGGTGGGTCGATCCTGATCGAGACGGTGTTCGCCTGGCCGGGCACCGGCTTCCTGCTGAACAGCGCCATCTTCCGTCGCGACCTGCCGATCCTGCAGGGCACCACGCTGGTGCTGGCCGGCTTCTTCATGCTGCTGAACCTGACCGTGGACGTGATCCAGACCATGGTCGATCCCCGAATCAAGCGAGGTTGACGCCATGGCCGTCCAAGGCCCGACGCTCGATATCGGGGGCGCCGTCCTGATGAAGCCGAGGCCCTCGCCGGCCTCGCGCGGCTACTGGCAGTCGGTCGGCCGCCGCCTGCGCCGCGATCCGGTGACCCTGATCTGTGCCGGCCTTCTGGTCCTGATCGTTCTCGCCTCGATCGCCGCGCCGTGGCTTGGCCTTGCCGATCCCTACAAGACGTCGATGGTCCGCCGCCTCTATCCGCTGGGTTCCCCCAACCATTGGCTGGGCACCGACGAGCTGGGTCGCGACATGTTCGCTCGCCTGATCTATGGCGGCCGGCTCTCGCTCTTCATGGGGGTGACCCCGGTCGTCTGCGCCCTGCTGATCGGTGGTCTGCTCGGCATCACGGCGGGCTTCGTCGGCGGCAGGGTCAACATGGCGATCATGCGCGTCATGGACGTATTCTACGCCTTCCCCTCGGTGCTGCTGGCGATCTCGCTGTCGGGGGCGATGGGAGCTGGCACGGAGAACACGCTGCTCTCGCTCACCCTGGTATTCATCCCGCCGATCTGCCGCGTCTCGGAAAGCGTGACCACGCAGGTCCGCGGTTTCGATTTCGTCGATGCCGCCAAGGCGAGCGGCGCCTCCGCCCTCACCATCGTGCGGGTCCATGTGCTGGGCAACGTGCTGGGACCGATCCTGGTCTACGCCACGTCGCTGATCAGCGTGGCGATCATCCTGGCCGCCGGGCTGAGCTTCCTCGGCCTCGGCGTCAAGCCGCCCGAGCCGGAATGGGGCCTGATGCTGAACACGCTGCGCCAGGCGATCTACGTCAATCCGGTCCTGGCGGCACTGCCGGGCGTGATGATCTTCATCACCTCGATCTGCTTCAACCTGATGAGCGACGGATTGCGGGCAGCCATGGATGTGAAGGCCTGACATGGACGCATTGCTCCCTATTCAGGATCGCGGCGGCCCGGCGCAGCCGCTGCTGCTGGCCACGGGCCTGCGCAAGCACTTCCCTGTCGCAGGCGGTCTTCTCGGCCGCACCACCAAGGTCGTTCGCGCCGTCGACGATCTCACTCTGTCGGTCGCCAAGGGCGAGACCTTGGGCGTGGTGGGCGAATCGGGGTGCGGCAAGTCGACGGTGGCGCGCCTGCTGATCCGGCTGATCAAGCCCGACAAGGGCACAATGGTGCTGGACGGCGATCCGGTCGACGAACCGCACGGCATCACGGTGAACGAGCTGCGCCGGCAGGTGCAGATGGTATTTCAGGACAGCTACGCTTCGCTCAATCCGCGCCTCACCATCGCCGAGACCCTGGCCTTCGCCCCGCGGGCGCACGGCCTGCCGGCCGCCGAGGCGCGCGATCGGGTGCGCGACCTGCTGGCCAAGGTCGGCCTCGATCCGGCGACCTACGCCGATCGCTATCCGCACGAACTGTCGGGCGGCCAGCGCCAGCGCGTGAACATCGCCCGCGCCCTGGCGCTTCGCCCGCGCCTGATCATTCTCGACGAGGCGGTGTCGGCGCTCGACAAGTCCGTCGAGGCGCAGGTGCTGAACATGCTGGTCGACCTCAAGAAGGAACTCGACCTCACCTATGTCTTCATCAGCCACGACCTCAACGTCGTGCAATATCTCAGCGACCGCGTGCTGGTGATGTATCTCGGCAAGATCGTCGAGCTGGGACCTGTCGAGGCGATCTACGGCGATCCGCAGCATCCCTATACGAAAGCGCTGCTGTCGGCGCGGCCCTCGATGGATCCGCGCAAGCGCACGCGCGAGGCGCCGATCCAGGGCGATCCACCGAACCCGATCGATCCGCCGTCCGGCTGCCGCTTCCGCACGCGTTGTCCCTTCGCTGAGGAGGTCTGTGCCCGCAGCGAGCCGCCGCTGGCCGATACCGGCTCGCAGGCGGTCGCCTGCCACATGCGGGTGGCCGGGTCCGGCCATTCCCGGGCGGTGGCGGCATGAGCGATCTCCTGCAGGTCCGCGACCTCCACGTGACCTTCGTCACGCCCGACCGGACGGTGCATGCCGTGAACGGCGTCAGTTTCGACCTGAAGCGTGGCGAGACGCTCGGGATCCTGGGCGAATCGGGCTCCGGCAAGAGCGTCACCTTGCGCTCGATCCTGCGGCTGCATCCGGAGCACCGCACGCGCTGGTCGGGCAGCATCAAGCTCGGCGGCGACGAGGTCCTGGAGATGGGATCGCGGGCGCTCTCCGACCTGCGCGGCCAGCGGGTCGCCATGATTTTCCAGGAGCCGGCCACGGCCTTCGATCCGGTCTTCACCATCGGCCAGCAGATCGCCGAGACGGTGCGCCGGCATACCGGCAAGAGCGATCGCGATGCCTGGAAGCGGGCGCGCGAGCTGCTGGAGATGGTGCGGATCCCCTCGCCCGAACAGCGGCTCAAGGCCTATCCGCACGAGATGTCGGGCGGCATGCGCCAGCGCGCCATGATCGCGCTGGCGTTGTCCTGCAATCCCAGCCTGCTGCTGGCGGACGAGCCGACCACCGCGCTCGACGCCACGGTCCAGATCCAGGTCCTGCTCCTGATCCGCGAGCTGCAGCGCGAGTTCGACCTTGGCGTGATCTTCGTCACCCACGATATCGGAGTCGCCGTCGAGGTCTCCGACCGGATCGGCGTCATGTATGCCGGCAAGCTGGTCGAGCTGGCGCCGGTCGAGCGCATGGTCGACGCACCGCAGCATCCCTATAGCCGCGGGCTGCTGGCCTCGACGGTGCATGACGGGATGCGCGGCCAGCGGCTGGAAGCAATTCCCGGTGCGCCGCCCGATCTTGCCGAGGTGCCCAGCGGCTGTAGCTTCGCGCCCCGTTGCAAGTTCGCGAGGCCGGACTGCACGGCATCGGTGCCGTCGTTGCGCGAGGTCGAAGCCGCCCACGCCGTGCGTTGCGTGCTCTAGATTCTATCGATTCTAGAGCAGCTTATGCCCGGGAAGAGGAGCCTCGTGCGGCTCCTCTTCCCGGGCGCTGCTCTAGAGACTGAGGCTGCCCAACGTGAAGTCGAGACTGGCCGCGGGCTCGTTCCTCAGGATGGTCTCGAAGGGCGTGTCGAAGATCGTGACGACCACCAGACAGAAGCTGAAGGCGAGGGTGAACAGGCCGATCGCGGCCCGCATGCCGCGCTGATTGTCGACATGGACCAGCAGCAGGGCGATCTGTGTCAGCGCGCCCAGCACCACGATGGCAACCCACTTGATGGGTGCCGTCACGTCGTTGGCGAGGCTCAGCCGGTCGTCATGGGCACGTAGGAGTTCGCGGGCTGTCGACAACATCGCCGAGCGGGCGGCGCCGTCGATGCCGTAGGCCTGCGAGACCGTCGTAAGGATGTCGAGGGCAGCCTTGTCGGTTTCGTTGCGGGCCGGACCGATGGCCGAAGAATAGGGGTCCTCCGCACTCGCCGCCTTCGCATAGGCTTTCAGACGAGGGAAGATCAGTTCCTCCAGCCCGTTGGCGCGCGCGAAATAGCCCAGCGTTTCGACGGCATGGGCTTCCGCCAGCACGGCGCGCTTGGCTTCGTTGGTCTTTTGCCACACGTCGCTCGCCAGCAGGGCGGCGAACAGGCCGAACAGTATGGCGACCGACCCGAAATACGGCGCAACGATCCCGCGGGTTTTCCGGATCGGGCCGGAAAGCGGGCCCTTCGCTTCGGCGAGAAAGATCAGAGAGGCAGACGCGACCGGCAGCAGAGCCGAGATGGCAATGTCCGAGATCGACGCGGCGAGGCTCACCGTCAGCCGCCGAACATCTCTTTGACCTTGCTGAAGAAGCCTTCGGATTCGGGGCTGGTCTTGCCCGCCTTCTCGAACTCCTTGAGCAGTTCCTTCTGCTTGGCCGTGAGATTGGTCGGCGTTTCGACGTTGATCTCGATATACATGTCGCCGCGCTGGCTGGAGCGCATGATCGGCATGCCCTTGCCGCGCAGACGGAATTGGTGGCCGCCCTGGGCGCCGGCGGGAACGTTGATGCGCGCCATCTTGCCGTCGAGCGTCGGCACTTCGATGCTGCCGCCCAATGTCGCCTGCACCATCGAGATCGGCACGCGGCAATGCACGTCGGCCCCTTCGCGCTCGAAGAGCTGGTGGCGGCGCACCGACAGGAAGACGTAGAGATCGCCGGCCGGCCCACCGCGCGCGCCGGCCTCGCCCTCGCCCGACAGGCGAATGCGGGTGCCGTCCTCGACGCCGGCCGGGATATTGACCTTGAGGGTCTTCTCGCGCCGGACACGGCCCTGGCCCGCGCAGGTGCGGCAGGGCTTGTCGATCACCTGGCCGGCGCCATGACAGGTGTGGCAGGTACGCTCGACCGTGAAGAAGCCCTGCTGGGCGCGCAGGCGGCCACGGCCGTGGCAGGTCGGGCATTGCTGCGGCTTGGAGCCGGGCTCAGCGCCGCTGCCGTGACAGGCCTCGCAGGAAACGGAGCTCGGCACGCGCACCGTGGCGTCGGTGCCGGCATAGGCCTGCTCCAGGGTGATCTCGAGATTGAAGCGCAGGTCCTGGCCGCGCATATCGGCCCGCCCGCCGGGGCGGCCGCGGCCGCCGGCGCCGAACATCTCCTCGAAGATGTCGCCGAACACCGAGCCGAAATCGAAGCCCTGGCCACCCTGGAACGGCCCGCCCGGACCGCCTGGGCCGCCGCCCTCGAACGCCGCCGGTCCGTAGCGGTCATAGGCGGCGCGCTTCTCCGGATCCTTCAGGACGTCGTAGGCGTGGTTGAGTTCCTTGAATTTCTTCTCGGCATCCTTGTCGCCCGAATTGCGGTCCGGGTGATGCTGCATGGCGAGCTTGCGGAACGCCTTCTTGATGTCGTCGGCACTGGCCGTGCGGCCGACTCCCAGCAACTCGTAATAGTCTTGCGACATAGCGCTCTACGCGGCCCCCAACATGCGCATCAAAGGATGCCCCTTGCAGGTCGGCCTCCCGCTTGCGCGGGAGGCCGTTGGTCCTGTCCGTTGCCCCGGATCAGGAGCCGGTCTTCTTGTTCTTGTCGGTGACGTCCTCGAACTCGGCGTCGACGACTTTCTCGCCCTTCGCCTCGCCCGTCGCGCCGCCGGCCGCTCCGCCAGCCGCACCGGGCTGCGCCTCGGCCTGCTGGGCCTTGTACATGGCCTCGCCAAGCTTCATGGCAGCCTGGGTGAGATCGTTGGTCTTGCTCTTGATCGCCTCGACGTCCTCGCTAGTGAGCGCCGTCTTCAGGCCCTCGAGCGCACCCTCGACGGCGGCCTTGTCGGTGGGGCTCACCTTGTCGCCGTACTCAGCCAGGTGCTTGGTCGTGGAATGGACCAGCGCCTCGCCCTGGTTGCGGGCGTCGATCAGCTCGCGCTTCTTCTTGTCCTCCTCGGCATGCAGCTCGGCATCCTTCACCATCTTCTGGATGTCGGCCTCGCTGAGGCCGCCCGAAGCCTGGATGCGGATCTGCTGCTCCTTGCCGGTGGCCTTGTCCTTGGCCGAGACCTGCACGATGCCGTTGGCGTCGATGTCGAAGGTCACCTCGACCTGCGGCACGCCGCGCGGCGCCGGCGGGATGCCCACCAGGTCGAACTGGCCCAGCATCTTGTTCTGGGCAGCGATTTCGCGCTCGCCCTGGAACACGCGGATGGTGACCGCGGTCTGGTTATCGTCGGCGGTCGAGAAGGTCTGGCTCTTCTTGGTCGGGATCGTCGTGTTGCGCTCGATCAGGCGGGTGAACACGCCACCCAGCGTCTCGATGCCGAGCGACAGCGGCGTCACGTCGAGCAGCAGGACGTCCTTGACCTCGCCCTTCAGCACGGCGGCCTGGACCGCCGCACCCACCGCGACGACTTCATCGGGGTTGACGTTGCGGGCCGGCTCCTTGCCGAAGAACTGCTTAACCGTCTCGATGACCTTCGGCATGCGGGTCATGCCGCCGACCAGGATGACCTCGTCGATCTGGCCGGCCTGCAGGCCGGCATCCTTGAGGGCCGCCTTGCAGGGCTCGAGCGTGCGCTGCACCAGGTCTTCGACCAGGGTCTCGAGCTTGGCGCGCGAGAGCTTGATCACCAGGTGCTTGGGCCCGCTGGCGTCGGCCGTGATGAACGGCAGGTTGATCTCGGTCTCCTTGGCGGTGGAGAGCTCGATCTTGGCCTTCTCGGCCGCTTCCTTCAGGCGCTGCAGGGCGAGCTTGTCGTTGCGCAGGTCGATGCCCTGCTCCTTCTTGAACTCGTCCGCCAGGTAGGAAATGACGCGCTGGTCGAAATCCTCGCCGCCCAGGAAGGTATCGCCGTTGGTCGCCTTCACCTCGAACACGCCGTCGCCGATCTCGAGGATCGACACGTCGAACGTGCCGCCACCCAGGTCATAGACCACGATGGTGCCGTTCTTGCGCTTGTCCAGGCCGTAGGCGAGCGCGGCCGCGGTCGGCTCGTTGATGATGCGCAGGACTTCGAGGCCGGCGATGCGGCCGGCGTCCTTGGTCGCCTGACGCTGGGCGTCGTTGAAGTAAGCCGGAACGGTGATGACCGCCTGCTCGACCTTCTCGCCGAGATAGGCCTCGGCGGTCTCCTTCATCTTGCCGAGGATGAAGGCCGAGATCTGGCTCGGGCTGTACTGCTGGCCGTTGGCCTCCACCCAGGCGTCGCCACCGGCGTTCTTCACGATGTGGAACGGGACCAGCGACATTTCCTTCGCGACCATCGGGTCGTCGAAGCGGCGCCCGATCAGGCGCTTCACGGAGTAGAGGGTCTTCAGCGGGTTGGTGACGGCCTGGCGCTTGGCAGACTGGCCGACCAGTCGCTCGCCGCCGTCGGTGAAGGCCACCATGGACGGGGTCGTCCGCGCGCCTTCCGAATTCTCGATGACCTTGGTGTCGCCGCCTTCCATGACCGCGACGCACGAATTGGTCGTACCCAAATCGATGCCAATGACTTTCGCCATGATTATGCTCTCTTCCCTCGGCAGGTCGGCCTGGCCCCAAAAGGCACCTGATCGACCCCCAAAACAATGTTACCTGCCGGAAAAACCGGGTCAGGACAGGGGCTATATAGGTCCTAAGCGGCTGCCTGCAATGGACTTAAGGACCAAATCAGCGGCTTGAAAGCGTTGTTTTGCCGCTTTGGGGCAGATTCCCTCAAAAGGTCACCCGCCCAGCCGCGAAAAACGCGCCGGGCGGGCAATCGGCTAGTTCTCGTTGCTGGCGGCCGGGCTGGCCTTGGGGCCGCCCTTGGAGACCCCGACCATGGCCGCGCGCAGCAGCCGACCGGCCAGCAGATAGCCCGGGATCAGCTCCTGGACCACGGTGCCGGCGGGGACGCTGGGGTCTTCGATCTCCATCATCGCCTGGTGGAATTCGGCGTTGAAGGGCTTGCCCAGCGCCTCGATGCGGCTGACGCCGTGTCGCTCCAGGACCGACTGCAGCTCGCGCTCGGTGGCCTGGACGCCGACCACGACGTTGCGCAGGGCGGGGTCGAGGGCGTCGAGGGTCGAGGGCAGGGCGGAGAGGGCCCGGCCGAGATTGTCGGCGACCGACAGGACATCACGGGCGAAACGCTCGACACCGAACTTGCGCTCTTTCTCGACATCCTGCTGGGCACGGCGGCGGACGTTCTGCGCTTCGGCTAGCGCGCGCAGCTGCTTGTCCTGCAGGTCGGCTTTTTCGGCCTGAAGCTGCTCGACCAGGCGCTGCCAGTCTTCGGCAGTCTCCGGCCGGGGAAAGTCGAGGTTGGTGTCGGACGTTTCGACCGGCGTCTCCGCCGGGGCGCCGCCCGCGGTAGGATCGCTGGCCATACGTTATCCCTAATCTCAGTAGTTTCTTTAAGCGGCCTTCACTTAGGGATGCCGCCGCGCGAGGTCAACTGCGGTCAAACCGCCCCGAGGGCGGTCGGACCGCTCCGAGTGCGTTCATACCGCCTCGAGCGGCGCCTGCAGCTTGGTGCCGCGCACGATGATGCCGCCGCGATCGCCGACCGCCACCGATCCGTAGCGCTGGGCGAAGATTTCCGGCAGCGGCCGGCCGCCGGCCGCTGCCAGCCAGAGGCGCAGCAGGTGGCGCCGCCGCTCGGGCTCGGGCCAGTCCTCGAAGCCGGTACGGTCGTGCAGCATGGTGTGGTTGTGCACGAGCTGCACGTCGCCCGGCTTGAACTCCATGAACAGGTGGAGCTTGGGGTCGTTGGCGAGCCGGTCGAACAGGTCGAGCGCCTCGATCTGCGCGGGCGTAAGCCGCGGTGCGTCGGCGAAGCGCTGGGCGGAATCGATGTACTGGCGCTGATAGATCGCCGTCAGGTAGCCCTTGTGCCAGTTGAACACCGGGATCTCGAAATAGGGCTTCTGGCCTTCCGGCACCTCGCCGCGCCGGTCGGTGGCGAGCGGCTGGAACAGCAGCTCGAGCAGATCGGGCCGCTGGCGGCGCATCTCGTTGAAGATGGTGGTCGAGCTCACCAGCGCCGACAGGCCGCCCGACTTGGCCGTCTTGAGGCAGAGCAGGCCGACGATGTCGCAGGAATCGGTATGATAGGTCTGGCGTTCGTGCGTCTGGTAGATACGCACGTTGGGGTCCTTCACGTCGAGACCGAGATCCTGCACATGCCCCAGGACGTGACCCTTGCCGTTCTGCGAGCGCGCCGAGCCGAGATGGGCGCCCAGCCCGAAGAAGGCGGTCGCCGCTTCGGCCATCGACCAGCGCTCGACCGGCAGGCCGCGCAGCAGCAGGAAGCCGCGGCCGTTCAGCACCTCGTCATCGACGCGTGCCCGCAGCTTGGGCCCGAGCGACGGCAGCGGGAAATCGCGCGCCGCGATCGCGGCGATATCGGCACTGCGGGCAACCAGCGCCTTCGTTGCGGCCTCGACCTCGGCCACGTCGGCGGCGTCGAGCGGCATCAGCCAGTCGTCGCGACGGGAGGTTTCAGGGCCGTACCAGGCGGCGGCACCGGTCTGCTCCGGCGGCAGTTCGAACGTCATCAGGCTTCCCAGGGAAAACGGGGGGCAAACAGTTCGTCGTCGCTGAGCGACAGGCGATAGCTTTCGGTGGCGTTGACGAGCGCGGCGCGAATGCCGGGCTCGAGGGCGCTGTGGCCGGCATCGGGCACCACGACGTAGCGCGCTTCCGGCCAGGCCCGCGCCAGCGCGTCGGCGGTCACCGGCGGGCAGACGATGTCGTAGCGGCCCTGGACGATCGTGCAGGCGAGATGCCGGACCCGGTCGAGTTGCGTCCACGGCCAGCCTTCCGGCAGGAACGTGCCGTTCGCGAAGTAATGGGCCTCGATGCGCGACAGGGCGAGCGCGAAGCCGCCATGGTCGGTTTCGAACGGCGCCCGCACCGTCGGATAGAGGGTCGAGCAGGCCGCCTCGTAGCGGCTCCAGGCCCGCGCCGCCGGACGATGGATGTCGGGATTGCGGTCGATCAGGCGACGATAGTAGCTGGCGAGCAGGTCGGCCCGCTCGCCTTCGGGCAGATGCTCGGTGAAGTCGCGCCAGGCTTCCGGGAAAATCGTCCGCATGCCGTGCAGGAACCAGTCGATCTCCGGCCGGGCACCGAGGAAAATGCCGCGCAGGATGAAGCCTGCGGTGCGGTCGGGATGGCTGAGGCCATAGGCCAGTGCCAGCGTACTGCCCCAGGACCCGCCGAACAGCATCCAGCGCTGAATGCCGAGATGCGTCCTGAGCTTCTCCATGTCGGCGACCAGAGCGGCCGTCGTATTGTCCTGCAGCTCGCCGAGCGGCATGGAGCGGCCGCAGCCGCGCTGATCGAAGACGACGATGCGATAGAACTGCGGATCGAAGAAGCGCCGATGCACAGGCGCAGAGCCGGCGCCCGGACCGCCATGCAGGAAGACGACGGGCACACCGTCGGGATTGCCGCTCTGCTCCCAATAAATCGTATGCCGCCCGTCGACCGCCAGCATGCCGCTGGCGTAGGGCGAGATTTCGGGAAAGAGATCGGACCGGAGCGGAGTCTCAGAACGCGGCATGCGAATATCTGCCTCTATCACTGCCATAGAGGCGACCGTCATTCCAGCCTTTGCGGCGATTGCAGCAGCCTTGGCCGAACGTCTAAGGTCGCCGTGGCGCCTGCTGCGCCGTGTTGAGGAATCGTGAATTTCCGCAGGATTGTCGCATCCGTCACGCTGCTGGCGGCGCTCGCTGCGTGTGCGCCGCAGGTCACTCCGTCGCAGAGCAACGCGGCGTCGGCGGCGCGCGGCCCCCAGACGCTGCCGAGCGACATCGAGCGGCTGGTCGGGCCGGCCTACGACAGCCCGGCCTTGCAGGCCTATGTCGACCGTGTCGGTCAAAAGGTCGTGGCTGCCGCTGCGCTGCCCGGCACCTTTCGCTTCGCCGTGCTCGACCAGCCGCTTGCCAACGCACATGCCGTCCCGGGCTATGTCTTCGTGACGCGCGGGCTGCTGGCCATCCTCGAGGACGAGGCCGAGCTCGCCGCCGCGATCGGCCACGAACTCGGCCATCTCGTGCAGCGCCACGCCGCGCAGCGCGCACGTGTGCGCAAGGACATGCTCGACGCCGCCGTGGCCGCGGCAACGACCAGCGGCTCCGTCACCGTCGGTCGGTCGGTGGCGACCGCCGGCCTGCTGGCGCTCCGGCGCTACTCCCGCGACCAGGAGCTCGAGGCCGACAAGCTCGCCCTCGGCTACATCACCAAGGCCGGCTACCGGGGCAGCGCCATGGAGGCATTGATCCACCGGCTGCGCAGCCAGTCGCAACTCGAAGCGAAGGTCATGGGCGAGGCGCCCGATGTCGGCGACCGGCCGAGCGCGTCGTCGACCCATCCAGCACCGATCGAGCGGCTGGAAGCGCTGTCGGGGCTTCCCGACAACACCGCGCCCGGGCAGTCCAATCAGAAGGAATACTTTGCCGCAATCGACGGCATGTCGGTCGACGATTCGCCGAACGAGGGGTTTGTGCGCGGTAGCTCGTTCCTGCATCCGACCCTGCGGCTCGCCTTCACCGCGCCGCCCGACTACTTCGTCTTCAACGAAAGCGATGGCGTGCTGGCGGTCGGCCGCGACCGCTCGCTGATGTTCTTCTCCTGCACGACCGATCAGGTGCCCGGCCGGCTCGACGACTGGATGCGCAACAAGCTGAAGCCGACGCCGACCGACATCCAGGCCATCGAGATCGGTGGTGCGGAAGCCGCCATCGGGGCGCGGCCGCGCGGCTCCGACACCGGTCTTGCGCAGGCGCGCTATGTGATCATCCGCCATGGCGAGCGCATCTGCTACTTCAATCTGGTGAGCGAAGGACCCGGCCAGGACCGCGAGATCGGCCTGCTGGTCAATGCCGCGCGCAGTTTCCGTTCGCTGTCCGTCGCCGAGGCGGCGGCGCTGCGCCCCTACCGGCTGCGCATCGTGTCGCCGGCTGGCTCGACGCCGTCACAGCTCGCGGCCCGCATGCCTTATCAGAGCCTGCGCATGGACCGGCTGCTGGTGCTCAACGCCGCCGATACGCCGGCCGATCTCGCGCGCCGCGCCGAGATCAAGATCGTCGAACCGTAGTCGCCGCAGCCGAGAGCGTCCGACCGCGCCTGCAGGGCCGGCCGTTCAGGGCTCGATGTGCTCCAGCACGGCGCCGTCGGGGTCGAGGGCGAGCAGCGTCGGTCCGCCCTGCGCCACGGTGAGCACGCGGCCGGCCTCGATCGCGACGTTGTTGGCGGGTGCCGTGCCGCGGACCAGGCGGTCGACCGCCGGCCAGCCGCCGTCACCGGCGCGGCCGAGGGCCTCGTTCAAGGCGCCGTCCGAGGCAACATTCCACCAGAAGGCATCGGCCTGCTCGTCGAGCGGCCGCGCCGGGTCGGCGCCGGCGGCCGCGAAGACGACGCGTCCGTCGGCGCTGATCGCGGCTCTCCTCAGCGCGTTCAGGAGGTCGGGATGGCCGGGCTGCGCCATGTGGCGTTCGCGCAGCCCCGAGGTCCAGCGGACGATCGCCGAGGGCCCGTTGCGGCAGGCGATCCGTCCCTCGGCGATGGAATGGCCGTAGGCTTCGATCACGGCAGCAAGACCGCGGGCCAGCATCCAGTCGAGGACGTCGAGCGGCGAGAGGGCGAACTGCAGCTGCAGGACCTTGTGCCACATCTCCTCCTGGGCGCCGCGCAGGAAGACGAAATCCTCGACGTCGGCGCCGGGTCGGGCGAGCAACCGGCGCCGCAGCAGCAGCATGTGGTCGAGCGTGCGCGCGGTGTCGCCGGCGCCGCCCAGCATGTTGCCCAGCACGACCAGCCGGTCGCCGTTCTGCCAGCGCGACTGCAGGGCGGCCGACAGCCGTTCCAGGGCGGTATCGTCGCCGGCCAGGCCGCCCAGCGCCCAGGTGGCGCCGCCGTCACGCAGGCGGGCGATGGACGCGACAGGGCGGTTGTTCATTCGGGATGCAAGACATGAAAAAGGCGGCGCGACATCTGACTGTCGGCCGCCTTTCGGCTCGTTTGGTGCCAGCCAGGCTCAGGCGACCTTCTGCAGGACGCTGTTCAGCTTCTGGGTGGCGAGATCCTTGTCGATGCGCTCGACGGCTGCGAGTTCGCGCGCCAGACGATCCAGCGCCGCCTCGTAGATCTGGCGTTCGCTGTAGGACTGGTCGGGCTGGCCAGCATTGCGATGCAGGTCGCGAACGACCTCGGCGATCGACACCGGGTCGCCGGAGTTGATCTTGGCTTCGTATTCCTGTGCCCGGCGGTTCCACATGGCGCGGCTCACGCGGCTTCGGCCCTTCAGGGTCACCAGCGCGTTCTCCATGATCTTGCGGGAGCTGAGCTTGCGCAGACCGGAAATCTTGGCCTTGGCGACAGGAACGCGCAGCATCATGCGCTCCTGCTCGAAGGAGATCACGAACAGGTCGAGCTTGTGTCCGGCGATTTCCTTGGCTTCGATATCGACGACCTGGCCGACGCCGTGGGTCGGATAAACCACGAAATCGCCCTTCTCAAAGGCAAGATCCTTCAGCTTCGCCGCAACTTTCTTCGGCTTGGCCATATCTTCAAGTCCCTTCACGACTAGCCCCGCTTTCAGCGATACCGCGACCCGTCGCGCATACTCCCCTGTATGCTCGCCCGATGCCTATGTATCGGTAAGTTGTTATCGGATACCGATACGGACACCGAGCCGGCGGCAGGCCGTACCCGGACCACTTCCAGCACGGTCCTTATACCAGAGATTCCGGGCGGAGTCAGGGGTTATGTTGCATTTAGGCAACGGTATGCCTATGCAACTGCTGCATGGCTGTTGCAAAAGGTACCGTAACAGACTTGAAATCGGCCGTTTCTATCGCGCAGCGGGCTTGTCGCTGAAATACTTCTCGAACTTGTCCTTTTCGTCGCGGAAGGTATCGGCGTCGGCCGGTGCGTCACCTTTGCGCGTGATGTTGGGCCAGCTGGTCGAAAGGCTGCGATTGAGTTCCAGCCACTTCTCCAGGCCTGCTTCCGTATCGGGCAGAATGGCGTTGGGCGGGCACTCCGGCTCACACACGCCGCAGTCGATACATTCGTCTGGGTTGATGACCAGCATGTTCTCGCCCTCGTAGAAGCAATCCACGGGGCAGACTTCAACACAGTCCATGTACTTGCACTTGATGCAAGCCTCGGTCACGACATAGGTCATACGAATTCCCAAACGCGAGCGTCGCGTGCTTAACGCGCCAAACCCGGCGGCGCAAGGCTGCCGAATCAGCGCGGCTCGATCTCCTCATACAACGATCGGGCTTCCGGTGCCGGACCTCGACGCTCTCCCAGCGCAACGATCCTGACGACCCTGACATTAGGGCCCAGCGCAAAGGTAAGCACCATGCCGGGGGTCACCGCGGCGTGGGCCTTGTCGACCACGCGACCGTCGATGCGGCAGCGTGAGGTCTCGATGTAGCGGGCAGCGAGCGAGCGCGTCTTGAAGAAGCGCGCCTGCCACAGCCACTTGTCGAGACGCATCGCGCCTCAGCGTCCCTCGGCGGGACTACTTCTTTCCACCAAGCTTCAGCTCGAGCAGCTTGGCGAACGGCGAGTCGGCCGCAGCGTCGCCCTTCGTCTCGGTAGTGGCGTAGAGGCGGAGCGCCGGCCCACCGCTGTCGCGGCGTGGCGGCCTCGCACCACGGGGCCGGTCGTCACGGCCGCCTGGCTCGCGCGGTGGGCGCCCTTCTCTGTTCTGATCCTGCGGGCGATCCGCGCGGGGGCCGTCGCGACGCGGTCCATCCCGGCCCGGCCCATCACGGCGCGGCCCGTCGTCCTTGCCGCGGGGCGGCCTCGGCGAATCGGCGAAGAACTGCCGCTCGTTCGGCCGCTCGGGCCGCTCGCGCCGGCGCTGGTCGCGCTGCTGGCGTTGCTGTTGCCGCTGGCGCTCGCGCTGCTCCTCGCGCTCGCGCACGAAGCGCGGCTTGACCGAAAAAGCGTGAAGCGGCCCGAACTCGTCGGATGGCGGATGCACGCGGTAGCCGAGGCCCCGCAGCACGTCGGCCATCTCGGGTTCCGAGCAACCGACCAGGGACATCATCTGCGGCGTGGCGCGGAACCAGCCTGGCGGCAGGGGACGCGGCCCCTTCTTCTCCTCCGGCTGCGTCGCTTCGGCGTGCGGCTTCACCTCTTCGGCCGATGCCGCCTCCGCAGACTGCGACTCCGTGACCGCGGACTCGGCCGACGCGTCGACTGCTTCGGCGACAGGTTCTGTCGGCGCCTCGGCCGCGGGCTCCGCCACGGCGTCAACGGCCGTTTCCGCGACCGGCGCAGATTCAGCCGTTTCCGTTTCGGCAGGTGTCTCCGCCGGCGTCTCGCCAGTCACTTCGGCCGACGTATCGTCGTGCGGCGTGTCGTCGAGCTGCGTCTCGTCGTGCTGCGCCATCGCAGCCGTCTCTACGGTGGCAGATGCGCTGGCAGGTTCGCTTTCCCCGAAGGCAGCGGCGACGATCGCCCATTCGCTGATCTCGTCGACAGTCGCAGCCGGCGGAATGTCGACGGCGGCGTCGTTTTCGCTCGCGGCCTTCCGTTCCCGCCTCTCCTCGCGTTTTTCCTGCTGCTGCGCGCGGCGCGCGACTTCGCGACTGTCGCGCACGGCGTGACGCGCCATCGCGGCCAGGCGCTCCACCATGTCGGCGCGGATCGCGTGGTCGCCCAGCGGCAGATAGCCGATGGCGGCATAGAAATCGCGCTGGGCATCGCGCGACAGATCCATCGACGTGCGGCCTTCGGCCGGCAAAGCCGGGATCGTCTCGCGGTTCTTCGCGATCATCCAGAGGCCGGCCCGCAGGCGGATCGGCACCGGCTTCAGCATGCTCGGGAAATAGAGCGAGTAGATGCCGACGCGGACGCCGAGGCGCGCCAGCGCCTTGCGATCCTCTTCACCGAGCTGCTCGAGCTGATCCTCGATGGGCCGACGCGGCAGCACGCCGAGATGCTCGCACAACTGGAAGACAATGCCGCGCGCGCCAGCGGGCAGTTCGGAGGTGGCGCGTGCATCCATCAGCTCGCTGAGGCCGAGGCGAATGCGTGTCTCGACCCAGGTCGCTGCGCGCTTGCGCACTTCCTCGCGGGCAGGCCCGTCGAGCAGGTCCGACGCGATGGCTTCGACCTTGGGCGCCAGCACATCGCCCGACGGCAGCAGCCGTGCGACGGGACCACCGCCCCAGCAGACGCGCAGCTGACCGTCGAACACGATCTCGCCGTCCGTGCTGCTCGTGAAAGCCTGCAGGCGCGCCGGCAGGTCCTGCCGCAACGCGCGCAAGGCTGCACTCAGCACCGCCTTCTGGTCGGTCTGTCCTTCTGTTGCGTCCGGCACGAAGCGGAAGCCTTCGATGCGGCCGAGATGCTCACCCTCGACCGTCACTTCGCCCGCTGCGGCGACTGACGAATTCATTTCACCCTCATCGCGCAATCTTCGTACAAGCAACGCCGCGCGTCTATCGACAAACCGTTGCGTCAAACGCTGGTGCAATACGTCAGAAAGGCGATCCTCGATAGCCCTTGCGCGCTCTTGCCAGTGCGTTGCGCGCTGAATCCAGTCAGGACGATGTGAAATATAGGTCCAGGTCCGAACGTGCGCGATGCGTGCCATCAAGGTGTCGATGTCGCCGTCATAGCGTTCGAGGCGCTTCACGTGACTGTCGATCCAGTCTTCCGGCAGGCGCTCGCCCCCCTGGGTCAGGTGCTCGAAGAGCTGGCCGAGCAGCCGCGTGTGCTCCTCCGTCATCGTCTTGCGAAAATCCGGGACCTGGCAGACCTCCCAGAGCAGCTTCACACGGCGTGGTGAGTGCAGGCGCGGCTGGAATTCCGACTGCCCGGTCAGGGTTTGCAGGGCGAGCTGGTCGTCCTGTTCGCGGACGCGCTGCAGCGCGGGATGAGGCGGCAGGGCGTTCAGCGACGCGACCAGTGCCTGGACCGAGCGGAAATCGAGCTCGCTGTTGCGCCACTGCACGTCGCGTAGCGGATCGAAACGGTGATTCTCGATGGCCTCGACCGTCTCGGGCTCCAGACCGCCCACCTCGGCCGTCGTGCCGAAGGTGCCATCGTTCATGTGACGCCCGGCACGGCCGGCGATCTGGGCGATCTCGACGTTGCGCAAGGGCCTGAGCGTGCGCCCGTCATATTTGCGCAGGGACGCAAACCAGACATGGTTCACATCCATGTTGAGGCCCATGCCGATGGCGTCGGTGGCGACCAGATAGTCGACCTCGCCCGACTGGAACATGTCGACCTGGGCGTTGCGGGTGCGCGGGCTGAGAGCACCCATCACGATCGCCGTGCCGCCGCGCTGGCGGCGGATCAGCTCGGCAATGGCATAGACCTCGTTGGCCGAGAAGCCCACGACGGCGGAGCGCCGCGGCAGCCGTGTCGCCTTCTTCGGTCCGACGTAACTCAGTTTCGAAAAGCGCGGACGGGCCACGATGTCGATATCGGGCAGAAGCCGGTTCAGGACCGGACGGATCGTGTCGGCGCCCAGCAGCATCGTTTCGGCCATGCCGCGCGCATGCAGCAGCCGATCGGTGAAGAAATGGCCACGCTCGGGATCGGCGGCCATCTGCACCTCGTCGACGGCGAGGAACGAGACCGACCGCTCCAGCGGCATGGATTCGACGGTGCAGACGAAATACCGCGCGCCGGGTGGGGTGATCTTCTCCTCGCCGGTGATCAGCGCGACCTGGTTCACGCCTTTCAGCTTCACGATCCTGTCGTAATTCTCGCGCGCCAGAAGCCGCAGCGGGAAGCCGATCATGCCGGACTCGTGCCCCAGCATGCGCTCGATCGCGAGGTAGGTCTTGCCGGTGTTGGTGGGGCCGAGGACAGCGGTCAGGCGGCTGGAGGCGCCGAAGGACGACATAGAGGCACCATCGCGCGCAGGGATGGCGGAAGCAAGGCTGCTAAGACGCGGTTCAGCTCGGGGCCAGCCCCAGCGCCTGCAGCGCCCGTGCCAGGACCGGTGAACGGTTGTCGGCGCGCCAGACGACCGAAACTTCGTTGATCGGCGCCTGGCCGCGCAGGCGTTTGAAGACGACGCCGGGGAATCCGGCTGCCGCCAGCGTGCGCGGTACCACCGAAACGCCGGCGCCGACCGACACCAGGCTGAGGATGGTCAGTAGATTGCGGGCCTGGTGCGGGGGAATCGTCGGGCTGATACCGGCCGCGCGACAGGCCGCGATGATGCTGTCGTAGAAGATCGGCGACATGTGTCTCAGCGTCAGAACGAAATCGTCGCCGGCGAAGTCCTGCAGCCGCACGTCGCGACGGCCGGCCAGACGATGAACGTCGGAGAGCGCCATCACCATGGGCTCGCGCACGATGGTGTGGGCGACCAGGTCGGCGTGCGGCGCCGGCATATGGAGAATGGCGATGTCGAGCTTGTCCTCGTGAAGCGCCTCGATCTGCTCGGACGAGCTCATCTCCTGCCACATCACCGTGACGCCGGGCACGCCGCGGGAGATCTTGCTGTAGAGCTTGCGAATCTCCGTGAAGACGGAAGAGGTGATGAAGCCTGCGCGCAGATAGCCGCTGCGGCCTTCGTGCGCCTGTTGCACGATATGGCGCAGCCCGTCGGCCTGCACGACCAGGCGCCGCGCTTCGTCGAGCAGGGCCGTGCCGGCGCTGGTCAGGCGCACCGAGCGCTTGGTGCGGTGGAACAGGGCGGCCCCGACCTCGGCCTCGAGATTCTTGATGTGCTGCGTGAGCGGCGGCTGGGAGATCGCCAGTCGCTTGGCGGCGCGGCCGAAATGCAGCTCCTCGGCGACCGCCAGGAAGCAGCGAAGAGAGCGCAGGTTCATCGCTGATACGATAATCGGAATACTCCGATAGGAAAAATATAATTCTAAAATGACTGCCTCTCGGCGAATCCTCCCTGTGCGGAGGAAATGCAATGAAGACGAGACGGTTTGCGCTCGGCGCCTTGGCGGCGCTGGCCGGCGCGAGCGTGGTCCCCGGCGCGCGGGCCGAAACCTATCCCGACAAGCCGATCCGGCTGGTCGTGCCGTTCACGCCCGGCGGCGTCACCGACAATATCGGCCGCGTGCTGGCCGAGCGCATGGGACGTGAGCTCGGCCAGGGCCTGGTCATCGACAATCGGTCCGGCGCCAACGGCCGCATCGGCACCGACGCCGTCGCCAAGGCGGCGCCCGACGGCTACACGCTGCTGCTGGGCGGCATCGGCGCGCTCACCATCCATCCGCACATGCTCAAGGTGCCGTACGATCCGGTGAACGACTTCGTGCCGATCAGCCTGGTCGCGACCAACGATGTCGTCGTCGTGGTCAATCCGCGACTGCCGGTCAAGACGCCAGCCGAGCTGGTGGCCTACGCCAGGAGCCATTCCGGCAAGATGCAATACGGTTCGTCCGGCATCGGCGCGCCGACTCATCTCGCGGCCGAACTCTTCAAGTCACGCGTCGGCTTCGACATGGTCCACGTGCCCTACAAGGGCGACAGCGCCGCTGTCATGGATGTGGTCGCAGGCAATGTCGATCTCAGCTTCTCGACCGTATCGGCCACCCTGTCGCTGATCCAGGCAGGCAAGCTCCGCGCGATCGCGATGACCGGCCTGCAGCGCTCGCAAAGCCTGCCCGAGGTACCGACGCTCGACGAGACGGTTCTCAAAGGCTTCAACGCCGATACCTGGGTCGGCCTGTTCGCGCCGGCCCGCACGCCGGAGCCGATCGTCCGCCGGCTTTCCGACGTGACGAAGGCGGCCCTGGCCGATCCCGATGTGCGCCGCAAGCTGGTGGCCGGCGGCAACAACATCGTGGGCAACGATACCGCCGCGTTCCGCCTCTTCCTCGATGCCGAGTCGAAGAAATGGGGCGAGGTGGTTCGCGCCGGCAACATCAAGCTCGACGAGTGAAGACGGGAGAAAGCGATGCCTCTGCTGTGCGAGAAGCGTGGCCCTGTGGCCATCCTGACCTTGAGCCGTCCCGAAGCGCGCAATGCCTGGGACGAGGATTTCAACCAGGGCCTCGAAGCCCGGCTCACCGAGCTGGAGCACGACCACGAGATCCGATGCGTCGTCCTGACGGGCGACGAGAAGGGCGCGGCCTTTTCGGCGGGCGCCAATCTCGCCGACACCGAGACCCACACCGTCGCCTCGCCGGCGGCGTTCGTCACCGGCATTCCGCACTGGCGCAAATTCGTCGCCAACCTGCTGACCGACTTTCCCAAGCCCGTGATCGGCGCCGTCAACGGCTATGCGATCGGGATCGGCTGCATTGCGACCTACTGCTGCGACCTGATCGTGGCGTCCGAGCGTGCCGAATGGCGCCTGCCGCAGGTGCGGCTCGGCATCATGCCGGCCTATGGCGGCGCAGTCAGGCTGGCGCGCTGGGTCGGCAAGGGCAACGCGATGAAGGCGGCCCTCGGCTATCCGATCGACGCCACTGAGGCCTATCGCATCGGTCTGGCGCAATGGCTGGTGCCACATGCCGAGCTGATGCCGCGGGCGCTCGGGGTTGCCGGTGATATCGCGGCCCTGCCGCCGCTCGCGGCGCGGCTGGCCAAGGAGTCGCTCACCAAGGGGCTGGATATTGCGAACATCCGCGACGCCTCGGAGGTCGACGTCTATCGCTTCATGGCGCTGAGCCAGACCGAGGATTCCAAGGAAGCGCACGAGGCGTGGCGGCAGAAGCGCCCCGCCGTGGTGCGTGGCGTCTGACATGACGGCCTTCTCCGGGATCCGCGTCCTCGATCTCAGTCGTGTGCTCGCCGGGCCGTTCTGCGGCCAGATGCTGGCCGACTTCGGCGCCGACGTGATCAAGGTCGAGGATGTCGGCGGCGACGAAAACCGCAAATGGGCGCCGGTGATCGACGGCCAGAGCGCCAATTTCCTCTCCGTCAACCGCGGCAAGCGTGGCCTGACCTTGAACCTCAAGAGCGCGGCGGGACAGGAGATCCTGGCCGGCCTGGTGCGCAAGGCCGATGTCGTGATCGACAGTTTCCTGCCGGCCGTGGCCGAGCGGCTGGGCGTCGGCGATGCCCGGCTGCGCGCGCTGCGGCCCGACCTCGTCCATGCCACGGTGAGCGGCTACGGCCACGAAGGGCCGCTTGCCGGCAAGCCGGGCTACGACCTGATGCTGCAAGCCTTCAGCGGCATGATGGCGATGACCGGTGAACCCGACGGCGGGCCGGTGCGGGCCGGCGCGTCCTTCATCGACATGGCGACCGGCCTGCTCGCCTTCTCCGGCATCGCCTCGGCGCTCTATGCCCGCCAGGCCGGCAAGGCGGGTGGTCAGCACATCCGCGTGTCCCTGCTGGAAACCGCCGTTGCGCTGCTCGGCTACCACGTGCCGGCCTACACCTTGGGCGGCAAGGTGCCGCCGCGCGACGGGTCGGGCGTCTGGCACATCGTGCCCTATCAGGCGTTCGCGACGCGGGACGGCCATGTGCTGGCCGGCGCCACCAACGATGCGGTCTGGCAACGGCTGTGCGCGGCGATCGGCGCCGATCAGCTCGCCGCCGATCCGACATTGGCCACGGCGGCGCTGCGCATCGCCAATCGCGACCGCGTGATCGCGGCCCTGGCGGCGATTTTCGCGACCGCGACGACCGCTGCCTGGGTGGACGTGCTGGAAGCCGCCAACGTGCCCTGTGCGCCGGTGAATACGCTGGCCGAGACGCTGGCCCATCCGCAGGTCGCTGCGATGCGGATGGTGCTGGAGGTCGCCAGGCGCGACGGCGGGTCGATGCCGCTGGTCGGCGTGCCGCTCAACCTTTCGGCCACGCCGGCGGCGCCGGGCGGCGCGCCGCCGCGGCTCGGCGAGCACACCGACATCATCTTGAGGAACGAACTCGGTTTCGAGGCCGCGCGCATTGCGGCCCTGCGGGAAGAAGGAACGATATGAGTGGCAAGATAGACATCGAACGGCGTACCGACGGCGTCGCCGTGCTCTGGATCGACAATCCGGCGCACCGCAATGCCTTAAATAATACGTTGATCGAGGCGCTGACCGCGCATTTCCGGGCTCTCGCCGCCGATCCGTCCTGTCGGGTCGTGCTGGTGCGTGGCCGCGGCGGCATCTTCTGCGCCGGTCGCGAACTGCGTGACCTGCGGGCATTGCAGGACGCGTCGAACGATATGATCGTCGCGACCTACGAGAAGCTCAAGGCGCTGAACGAGGCCGTCTGGTTCTGCCCCAAGCCGACCGTCGCGCTGATCGAGAAATATGCTTTCGGCGCCGGCGCCACTTTATCGAGCTGGTGCGACGTCGCACTGGCAGAGGAGACGGCCCTCTTCGCCTACCCCGAAGTGCATCACGGATTTCCGCCTTCACCGGCGCTGATGGCGCTGTTCCTGGCGGTCGGCCGCAAGAAGGCGATGGAGCTGGTGCTGACCGGCCGCCGCATCGATGCGCGGGAAGCCGACCGGATCGGCCTGATCACGCGGGCCGTTGCCGCCGGTGCGATCGAGGCCGACCTCGAAGGTGTGCTGGCCGGCCTGTTGCGCAGTGGACCCGATGCCCTCGCCCGCACCAAGCAGTTCGTCTGGCACAGCGACGAGACCGGCCATCGCGCGGCCATGACCAGCGCCGTCGATTCGATCAGCCTTGGCCTCGCAAGCCCCCAGGCGCGCGAGGGCATCGCGGCCTTCTTCGACAAGCGCCTTCCGAAATGGTGATCCCGATGGTGCAGGAGGTGATCATGAACCGGCGTAGGCTTCTTGTTGCGGGCGGTGCCCTTGCGGCTGGTGCATTCCTCGGTCCGGCGGCAACCGTGGCGCAGGACAAATATCCCGCCAAGCCAATCCGGCTCGTCGTGCCCTTCCCGCCGGGCGGCCCGACAGATGTCTTCGGGCGCCGCTACGGCGAACGCCTGTCGGCTCTGGTCGGCCAGCCGGTGGTGATCGAGAACAAGGCCGGTGCCGGCGGCACGATCGGCGCGGATCTCGTCGCCAAGTCGAAGCCCGACGGCTACACGATGCTGTTCGGCTCGTCGTCGACCCAGGTCACCAGCCCGCTGCTGATGCCGACGATGCCCTATCACCCGGTGAAGGACTTCGTGCTGTTCATCGTGGGCCGCGTGCCGATGGTGATCGCGGCCAATCCCAACCTGCCGGTGAAGACGCTGCCCGAGCTGGTGGCGCTGTTGAAGGCCAACCCCGACAAATACCGCTACAGCTCGTCGGGCATGGGCAGCATCAATCATCTGGGCGGCGAGCTGTTCAAGATGAAAGCCGGCAATCTCAGTGCGCTGCACGTGCCCTACAAGGGCAACAGCCCGGCGCTTCAGGCCTGCCTGTCGGGCGAGGTCGATTTCATGCTCGACACGTTCGGCACGTCTTTCAGCCATTACAAGTCGGGAAAGCTGCGCTATCTCGCGATCTGCGACGAGAAGCGCTCGGCGTTGGCGCCGGAAGTGCCGACCACAGGCGAGAGCGGCCTGCCGGAGGTCCAGGTGCTGACGGTTAATCCAGTGGCCCTGCCGGCCGGTACTCCGGCCGACATCGTGACGGCGGTCGCCGAAGCGACGCGCCGCATCATGGCCGACGAGAAGCTGCAGTCCGATCTGCGTAGCATGTCGATCGATCCCGTCGGCGATGCTGATCCGGCGAAGTCGGCCGCTTATTTCACGCGTGAAATCGAACGCTGGGAGCCGATCATCAAGGCGACCGGCGCCCGCCTGGAGTAGAGCCCGTCTTGGCCTAGCCTGAGTAGGCCGGCTCCAGCTTGTTGCAGCCGACCACCGGTCCATGGTCGGCGTGCTGGACCAGCACCGCCATCCCCTGGAGCGGGCCGATGTTTTCCGACGGGATCGTCCATTCCGCCGCGGCGCCGCTCCAACGGCTGACCAGTTCGAAGTGACGCACGGTGTTGAAGTTCGCCAGCGCCCGACCTTGATTCTCGCCGCTGTTGATCGGCGTATCGTGGCGGCGGTCGTAGACGGCGAGGGTGACATCGGCCGACTTGCCGCCGAGATCGAACGCCGCGAGCTTGATGGTGAGAGGTCCGTTGCCGCTACGCGACAGCTCGGGCGTTGCGCGTCGCGGCGAGCGGCGCTGCGCTTCCGCCAGCAGCCGTTCGATTGGCGCCGGCTCACGTCCGGTGTCATGGCCGATCCCGTCGACGACCATCTCCGGCGTATAGACGTAGCGTTGCTTCAGGACGCGTGCATAGGCGCGCTGGCGCTCGGTCGTCTCGCGCGAGGCGAACGGATCCTTCCAGCCGATATAGTCCCAGTAGTCGACATGGAAGGACAAGGCCACGATGTCGGGCCGCTTCGCCAGTCGCCCGAGATAGGCATCGGCCGGAGGGCAGGAGTTGCAGCCCTGCGATGTGAAAAGCTCGACCGCCCAGGGCCCCTCGGTCGCACCGTCGCGGGCAGGCTTGGCCATGGCGGCAAACCGGCCGGCAGCCAGCGTCGTGCCGGCCGCTGCGGCAGCGCCGATCAGCAGCGATCGGCGGCCGGGAATTGGAAACTTCGCCATGGCTTGAACATGCGCGCCCCTCGACCTCGCTGCCAATCAACAAACGGTTAGTGTGTAGTAACGCAGTCCTCGCGCTCGCGGCAGGCTCTCTACGCTTGGCTGGACTCCGGAAGAGTAACATTATAACAATGTATTTCCCATGCACGGACCCGTTTCACCCGGCACTTACCTGCTCGCCATGAGCGCTCCCGCCCGTATGGCGGCTGCACTCGGCGTGTCGGCATTGCTGTGGCTCTGCGCCTGGTGGGCGCTTTCTTGAGTTCTTCGCGATGAATGCCGCGCTTCGACTGGTCGATCTGACCGTGAGCTACGACCGCCATCCGGCGGTGCATCACGTGTCGGCCGAAATCCCGGCGGCCGAGATGACGGCCATCGTCGGCCCCAACGGCGCCGGCAAGAGCACGCTCCTGAAGGCGATGCTTGGCCTCGTGCCGCGGGTCGAGGGCAGGGTCGAATGCGCGGCGCGGCGCATCGCCTACCTGCCGCAGCAGGCGGAGATCGATCGCGCCTTTCCGATTTCCGTGCTCGACACAGTCCTGCTCGGTCGCTGGTCGCGCTTCGGTGGTTTCGGGGCGGCCAACGGCACCGACATCCACGACGCGCAGCATGCGATCGAAGCGGTCGGTCTCGGCGGTTTCGAGCGCCGGCCGATCGACACCCTGTCGGTCGGGCAGTTCCAGCGCGTCCTGTTCGCCCGGCTGCTGCTGCAGGATGCCGATCTGGTGCTGCTGGACGAACCGTTTGCCGCGATCGACAGCAAGACCGTCAGCGACCTCATGGCGGTGATCCGCCGTTGGCAGGCGGAGAAGCGCACTGTGGTCGCCGTCCTGCACGATCTCGATCAAGTACGGCGCGACTTTCCCAATTCCCTGCTGCTGGCGCGCGAGCTGGTCGATGCCGGCCCGACGTCGCGCGTGCTCTCGCCCGAGAACCTGCTGCGCGCGCGCGCCATGGCCGAAGCCTGGGACGAGCAGGCCGATGCCTGCGACGTGCCGATGCGGCTCAGCGCCTGACCGAGCGCCGCGCGACCCGGACATCATGCTGCCCACGTCATGCTCTATGATACGCTGATCGCGCCCTTTGCCGATTTCGGCTTCATGCGCCGAGCGCTCGTGGCGAGCCTGGCACTGTCCGCCGGCGGGTCGGCGATCGGCGTGTTCCTGATCCTGCGGCGCATGAGTCTGATGGGCGACGCGCTGGCGCACTCGCTGCTGCCGGGCGCCGCCATGGGATTCCTGATCGGCGGGCTGTCGCTGCCGGCCATGAGCCTCGGCGGCTTTCTTGCCGGCGTCGCGACGGCACTCCTGTCGGGCATCATCGCGCGCTTCTCGAGTATGCGTGAGGATGCGAGCTTCGCGGCGGCCTACCTCACGGCGATGGCGTTGGGCGTTCTCATCGTCTCCTTGCGCGGGTCGGCCGTCGATCTGATGAACATCCTGTTCGGCGCCATCCTGGCAGTCGACGACCAGGCGCTGATCCTGGTTGTGGCGACCGCGACATTGACCCTGGTCGGCCTGGCCGCGATCTACCGGCCGCTGGTGGTGGAATGCTTTAACCCGGGCTTCCTCGCGGCGATGGGCGTGCGCGGCTCGGTCTATCACTATCTCTTCCTGTCACTCGCCGTGCTGAACATGGTGGCGGGGTTCCAGGCGCTCGGCACATTGATGGCGCTGGGCCTCATCCTGCTGCCGGCGGTCGCGGCGTCCTTCTGGGCGCGCGAGGTCTGGTCGATGACGGCGGTCGCGGCTCCCATGGCATTCGTCTCTGCGGCGGTCGGCCTGCTGGTCTCCTTTCATGTCGGCCTGCCGTCGGGACCGGTGATCGTGCTGTTTGCCAGCCTGTTCTTCCTGGGCTCGCTGCTGTTCGGGACACGTGCCTCGGTGCGCGCACGCCTGTCGCGCCCTGTTCACTTGCGCGGCTGATGCGCGGCGTTAGGGTCTCCTCCAACGGAGGAAACCACGCATGACAGAGTCGCCGGTCGCAGGCGTCACGCTCAAGACGACCAACGCCAACAATATCCATATGCGCTATGCCGAAGCCGGCAGTGGCCCGCTGGTCCTGTTCTGCCACGGCTGGCCCGAGAGCTGGTACTCCTGGCGCCACCAGCTTCAAGCGGTGAGCGCGGCCGGCTTTCGTGCCGTTGCGCCGGACATGCGCGGCTATGGCAGCACGCAGGCGCCGGACGCCATCGACCAGTACACGCTTTTTCATCTCGTCGGCGACATGGCCGAACTGGTGAAGGCGCTGGGCGAGACCAGGGCAGTGATCGTCGGCCACGACTGGGGCGCGCCGGTGGCCTGGCATGCCGCGCTCTGGCGGCCCGATCTCTTCACCGCGGTGTCGGCGATGAGCGTGCCGTACTCGCCGCCGGGCCATGTCGACATCCTGACGGCACTGGAGAAGCTCGGGATCAAGGACTTCTATCTGCAATACTTCCAGAAGCCCGACGTGCCGGAGGCCGAGCTGCAGCAGGACGTTCGCGGCGCCCTGCGGCGGCTCTACTTTACGGCCGGCGGTGAGATGGAACAGAAGGACAAGGGCTTCGCGCGGCTGACCGACGGCACCTTGCTCTCCAACACCGTCGACCCGGAAAAGCTGCCGGCGTGGCTGAGCGACGCCGATCTCGACTACTACGCCCGCGAGTTCTCGCGTGCCGGCTTTCGCGGCGGGCTGAACTGGTACCGCAACCTTCGGCGCAACTGGGAGCTGAGCGGTCCCTGGCGCGGCCAGCCGATCCGACAGCCCTCGCAGTTCATCGCCGGCAGCAGGGACGGTGTCCTGCGCTTCCCGGCGGCCAAGAGCCAGATCGAAGCCTACTCGACGACCCTGCCGGGGCTGCGCGGCAGCCACATCCTGGAGGGGGCCGGTCACTGGGTGCAGCAGGAGCGGCCGGCCGACGTGAACAAGCTGCTGATCGAGTTCCTGAAAGGACTGTAGCGCCTTGCCTTGATGAAGAACCGCTTTCTTCCTATCTTCCTGGTTGAGGAAGACAGGAAGAAAGCCATGGCGCTCAACATTAAGAGCCGCGAGACCGAACAGGTCGTCCGCGAGCTGGCGCGGCGCACCGGCCTCAGCATCACCGAGGCCGTGCATCAGGCGGCCGCGGAAAAATTGCGGGCGATCGACGAAGAACGGCGAACCCAACACGCCAACATGACGCCGGAGCAACGGGAAAAGCTGCGGCGCCTGGAAGAGATCGCGCAACGAGTCGCCACCTTGCCGGTGCTTGATCCGCGATCTGCAGACGAAATCCTCGACTACGATGAACACGGCCTCCCGAAGTGATTGTCGTCGACACGTCGGCTCTGATCGCTGTTCTTCTCAACGAACCAGGCGCAGCGTCATTTCGCTACGTCCTGGCGCGCAGCGAAGATCTTCGTCTTTCCGCGGTGAGTGACTACGAGGCGCGCTTGGTGTCGTTTCGTCAGCGCGGTCATCGTCTTGTCGAGGCGTACGATGAGCTGGTTGACCAAACTGGTCTACGGATCGTCGCATTCGACCAGGAACAATCGCTTTTGGCTTTCGAAGCCTATCGCCGCTACGGCAAGGGCAATCATCCTGCGGCCCTGAACTTCGGCGACTGTGCTTCCTATGCGCTCGCCAGGAGGCTCAACGCACCACTGCTGTTCAAGGGCAACGATTTCGGGCGGACCGACATACAGTCTGCATTGCCTGCACTGTAGGCTCTGCCGGCCGGCTGCGGCATAATCGATCCGATGTCGATGGTGAGGTGCCGATGACTTGTCGTCCTCTGTCCTCTCTCTTCAGGCTTGGATTGGCGACCGTGGTCCTGGCGCTGCTTGGTGCCTGTGCGCAGCCGGTCGCGCCGTCGGCGATGGTGCCGGATGTCACCGGTATCAATGTCGGTCCAACTTCCGTCTATCGCGGCGCCATTAGCGTCGGGCAGGTGAGCGGTGGCCATCCCCCCTCGTCGCTGGGCGTTTCCCAGGTCAGCGATGCCGACCTGCGGGATGCACTGGTCCGTACCTTGATGGATGCCGACCTTAGTCAGGCCGGTGGCCAGACGGGCGGTGGCCGGTTCCAGCTCGACGCCGTCCTGCAAAGGCTCGAGCAGCCTTATGCCGGCTTCGCCATGACGGTGACCGCCACGATTGCCTACCGGCTGACCGAGGTCGCGACGGGCAGGGTGGTCTATGACAACACGATCACCACGCCTGCCACGGCAACGCTGAACGATGCGATCGACGGCAACGTGCGCCTCAAGATCGCCAACGAGCGCGCGATCCGCGCCAACCTGCGCCAGCTGGTCGAGGCGCTCTACGCTTTGCCCAGCGGGCGCTGACTATTTTTTCTCTTCGAACTTGAGCGCCGCGCCGTTCATGCAGTAGCGCTCGCCGGTCGGCCGGGGCCCGTCGGGAAAGACGTGGCCGAGATGGCCGCCGCATTTAGCGCAATGCACTTCGGTCCGGGTCATAAAATGGCTGCGGTCGACCGAGGTGTCGACGGCACCGTTCAGCGGCGCCCAGAAGGATGGCCAGCCCGAGCCACTTTCGTACTTGGTCTTCGAATCGAACAGAGGCTCGCCACAGCCGGCACAGCGGAAGGTGCCGGTGCGCTTCTCGTCGTTCAGCGGGCTGGTGAAGGCGCGCTCCGTGCCGTGCTTGCGCAGCACATGGTACTGCAGCGGATCGAGTTCCGTCTGCCACTCCGCCTCGCTCTTCTCGACGGTCTTGTCGGTCATGGCTGCACTCCTTGAGGCTGGTGTGGGGGTGCCTGATGCGGGGACTAGACGAGGGTTCGCAACTCGGCCGTGGCAACCGACAGCATGGCGAGATCGAGAGTCCCGGCGCCGGCCGACGCGAAGTCCTCGCGGATCAGGCGATCGACACGATCGAGGGCGAGCTGGCGCGGTTCGCTCCATTTGGCGAGCGCCGCGTCGGGGTCGCAATTGCCGCCTCCGGCGGCACGCAGCGCCGAGTTCAGGAGGTCGGCATGCAGGCCGGCCAGATCGTCCTGCACGGCCAGCGCCGCCTGCGCCGGCCACTGGCCCTCGCGCGGCAGCTTCTGCGCGGCATTGGCAAGGGCGGCCAAGGACAGCCGTTCGCCCAGGCGGAAGTAGAGGCGCGTGGCGGCCTCGATGCCGCAGCCATTGGCTTCGGCGGCAAGTGCCAAATCGCCGGCGGCGGCCAGCGTTTCGAGCGCCGCGGCCTGCCGGGCCGCGGCAGCCGGGGTGCCCACGGCTTCGAGCGCGGCGGCGCGCTCGCCGAGCGCGGCGGCTTCGGCCTGGCCGATCAGCGCCGGCGACAGGTCGCCGAGTGCTGCAACGGCCGCGCCCAGCTTCGTCGTGGCGGCGGTGGTGTCGAGCGGTTGCGGCAGGCGGCGCAGGGTCCATTGCACGGTGCGCACCAGGAAGCGCTGTGAGGCGACCAGCATGCGGATCTGGGCTTCGGCCTTGAGGGCGGGGTCCAGCGCTTCGATGTCGGCCCAGAGCGTGCGCAGCTGCCAGGCGTCGCGCACCACGGTAAAGGCCCGGGCAATGGTCGCGGCCGAGGCGCCGCTGCGCTGGCCGACCGTGTGAACGAAGGTCGGGCCGCAGCGATTGACCAGGGAGTTCACGACCTGCAGCGCGGTGATTTCGCGCCGTAGGCGGTGGCCGCGTATCGCCGGCTCGTACTTCTCCTGCAACGCTGCCGGGAAGTAGCGCAGCAGCTCCTCTTCCAGCCGCGGATCGTCCGGTAGGTCGGAGGCCAGGATCTCGTCGTTGAGATCGATCTTGGCGTAGGCCAGCAGCACGCAGAGCTCGGGGCGCGTCAGCGGCTGGCGATTGGCGGCGCGCGCGCGCATCGCCGCCGAATCGGGCAGGAACTCCACCGCGCGGTCGAGCCGGCCCTTGCGCTCCAGTGTGCGCATGAACCGCTCGAGGCGGTCGTGCTCTTCCGCCGCCTGCCCTTCGGCCATGCTGATCGCCTGGCTCTGTTGGTAGTTGTGGCGCAACACCAGGCCGGCCACTTCGTCGGTCATGGAGAAGAGCAGGGCATCGCGCTCGGTGGCGGCCAGCGTGCCGCTGGCGATCGCGCCGCCGGTGGCGATCTTGATGTTGACCTCGTGGTCGGACGTGTCGACGCCTGCCGAATTGTCGAGCGCGTCGGTGTTGATCTTGCGTCCGCCGAGGGCCGCCTCGACGCGGCCGCGCTGGGTGAAGCCGAGATTGGCGCCTTCGCCGATCACGCGGGCGCGGATCTGCGAGGCGTCGAGGCGCAGCGCGTCGTTGGTGCGGTCGCCGGCGTCGGCCTGGCTTTCGCTGGTCGCCTTCACATAAGTGCCGATGCCGCCGAAGTAGAGCAGGTCGACGGGGGCGGCGAGAATGGCGCGCATCAGGTCGATGGGCGCCAGGGTGGGCGTCTCGATGCCCAGCACCTGGCGCGCTTCGGCCGAGAGCGCGATCGACTTGGCCGCGCGATCGAACACCGCACCGCCCGGCGACAGCAGGCTCTTGTCGTAGTCCAGCCACGAGGAGCGCGGCAGATCGAACATCCGCCGGCGCTCGGTGAAGCTGGTGGCGGGATCGGGCGAGGGGTCGACGAAGATGTGGCGGTGATCGAACGCCGCCACCAGTTTGATGTGAGGCGACAGCAGCATGCCGTTGCCGAACACGTCGCCCGACATGTCGCCGACGCCCGCCACGGTGAAGGGCGTCGTCTGCGTATCGTGGCCGAGCTCGCGGAAATGGCGCTTCACCGATTCCCAGGCGCCGCGCGCGGTGATGCCCATCTTCTTGTGGTCGTAGCCGGCCGAGCCGCCCGAGGCGAAGGCATCGTCCAGCCAGAAGCCGTAGTCGCGCGCCAGCGCATTGGCGATGTCGGAGAAGGTTGCCGTGCCCTTGTCGGCGGCGACCACGAGATAGGGATCGTCGCCGTCATGGCGCACCACGGCGGGCGGCGGGGTGATGCCGCCGCTGCCGGCATAGTTGTCGGTGATGTCGAGCAGGCCGCGGATCAAGGTCTGGTAGCAGGCGATGCCCTCGGCCTGGATCTGCTCGCGCGTGCCGCCGGCCGGCGGTCGCTTCACATAGAAGCCGCCCTTGGAGCCGACCGGGACGATGACGGCGTTCTTCACCATCTGCGTCTTCATCAGGCCGAGGATCTCGGTGCGGAAGTCCTCGCGCCGGTCGGACCAGCGGATGCCGCCGCGCGCCACCCGGCCGCCGCGCAGATGAATGCCCTCCATGCGCGGGCTGTAGACGAATATCTCGACCAGCGGTCGCGGCGCCGGCAGGTCGTCGATGGCGCGGCTGTCGATCTTGAAGGAGATCCAGTCCTTGACCGCGCCATCGCTGCCGGTCTGCCAGTAGTTGGTGCGCAAGGTACAGAGGATGGCATTGTGGAAGCGTCGCAGGATGCGGTCCTCGTCCAGGGTCGTGACCGCTTCCAGGGCGGTCGCGAGGGCCGTCTCGAGCGTCTCGACCTTCTGCACGCGGTCGACGGCCGTGGCACCGCCGAGCGCGGGATCGAAGCGCGTCTTGAAAAGATCGACCAGCAGCCGCGCCACCGCGGGATAGGCGGCGAGTGCGCGCTCCATATAGTCCTGGCTGAAGGCAATGCCGGCCTGGCGCAGATACTTGGTGTAGGCGCGCACGATCGCCACTTCGCGCCAGCCGAGCCCCGCGCCCAGCACCAGCCGGTTCAGCCCGTCGCTTTCGAACGCGCCGGCCCACAGCCGATCCAGTGTTTCGACGAAGCGCGGTCCGGCGAGGGCGAGATCGACCGGTGACTTGTCGGCCGTCTCGACAGTCAGCACCTGCAGTGCCACGGGGTCGCCGTCCTCCGCGCGCAGGACGAAGGGGGCCTCGCTCAGCACGCGCAGGCCGAGATTCTCGGCCGGCGGCAGGATGTCCGACAGCGCGATCGGCTCGCGCGGATGAAAGAGCCGCAGGGTGAAACGGTGCAGGGGTTGGCCCGGCTCGCGGTCGAGACGCACGGCATTGCGCTGGCCCTCGACAGTGGCCTGCAACGGGGTGATGTCGGCCACGGCCTGGCCGGCATCGAAGCTGTCGCGGTAGGTCGACGGGAACCAGCGGCGCCAGCGGCGCGAGGCCGTGCGGCCCTCGGCCTCGCCGAGGCTTGCCTGCAGCGCGGCCCGCAGCCGGTCGCTCCACGATGTCGCCGCGTCGGCCAGAGCCTGCTCGACTTCGGCGAGATCGGGCGTCGCGCCGGTCGGCGAGTCGAGCCGCAGGGTATAAAGCGACTGGGCCAACGCCGAATCGGAATCGGCCGACGAGGTGGTCGAGGTGACCTTGCCGCGCCAGGCCTGCTCGAGGATGGCGGCGAAGCGATCGCTCAGTGCGGCATCGAAGCGTTCGCGCGGCGCGAACACGAGGTTGGTGGCGAACCGGCCGACGGCGTCGCGGCGGGCGAATAGCGCGACGCGGCGGCGCTCCTGTAGCTGCAGGATGCCCATGGCATGGTCGTAGAGCGTGTCCTCGTCGATCTGAAACAGCTCGTCGCGCGGATAGGCCTCGAGGATCGCCATCAGCGCCTTGCCGTCGTGCCCGTTGGGATCGAAGCCGGAGCGGCGCAGCAGGCCGTCGACGCGGCCGCGTAGCAGGGGCACGTCGCGCACCATGGCGTGGTAGGCGGCCGAGGTGAAAAGCCCGACCAGGCGGCGCTCGCCGGTGATGCGGCCGTCGCGATCGAAGGTCTTCACGATGACGCAGTCCATGGCGCCGCTGCGATGGACCAGCGCCTGCCGGTCGGTCTTGACGATCAGAACATTGTGCGGGCCGCGGGCAAAGCGCGACATGGCTTCGCCGCCGCCGAGCCCCGCCTCGAACAGCCGGACGTCGTCGCGGCGTAGGATGCCCAGCGCCGATCCCGGGATTAGCTCGTAGCGGAGGCCGCCGGGCTGGCTGGAATCCTCGACATACCGGTAGCGGCGGTGGCCGAGGAAGGTGAAGTGATTGGCCTCCAGCCAGCGCAGGAAGTCCTCGTATTCGGCGAGACTGCCCGACCGTCCGGGGGCGAGGTCGGCGATGGCGTCGAGGCAAGCGCGGCGCAGCGCACGCCAATCCTCGACCGCGAGCCGGACCTCGGCCAGCACGCGGGTCAGCGCGGCGGCGATCTCGTCGAGTTGCAAGGGGTCGGCCTGGCGGTCGATCTCGATATGCATCATCGACTCCGGCCGCGCGCGCTCGCCGACCTCGAGCGCGATGCCGATCATGTCGCCGTCGAGGTCACGGCGCACCGCCAGCACGGGATGCGCCAGCAGATGCACGGCGGCCTCGCGGCGATTGAACTCGTTGGCGATCGAATCGACCAGGAACGGCATGTCGTCGTTGACGATCTGCACGATCGTATGGCGGCTCTCGAAGCCATGGCCGGCGAGCGTCGGGTTGAAGACGCGGACCTTGGCGACGCCGGGCAGTCGGCGGCGGGCGAAGGCGAGCAGGGAGTTTGACGCCGCGGCGCGCTGGTCGGCGGGGGCTGCGGCCAGGTCCTTGTCGGCGACGCGGCCGAACAGGCGGCGTGCGAATTGGGCGGCATCCTCGCCGCCGGCGGCCCGCAGGGCGGCGGCGCAAATGGCATCGAGCCCGTAAACACGCGGTGCGAGGGCGGTGGCCATGTCTTGTGTCTCCTCCTCGAACTGCGGCGGATGTTACGCCGCTCCGTGACATTCTGACGACGAACTCTTGGCGAGCCTGAGAATGCCCACCGCGTCTCGCCTTTTGCGGGATGGGCGAGCGCGGGTGAGCCGAATCGCTGCTGTTTCTGTTTCTGGCCCACGGATTCCGCGGGAAAGCGCGTTTTGTTCTCCTTCTATGCTGCACTTGCGAAGGCGCGCAGAGGTGCCGAGAAACAGAATTTCAAACGGCTTTTCTTCGAAGAATATCAGATGCTTAGCAAGCCATTCCTGAGATTCACATTCGAGGGAAAAAAATGGAAATGACACCGTCGGTGGGTGACGTACTATCAATGGATAGTGGGGACCCAAGAGCCCCTCCCAATATCTAGGTGTCTTCCACAGTGTGTCCTATCCACAGCTGTGGACAAAAAGAAAAAGGGGACCGCAAGTGTTTGATGTCGTTCAAGTTCGCAGCGGCGCACGGGTTGTTACCGACTCCTCTCGGGATTCCCGTCTGACGGCCTTCGGCAAGGCCACCCTGTCCGACCGGTATCTTTTGCCTGGCGAAAATTATCAGGAGATGTTTGCGCGCGTCGCCTCGGCCTATGCCGACGACGACGCCCATGCCCAGCGGCTCTACGACTACATCAGCAATCTGTGGTTCATGCCGGCCACGCCCGTGCTCAGCAACGGGGGGACCAGCCGCGGCCTGCCGATTTCCTGCTTCCTGAACGAGGCGAATGACAGCCTCGAAGGGATCGTCGGGCTGTGGAACGAGAATGTGTGGCTGGCGGCGCGCGGCGGCGGGATCGGTTCCTACTGGGGCAACCTGCGCTCGATCGGTGAAAAGGTCGGCATGAACGGCAAGACCTCCGGTGTCGTGCCCTTCATCCGCGTCATGGATTCCCTGACGCTTGCCATCAGCCAGGGCTCGCTGCGCCGCGGCTCGGCCGCCTGCTATCTGCCGGTGAACCACCCCGAGATCGAGGAGTTCATCGAGATCCGTCGGCCGACCGGCGGCGACCCCAACCGCAAGGCGCTGAACCTGCATCACGGTCTCCTGATCTCCGACGCCTTCATGCGCGCCGTGGAGAACGACGAGGAGTGGGCACTGGTCAGCCCCAAGGACGGCGCCGTACAGCGCAAGGTGTCGGCCCGCCATCTCTGGATCCGCATCCTGACGGCGCGCATTGAGACCGGCGAGCCGTACCTCGTCTTCGTCGATCACGTGAACAATGCACGGCCCGAGCACCACAAGCTCGCCGGCCTCGAGGTCAAGACCTCGAACTTGTGCAGCGAGATCACGCTTCCGACCGGTATCGACCATCACGGCAAGCAGCGCACCGCGGTCTGCTGCCTCTCGTCGCTCAACCTCGAAACCTACCTCGAGTGGCACGAGCACCCGCACTTCATCGAGGACGTGATGCGCTTCCTCGACAACGTGCTGCAGGGCTTCATCGACAATGCCGGCACCGACTTTGCGCGCGCGACCTATGCCGCCATGCGGGAGCGTTCGGTCGGCCTCGGCGTCATGGGCTTCCACTCCTTCCTGCAGGCCAACGGTATTCCGCTCGAATCCGTGATGGCCAAGGTGTGGAACAAGAAGATGTTCAAGCACATCCGCGGTCAGTGCGACGAGGCGTCAACGTCGCTCGCCGCCGAGCGTGGTGCCTGCCCGGATGCTGCCGATTTCGGTGTGGCAGAGCGGTTCTCCAACAAGCTCGCCATCGCACCGACCGCCTCGATCTCGATCATCTGCGGTGGCGCTTCGCCCGGCATCGAGCCGTCGGCGGCCAACGTCTACAACCACAAGACCCTCTCGGGCTCCTTCGTGGTGCGCAATCCCTATCTCGAGAAGCTGCTCGAGCAGAAGGGCAAGAACGACGAGGATACCTGGACGTCTGTCACCACCAGCCAGGGCTCGGTACAGCATCTGGACTGCCTCGACGACCATGAGAAGGCGGTGTTCAAGACGGCGTTCGAGATCGATCAGCGCTGGCTGGTCGAGCATGCCGCCGACCGCACGCCTTTCATCTGCCAGAGCCAGTCGCTCAACCTCTTCCTGCCGGCCGACGTGCACAAGCGCGACCTGCACCAGATCCACATGATGGCCTGGAAGCGTGGCGTGAAGAGCCTGTACTACTGCCGCTCGCTCAGCATTCAGCGTGCCGAAACCGTCGCCGGCGAAGCTCTCGCGGCGCCGCTTGGCGACCACGGTCTCTCAGCCCCCAGAACTGACGTCCCCTCTCCCTTGGCGACCGGAATACCGGCGCAGAGCAACGACTACGAAGAGTGCCTTAGCTGTCAGTAAACTCGAGTCGTCCCCTGTCGCGCCCGCGGCTTCGTCCGTCGGCGTGACAGGGGATTTTTCGTTTCAAGAGTCCGATTTTTCGTTTCCGCGATCCGACCTTTTTTCAACGATTCAGCCGGGCCCGTGCCATGTCCCTTCTCGACGCCAAGCCGATCTACAAGCCGTTCCACTATCCCTGGGCCTACGATGCCTGGCTGACGCAGCAGCGCATCCACTGGCTGCCGGAAGAGGTGCCGCTGGCCGACGACGTGAAGGACTGGCGCAACAAGCTGACGGACAGCGAGCGCCATCTGCTCACGCAGATCTTCCGTTTCTTCACTCAGGCCGACGTCGAGGTGAACAACTGCTACATGCGGCACTACAGCCGCGTCTTCAAGCCGACCGAGGTCCAGATGATGCTGGCCGCCTTCTCGGCGATGGAGACGGTGCATGTCGCCGCCTACAGCCATCTGCTCGACACGATCGGCATGCCCGAGACCGAGTACTCCGCCTTCCTCCACGTCAAGGAGATGAAGGACAAGTACGACTACATGCAGGGTTTCAACGTCGACTCGAAAGAGGACATCGCCAAGACGCTGGCGGTGTTCGGCGCCTTCACCGAAGGCCTGCAGCTCTTCGCCTCGTTCGCGATGCTGATGAACTTCCCACGCTTCAACAAATTGAAGGGCATGGGCCAGATCGTGTCGTGGTCGGTCCGCGACGAGACCCTGCACTGCAACTCGATCATCAAGCTCTTCCGCACCTTCATCCAGGAGAACCCGGAAGTCTGGACCGAGGCCCTGCAGCGCGAGATCTACATGGCCTGCTCGACCATCGTCGACCACGAGGACGCCTTCATCGAGCTCGCCTTCGAGCTCGGCGGCATCGAGGGCATGACCGCCACCGACGTGAAGCGCTACATCCGCTTCATCGCCGACCGCCGCCTGACCCAGATCGGCCTGCAGCCCATCTACCGCAAGGATGCCAAGAATCCGCTGCCGTGGATGGACCAGATGCTGAACGCCATCGAGCACACCAACTTCTTCGAGAACCGCGCGACGGAGTATTCGAAGGCCTCGACGCGCGGCACCTGGGACGAGGCGTTCAGCTAGAGCGAATTGGCGCCAGCTGGCCTAAGCTGGACCTCCGAGAGGAGGGCGGTCGAATGAAAAGAACCTATCGCGGAAGCTGTCACTGCGGCCGGGTGCGCTTCGAGGCCGATATCGACCTTGAAGCCGGCACCGGGCGCTGCAACTGCTCGATCTGCACCAAGCAGCGTGCGTGGAACGTCTCGATCAAGCCGCAGGACTTTCGTTTGTTGTCGGGCCAGGACGATCTCGGCGACTACCAGTTCGGCAGCCTGCAGGGCCACCATCGGTTCTGCAGAACCTGCGGCATCGCTCCTTTCGGCGACGGTGACGTCAAGGAGATCGGCGGTGCCTTCGTGTCGATCAAGGTCGCCTGCCTCGACGATATCTCGCCCGAGGAGCTGGCCAAACTGCCGGTTCGGTACATGGACGGTCGGCACGACAACTGGTTCGAACCGCCCAAGATCACCAGTTATCTCTGACCCCTGGATGGATCATGCGTCCTGCGCCTGAAACGCCAGCACGCTCCACCACACGCCCTCGGTGCCGAACGACGACGGGCGATCGCGGTCGACAAGCACGTTCAACCCGTGCTCGGCGGCGAGCGCCTTGGTTTCGGTCGAAGTCACCTCGAACATGCGGCGGCCGGCCGGGATCGGCCCATGGCGCAGGGAGAGCGTCAGCAGGCCGGCGGGCGCAATGAGCGACCTCACCTGCGCCATGCCGCGGCGCCGCTCTGCGTCATCGAGATGCATCCAGACCGCCGTCATCATCACGAGGTCGAAGCGTTCGCCCCGGGCGTGAACCTGCGCCAGTTCCGGCAGGGAATCGTCGATCCAGTCGATGGCGGAAGAGGAGTGGAGGCGCCGGCCGTGGGCGCGCATCTCGGCCGTGGGCTCGACCGCCAGAACCCGATGTCCCATGGCAGCCAGGCCGGCGGCATCGCGGCCTGTGCCGGCGCCGATATCGAGCACGCGGCAGGGCGTGGTCGGGATCAGAGGCAGGATGCTTTTGTGGACGTCGGCGAAGCGCCGGCTCTCATATTGCTCGGCCAGCCGGTCCGCCGTCTCGGCATAGCCTTCGGTTCCACTCACGCGCATGCCGCGAGTGTAGTCCAGCAAGACCGAGCCGGTCAGACCGAAGCGCGCGCCGCCTTTGCGGCCTCGAACGCGGCCAGCCGCTCGGTGAACTTGCCGTTGGCCGCGCCGGCCGTCGCGGCGATTTCGGGTTTGGGGATCGTGTCGTAGAAGTGACAGGCGACGCGATGCCCATTGCCGGCGTCGCGCAGCGTTGGTTGCTCCTGCCTGCAGCGCGCCTGGGCATGCGGGCAGCGCGTGTGGAAGCGGCAGCCCGACGGCGGCGCCAGCGGGCTTGGTACATCGCCGGCCAGCAGAATCCGTTCCTTGCGCACGCTGGGGTCGGGCCGCGGGATCGCCGACAGCAATGCCTGCGTATAGGGATGCAGGGGCCGGTCGTAGAGGTCGCGCTTGCTCGCGATCTCGACCAGCTGGCCGAGATACATCACTGCGACGCGGTCGCTGATGTGCTTCACCACCGCGAGGTCGTGGGCGATGAACAGGTACGACAGGCCGAAGCGCTGCTGCAGGTTCTGCAGCAGGTTGACGATCTGGGCCTGGATCGAGACGTCGAGCGCCGAGACCGGCTCGTCGCACACGATCAGGTCGGGATTGACCGCCAGTGCGCGCGCGATGCCGATGCGCTGGCGCTGGCCGCCGGAGAACTGGTGCGGATAGCGCCGCGCGTGCTCGGGCAGCAGGCCGACCACGGCCAGCAGCTCGCGCACCCGGCTCTCGCGCTCGGCGGCGCTGCCGATCTCGTGCACGGCCATGGGCTCGGCCAGGATCTCGCCCACCGTCATGCGTGGATTGAGCGACGCATAGGGGTCCTGGAAGATGATCTGCATGTGGCGGCGCAACCGTCGCAGCGCCTGCTTGCCCAGGCCGGCGATTTCTTCGCCTTTGAACCGCACCGAGCCGGATGTCGGATCCATGAGGCGCAGCACCAGGCGGCCGGTCGTCGACTTGCCGCAACCCGACTCGCCCACCAGCGCCAGGGTCTCGCCGCGGGCGATCTCGAAGCTCACCCCTTCGACCGCGCGGACCGTGCCCACGACCTTGCGGCGGATGAGCCCGCGCGCGACCGGGAAGTGCTTCACCAGGCCATCGACCTGCAGGACCGGCACCTTGGCATCGGCGGTCATGCCCCACCTGCCATCTCGACGGGCGCCTTCCAGCAGGCAACGCGATGGTCGGCGCCGAGACCACGGAGCGGCGGCGGCTCGTTGTGGCAGCGCGGGTCGGCGAAGGGGCAGCGCGGCGCAAAGCGGCAGCCCTTGGGCTGGTTGTTGGGGCTGGGGACCGTGCCTTCGATGGTCGACAGGCGCTCGCGGTCGACCTCGATGCGCGGGATCGAGCCCAGCAGGCCGATCGTATAGGGATGCTGCGGATCGGCGAACAGCGCCTCGACCGGCGCGCTCTCCACGATCTTGCCGGCATACATCACCACCACCTCGTCGGCGACTTCGGCGATCACGCCGAGATCGTGGGTGATGATCAGGATCGCCATGCCGAGCCGCTTCTGCAGGTCCTGCAGCAGGTCGAGGATCTGCGCCTGGATGGTGACGTCGAGCGCCGTCGTCGGCTCGTCGGCGATCAGCAGCGCCGGCTCGCAGGACAGCGCCATGGCGATCATCACGCGCTGGCGCATACCGCCCGACAGGCGGTGCGGATAGTCGTCGAACCGCTCTGCCGCCGACGGAATGCGCACCAGGTCGAGCATTTCCACGGCGCGTGCCTTGGCGGCCGCCGGCGACAAAGTCGTGTGTGCCAGGATCGCCTCGACGATCTGCTGCCCGATCGTGTGCACCGGATTGAGCGAGGTCATCGGCTCCTGGAAGATCATCGACATCTTGCCGCCGCGCAGGCGCCGCCGTTCGTCGGCCGAGAGGCCCTGCATGTCGCGGCCCTCGAAGCGGATCGCCTCGGCCTCGACCTTGCCCGGCGGGCTCGCCACCAGACCCATGACGGAGAGCGAGGTCACGCTCTTGCCGCAGCCCGATTCGCCGACCAGCCCGACGGTGCGGCCGCGACCGACGGCGAAGTCGATGCCGTCGACGGCCCGGAACAGGCCGCGATCGGTGTGGAAATGGGTCCTGAGACCTCGGACCTCGAGCAACTTGTCCATCAGAAGGAGTAGTCCAGGCCCTTGTAGAAGGTGTTCTGGTAGAGCATGTGCGGCCGCACGCCCTTCAGCTTCTTGGTGCTGGTGGTGTACATCGCGATGTTCATCACCGGCATCCAGAGATGTTCTTCGGTCACCCGCTGCTGGGCGAGCGCGTAGTATTTGGCGCGGTCGGCGTCGGTGAGCGAAGCGCGGCCCATCTTGAGATACTCGTCGGTCTCGGGGTCGTTCCAGTTCATGCGGTTGGGAGCCGGCATGTTCTTCGAATCGAAGTAGAAATTCAGCAGGTCGCCGGACGAGATGTAGGGAAAGGTCACCGTCCAGAGTTCGTAATCCTGCTTGGCCATCTCAGCCGGTGCGATAGTCGAGTCGTAGCCGACGATCTTCCAGTCGATGCCGATCTTGCGCATGTAGCCCTGGATCGCCTCCGAAACGCGCGGGAAGTAGGCGACCTGGGTGAACAGGACGCGCGGCGCCAGCTTGACGCCGTCCTTTTCGCGGATGCCGTCGCTGCCGACTTTCCAACCCGCTTCGTCGAGCAGCTTCTTCGCCCGTTCGACGTCTTCCTTGATGACGCCCTTGGTCGCTTCGGCGAAGTCGAGCGCCTTGGGATCGATGAAAGTATAGGCCGGCGTGGCGTTGCCCAGCATGATGCCCTTGGTGATATCGGCGCGATTGATGGCGATGTTCATCGCCTCGCGCACGCGCTTGTCCGCCACCATCGGCCGCGTCGTCTTGTAGCCGTAGTACATCAGCTGGAAGTTGGGCGTCGCCTCCTGGACGTTGAGATTGGGCGAAGCCTTGACCTGCTGGATGAACTGCAGCGGGATCTGATGCGTCACGTCGAACTGTCCGCCCATCATCGCCGCCACTCGGCTGGAATCCTCGGGCACGATTTTGATGCTGAGCTTCTCGAACTTCACCGGCCCTTTGTTCTGATACATCGAGGGGCCCCACTTATAGGCATCGTGGCGCTTCAGCACGATCTCGGTGCGCGGCGTCCAGGACTCGAAGCACCAGGGGCCGGTGCCGTCGATCGCCTTGGTGCCGTAATCCTTGCCCAGCGCCTCGACGCTTTCCTTGTTGTGGATCGCCGTTGTGAACATGGTGAGCTGCAGCAGCAGGTCGGCGAACGGCTCGTTCAACTCGTACTCGACGGTGTAGGGATCGGGTGCACGCAGCTCCTTGATGTTGCCGGCGCGCCAGGCGAGCGGGGCCTTGAGTTCGGGGCTGGTCAGGCGCTTGAAGGAATAGATCACGTCTTCGGCGGTGAATTTCTTGCCGCTGCAGAAGGTGACGTCGTCACGCAGCTTGAAGGTGTAGAGCTTGCCGTCGGGGCTGACGGTCCACGACTTGGCGAGGTAGGGAATGGGCGTCTTGCCGTCCCAGTCCATCGCGACCAGCGTATCCTGGAACATGTTGACGATGTCGGAGGTCGGCGACCAGGTCGTGCGCTGCCCGTCGTAATGCGGCGCGTCGAGCGCTTTCATCATCTTGAGCGTCTGCGCTTCTGCCGCGACCGTGAAGCCGGCCATCCCGAGAAACGCTGCCACGCCTGTCACAATGGTACGCATCGTCGTTTCCTCGCCTCGCTAAGTTCTTGTTCCTACAGACTGAGGTCCAACCCCTTGTAGAACGTGTTCTGGTAGATCATGTGCGGCCGGGCGCCCTTGAGCCGCTTGCTGGTCACCATGTGCATGCTGATGTTCAGCACCGGTATCCAGAGGTGCTCGCGCGTCACCTGCTGCTGCACCAGCTCGTAAGCCTTGGCCCGGTCGGCGTCGTTGAGCGCCGAGCGGCCGCGCCGCAGCACCTCGTCGGTCTCGGCATTCTTCCAGTTCATCCTGTTGGGCGTCGGGATGTTCCGGGAGTCGAAGTAGATGTTCATCAAGTCACCGGCCGACAGGTAGGGCACGGTGACGGACCAGATCTCGTAGTCCTGCTCGGCCATCTTCGCCGCGGCAATGGTCGAGTCCCACGGCTGGAGCTGCCATTGCACGCCGATACGGCGCAGATAGCCCTGGATGGCTTCGGCGATGCGCGGCGTGTTGCCGGCCTGGGTGAAGTAGACCTTGGGCTGCAGCTTGATGCCGTCCTTCTCGCGGATGCCGTCGCTGCCGACCTTCCAGCCGGCCTCGTCGAGCAGCTTCTTCGCCCGCTCGACGTCCTCCTTCACGATCTCTCCGGACTTAGGGTCGAAATCCTGCGCGTCCTTGTCGACGATGGTGAAGGCGGGATCGGCATTTCCCAGCAGGATGCCCTTGGCGATCTCGGCGCGGTTGATCGCGATGCTCATCGCTTCGCGCACGCGCTTGTCCTCGACCATCGGCCGCGACGTCTTGAAGCCGAAATAGAGGAGCTGGAAGTTGGGCCGGGCCTCCTGCACCTGCAGCATCGGCGCGGCCTTGGCCTGCGCGATGAACTGGCTGGGGAACTGGTTGGTGTAGTCGAACTGTCCCGCCATCATGGCCGCCACCCGGCTGGAATCCTCGGGCACGATCCTGATGCTGAGCTTCTCGAACTTCACCGGCCCCTTGTTCTGGTACATCGAGGGGCCCCACTTGTAGGCGTCGTGACGCCTGAGCACGATCTGCGTGCGCGGCGTCCACGACTCGAAGCACCAGGGGCCGGTACCATCGGCACCCTTGACGCCGTAGTCCTTGCCCAGCGCCTCGACGCTTTCCTTGTTGTGGATCACGTTGGTGAACATGGTGAGCTGCAGTAGCAGCTCGGAGAACGGCTCCTCGAGCTCGTACTCGACGGTATAGGGGTCGGGTGCACGAAGCTCCTTGATGGTACCGGCACGCCAGGCGAACGGTCCCTTGAGGGCCGGATCCTTCAGTCTCTTGAAGGAGTAGACGACGTCCTCCGCCGTGAACTTCTTGCCGCTGCAGAAGGTGACGTCGTCGCGCAGCTTGAAGGTGTAGAGCTTGCCGTCGGGGCTGACGGTCCACGACTTGGCGAGGTAGGGGATGGGCGTCTTGCCGTCCCAGTCGAGCGCGACCAGCGTGTCCTGGAACATGTTGACGATGTCGGACGTCGGGCCCCAGGTCGTGCGCTGCGCATCGTAATGCGGCGCGTCGATCGACTTCATCATGTTCAGGGTCTGGCCGGCGGCCGGTAGGGCGATACTCCCGGCAATACTCAACGCAAACGCTGCACTCAGAACGGCTCTGATCATTGTTGCAGCCTCGGATCGAGGACGTCGCGCGTTGCGTCGCCCAGAAGATTGGCCGCCAGCACGATCACGAAGATCGCGAAGCTCGGGATCGTCGCGATGTGCGGCGCCATGAAGAGGAAGTCGCGGCCCTGGGCCGCCATCATGCCGAGCTCGGCGGTCGGCGGCTGCGCGCCCATGCCGAGGAAGCCCAGCGCCGAACCGATCAGGATGATCTGGCCGAAGCGCAGGGTGAGGAAAACGAAGATGGTCGAGATGCAGTTCAGCGTCAGGTAGCGCCAGATCAGCGTGCCGTCGGAGACGCCGACGGCGCGGCCGGCCTCCATGAACTCCTGACCCATGACGCCGACCGCCGAGCCGCGGGCGACCCGCGCCACGTCAGGCACGGTCGCCACGACGAGGGCGATCACCACGGCGGTAAGGCCGGCGCCGAAGATCGCTGCCACCGCCAGGCCGATCAGGATGGCCGGGAAGGCCAGCATCACGTCGACCAGCCGCATGATCCAGCCGTCGGCGCGTCGGTAGTAGGCGGCAAGGATGCCGAGCACGCCGCCCAGGAAGCCGCCGATCACCACGCCGACCAGCCCCAGCATCAGCGTGTTGCGCGTGCCGTAGAGGATGCGGCTGAAGATGTCGCGGCCGGTATTGTCGGTACCGAACCAGTGCTCGGCGCTGGGCGGCTGCATCACCTTGGTGAGGTCGGTGAGATAGGGATCGTAGGGGGCGATGAGGGGGGCGAAGACGGCCGAGAGGACGATCAGCGTGAGGGCGAGAGCGGCCGCCGCCGCGATCTTGTCGCGTGCCAGGCGGCGCAGCACGCCGGCACGCGAGAGCAGGCCCGTCTCCTCGGACGCGGCGGCCGCGACGTTGACGGTCTCGACGCTCATGGCCGTTGACCTCTCATGTCCGCTGAACCCTGGGATCGAGATAGACGTAGAGGATGTCGACCAGCAGGTTGATCGACAGGAACGCGATGGCGAGGATCATGATCGCGCCCTGCGCAGTCGGGAAATCGCTGGAGACGATCGCGCCGACGGCGAGGCGGCCGACACCCGGCCAGGAAAACATGGTCTCCGTCACCACCGCACCGCCCAGCAGGAAGGCCGCCTGCAGGCCGATCAGGGTGACGACCGGGATCAGCGCATTGCGCAGCGCATGGTGCACGATCACCGCGGTCTCGCGCAGGCCCTTGGCGCGGGCGGTGCGCACGAAGTCGGCCCCCAGCACCTCCAGCACCGCCGTTCGCGTCAGCCGTGCGATCGGCCCGATCAGGACGCTGCCTAAGGTCAGGGCCGGCAGAACGAGGCTCGGCAGGCCGCCGTCCCAGATCGGCCCGGTGCGGCCGGTGAAAGGAAAGAGGCCCCACTTGAAGCCCATGTACTGGATCAGGATCAGGCCGATGAAGAACACCGGCATGGAAACGCCGGCCACCGAGAAGGCCATGATGATGCGGTCGACGATCGTGCCGCGCCGCACCGCGGCCAGGGTGCCGAGCGTGAGGCCGATCGGAATGGCGATCAGCATGCCGCCCAGCATCAGCTCGACGGTCGGACCGATGGTGAGTGCCAGCTCTTCGCTCACCATCTTGTTGGAGATGATCGAGCGGCCGAGATCGCCGCGCAGCACGCGGCCGATATACTCGGCGAACTGGACGGGGATCGGCCGGTCGAGCCCGAGTTCCTGGCGGATGGCGGCGATCGTCTCGGCCTTGGCCTCAGGTCCGGCGATGATCATCGCCGGATCGGCGGGCACCACCTGCAACAGACAGAAGCACAGGAAAAGAACCCCGAGCAACGCGGGAAACGAGATCAGCAGGCGGTGGACAATCTGTCTTCCCATTCGCCGTCCTCGGACCGAACCCAGCAAAGGACGACCGCGCCGGACGATAGCCGGCGTCGCTCAGACGTTCCTTCCCTGGTCGTCGCGCTTCGGTCGGTCGTGCGCGACATTCGTTATGAGTCGAGTTTGCATGCGATCTAACGCGATGTCACGCCCACCCTCCGGCATGCGGAAGAACGTGACCGGTGATGAAGCCTGCGGCGTCGGAGCAGAGGAAGCAAACGGTCGCGCCGAGTTCGTCCGATTTTCCAAGCCTTCCGAGCGGGATCTGCGCCGTCATCTTCGCCATGGCTTCGTGGTTGGCGAGCAGGGCCGGCGGAAAATAATCCGGATTCTCGACATAGTTCGAGCCGACGGCGTTGACCGTGATTCCGTCGCGGCCGAGTTCCTTCGCCAGCGAGGAAACGAGTCCGTTGGCGGCGGCGCGCGCCGACACGTAGGGCGCGTAATTGGCGATGCCGCGCAATGGGGCTGCCGACGAGACGAAGACGATGCGTCCCGACTTGCGCTTGCGCATCGACGGCGCCACGAGCTGCGTCAGCCGGAACGGCACCACCGCCATGGCCTCGAGCGCCGCACGGTAATCCTCCAGCCGGGTCTCGCCGAGCGGCGCACGCAAAGCGGGATAGGCGTCGTTGTTGACCAGCGCGTCAATATGACCGTGCCGCTTCAGGGCGAGCTCGATCAGGGTCGCGGGCTCGACGGCCGACAGGGCATGGGCGCCCGGGAACGCGGCTTCGTACTTGTGGCGCGCACTCGGTGCTTCGAATGACGGATCGTGGGCAAGGACGGTGGCGCCCTGGGCCAAGGCCACGCGTGTGGTGCCATGGCCTGCGAATTTCTCGACGTTGGTGATCAAGACCACCCGGTCTTTCAGCAGCATGGCGATTCCTCTAGGTTGCGGCCCATGACAGATGCCACCGATCCTAGCGCAGCCCGCCCCGAGAGCCAGAGCCTGGCCGGCGGCGTCGAGGACAGCGCTTCCTTCGGCTTCCGCGAGGTTCCAGCCGGCGAAAAGGCCGGCCTGGTGGCGCGCGTCTTCGAAAGCGTGGCGCCGCGTTACGACCTGATGAACGACCTGATGTCGGGTGGTGTGCACCGGCTCTGGAAGAATGCCATGGTCGACGTCGTTCGCCCGCGTCCGGGGGAGCATATCCTCGACGTGGCGGGCGGCACCGGCGATATCGCCTTCCGCATGGTCCGCCGGCAGGGCGATCGGCCCGACGTGACCGTTTGCGACATCAATCCCGCCATGCTGGAGGTCGGTCGCGACCGAGCCATCGATCGCGGCCTGCTGCAGGGCCTCACCTGGACGACGGGCGATGCCGAGAAGCTGCCGTTTCCCGACCGCTCCTTCGACGCCTATACGATCGCCTTCGGCCTGCGCAACGTGACGCATATCGACCAGGCGCTGGCCGAGGCCCATCGCGTGCTGAAGCCCGGCGGACGTTTCTACTGCCTCGAATTCAGCAAGGTGACGTCGGCGCCGGTCGGCCGTCTCTATGACGCCTATTCGGAGCGGGCACTGCCGTTGTTCGGCCGGATCGTCGCTCGCGACGCCGACTCCTACCGCTATCTGCACGAAAGCATCCGCCGCTTCCCGCCGCAGCGCGAGCTGGCAGCGCGCATGCGGGAAGTGGGCTTTGCCAATGTCGCCTGGCGCGACATGTCGCTCGGCGTCGTTGCCCTGCATTCGGGCTGGCGCATCTAGATGTTCCGCGCGCTTCGCAACGGCTGGCGCCTGCTGCGCATGGCGCTGCGTTTCGCCCGCCACGATGCGCTGTTTCCGCTGGAAACGCTCGGCATCGCGCCGGCACTGATCGCCTGGGCGCGGCTCTTCGCGCTCCGGCGCGATTCGCGACGGCCGGGCGAGCGCCTGGCGGAGGCGCTGCAGGAGATGGGGCCGTCCTTCATCAAGCTCGGCCAGGCGCTGTCGACGCGCGCCGACCTCCTGAGCGAAGGCGTCGCCGCCGATCTCGCGCGCCTGCAGGATCACTTGCCGGCGTTCTCCGGGGAGGAGGCGCGCCGTATCATCGAGGCCGAGCTCGGCCAGCCCATCGATGCGATCTTCTCGAGCTTCGAGGACAAACCGGTGGCGGCGGCGTCGATCGCCCAGGTGCATTTCGCCGTCACCACCGACGGCCGCGACGTCGCGGTCAAGGTGCTGCGGCCCGGCATCGAAAAAGCCTTCGAGCGCGATCTCGATCTTTTCTACTGGATGGCCGAGCTGGTCGAACGCACGCAGCCGCGTTTCCGCCGGCTGAAGCCAGTCGACTCGGTGCGTGCCTTCGCCGACGTGGTGCGGGTCGAGATGGACCTGCGCATGGAGGCGGCGGCGGCCGAGGAGCTCGGCGAGAACTTCATCGACGATGCCAATTATCACGCGCCGGCCATCGACTGGGACCGCACGGCCGAGCGTGTGATGACCCAGGAACGAGTGGACGGCACGCCGATCGGCGATCGCGACGCCATCGTCGCTGCCGGCCACGACCCCGACCTCATCATGAAGAAGTGCGCCGAAGCGTTCTTCTACCAGGTGTTCCGCGACGGCTTCTTCCATGCCGACATGCATGGCGGCAACGCCTTCGTCGATCGCGACGGTCGCATCGTGCCGGTCGATTTCGGCATCATGGGCCGGGTCGACGAGGACACGCGCGGTTACCTCGCCGAGCTCCTGGTCGCCTTCCTGCGTCGCGACTACCGTGCCGTGGCCGAGGTCCAGTTCCGCGCCGGCTACGTGCCGCCCGACCAGTCGCTCGAGACGTTCGCCCAGGCCTGCCGCTCGATCGGCGAGCCGATCTTCGGCAAGCCCAGCCATCAGATCTCGATCGCCCGCCTGCTGGCGCAGATGCTGCGCGTCACCGAACAGTTCGAGATGGCGGTGCAGCCGCAGCTCCTGCTGCTGCAGAAGACCATGCTGATGGCCGAGGGCATGGGCACCAAGCTCAACCCGCACGTCAACATCTGGGAGCTGGCGCGGCCGCTGATCGAGGACTGGATGGTGACGCATTTCGGCCCGCGCGCCACGATCGGCCGCGCCACCGAGGATCTGACGCGCGGCCTGCGCCGCCTGCCGCGCCTGATCGACAGCCTGCATCTCGTGGCCGAGCACGAACGGCGCAAGGCCGAGCGGGATGCCGCCGAGCCGCCCTCGGGCGGCCGCTGGCGCCCGGCTTTTGCCGAGGTGGTCGCCATCCTCGCCTTGATCGCGGCCATTGCCGCCTGGTGGCACTGAGGCTGCGACACCGGGACGACGGCCAACACCATGTCCGCCATCGATGTCGTCGTCGGCCTTGCCGTGTTCCTGCTGGCGGGAACGGTCAAGGGCCTGGTCGGGCTGGGACTGCCGGCGATTTCGATCGCGCTGATGTCGCTCTATCTGCCGTTGCCCGAAGCGATCGCGCTGATCTCGCTGCCGACCATCTTCACCAACATCTGGCAGGCCGCGGTGGGCGGCAAGTTCAAGCTGATCGTGCGCCGGCAATGGCCGCTCATCGTGCCGCTCGCGGTGGTCCTCTACCTCACCGTCTGGCTGGTCGGGCAGAAGGGGCCCGACTGGTCCTTCCTGGTGCTGGGAACGGTGCTGATCGCCTACAGCACCCTCGGTCTGTTCCGTATCCGCCTGCATATCCACGCCGACCTCGAGAAACCGCTGGCGCCGGTGATCGGCGTCATATCGGGCTTAATCGCCGGCCTGGTCGGGGTGCCGGTCGTGCCGCTGATGCCTTACCTGCAGGGCCTCGACATCAAGCCGTCGGAGCTGGTGCAGACCCTGGGGGTGGTGCTGTGCGCGACGTCGTTTGCGCTGACCGCCTCGCTGCTGCTCTTCGGTCTGCTCGACGGGCCGCGCGCCCTGGTGTCGGCAGCCGCCGTCGTCCCGGCGGTGGTGGGGATGTGGCTCGGCCAGCAGATCCGCTCTCGCCTGTCGGTCGAGCAGTTCCGCCTGGCCGTCTTCTGGGCCCTTCTGCTGACCGGGCTGTATACTTTCGCCACCCGGCTCATGTGATACTCTTGCCGGCATGTTGCACGGTAAACGGATCCTGCTGATCGTCGCGGGAGGCATCGCGGCGTTCAAGTCGTTGGACCTGGTCAGGCGCCTGCGGGAACGCGGCGCCTCGGTGCGTTGCGTTCTGACCGAAGCCGGCGCGAAATTCGTGACACCGCTGTCGCTGCAGGCCCTGACGGAGGACAAGGTCTACAGCGACATGTTCTCGCTGACCGACGAAAGCGAGATGGGCCACATCCAGCTGTCGCGCGATGCCGACCTGCTGGTCGTCGCCCCGGCGACCGCCAACATGCTGGCGCGGATGGCGGCCGGCATGGCCGACGATCTCGCCGCGACCGTGCTGCTCGCCACCGACAAGCCGGTGCTCGCCGCGCCGGCGATGAATGTGCGCATGTGGACGCATGCCGCCACTGTGGCCAATGTCGAGATCCTGAAGAAGCGGGGCGTCAGCTTCGTCGGGCCCAACGAGGGCGCGATGGCGTGCAACGAGTACGGGCCGGGCCGGATGTCCGAGCCGCTTGAGATCGTGGCAGCCATCGAGGCGATGCTGACGGTCGAGAAGCCGCTGGCCGGACGCCGGGCGCTGGTCACCTCGGGGCCGACCCGCGAAGCGCTCGATCCCGTGCGTTACATCTCCAACCATTCCTCGGGCAAGCAGGGCCATGCCATCGCCCAGGCGCTGGCCCGACTCGGCGCCGAGGTCACCCTGGTGAGCGGCCCGGTGGTCGTGCCCGATCCGACGGGCGTGACGGTCGTGCGCATCAATTCGGCGGACCAGATGCTGGCAGCCTGCCTTGCGGCCGGATCGGTCGACATCGCCGTCTGCGCCGCCGCCGTCGCCGACTGGAAGGCTGCCCGCCCCGCCGCAGCCAAGATCAAGAAGAAGGCCGGCGCCGAGCCGCCGACCCTCGAGCTCGCCCCCAACCCCGACATCCTGGCGACGCTCTCCAAGCCCGGCCCCGGCCGGCCGGCGCTGGTCGTGGGCTTTGCCGCCGAAACCGAGGACGTGGTCGCCAACGCCGTCGAGAAGCGCAAGCGCAAGGGCTGCGACTGGATCGTCGCCAATGACGTTTCGCCGGCCACGGGAACTTTCGGCGGCGAGCGCAATACGGTGCACCTGATCAGCGCCAAAGGGGTCGAGGATTGGCCGACGCTCGCCAAGGAGGACGTCGCGCTGCGGCTGGCCGATCGGATCGCCGCGCACTTCGGGCAGCCACGCAAGGCAGAGGCTGCCGAGTGAAACCAGTATGATCAAAACAGGCACGACGAGGACGGGGGAGAAGAGCTGATGAAGGGCGTGGAAAGTGTCGAGATCGAGATCGTGCGCCTGGCCCACGCGCGCGATCTGCCCCTGCCCGACTATGCGACCACCGCGGCGGCCGGCGCCGATCTGCTTGCCGCCATCGACCAGCCGATCGAACTCGGCCCGCTCGAGCGCCGTATCGTGCCGACCGGCATCTCCATTGCCCTGCCGGTGGGCTTCGAGGCCCAGGTGCGGCCGCGATCGGGCCTGGCGGCCAAGCACGGCATCACCCTGGTCAACACGCCGGGAACCATCGACGCGGACTATCGCGGCGAAATCGGCGTCATCCTGATCAATCTCGGCAAGGAGCCTTTTCGGATTGAACGCGGCATGCGAATTGCTCAAATGATTGTCGCTCGCCATGCGCGTGCCGCCTGGCGAGAAGTCGCGACACTCGACGAGACGGCGCGCGGCGCGGGGGGATTCGGGTCCACGGGCGTACAGACAGGAGCGGCAGCCGGGTCGGCAAAACGCGCCTGAAAAGGGGACGGGAACGACAATGCCTCGCCTGAGCAAGAAGACGATGTTCGCCATCGAGGCTGTTCTCGATGTGGCGTTCCATGTCGGCGAGCATCCGGTGCGCAGCGGCGACATCACCGAACGCCAGCGCATTCCCAAGCGTTATCTCGAGCAGGTGCTGCAGCATCTGGTACGGGCCGGCATCCTGAACGGCAAGCGCGGCCCGCGCGGTGGTTACCGGCTCGGCCGCGACAAGGTCGCGATCACCTTGGGCGAGGTGGTGCGCGTGGTGCGCAATCTCGAAGTCGAGACCGAGCCCAACGATCCGTCGATCGGCTCGCCGCTCGCCCATGAGGTGGTCTGGCCGCTCTGGGAGAAGTTGCGCGAGGAGATGATGGCGCAGCTCGACAACATCACCATCGAGGAGCTTTGCCAGCGCGCCCATGCCAAGGGCCTCGATACGCCGCCCCAGGCCGCCGCCGGCATCGTGGAGCCGCGTCCCGCGCCGTCGACCGAACAGGTTTAACTTAGTCAGCGGCCGCTCTTCGGTGTCCGATCGAACACCAGGCGGTGCTTCAAGTAGCCTTTGACCAGCGCGAGCCCGACCACCGGCAGCAGCGCCAACTCCATCACCCACATGCCGACGATGTCGCGCAGGAAGCCGATTCCGACGCGACGGCCCTGCACCGACGTGGCAAGGGCTGCCCCGCTCGTCTTCAGGACGACCAGCAGCACGGCGACGGCGAGGAAGGCCAGCAGGATGCACAGGCCGCGCCTGGCATCGACCAGCAAGGTCACGGCGGCAACGACGAAGATGGCCCCCAGCAGCAGGGAGATCGCGGCATAGAATTGCGCCAGCAGGGCGAAGATCACGGCCTGGTGCCAGCGCAGATGATGGAGCAGTCGCCATGACAGGTCGTTGAAGGCCTGCGCCGTGCCGGCGCCCCAGCGCGTCCGCTGCACTGCCAGCACGCCGAAGCTCTCGGGCAGCTCGCCGGCGGCCGACACTGAGACCAGGTTGCGGCATCGCCAGCCGGCCGCGAACGCCCGGAAGCTGAGATCCTGGTCTTCGACCAGCGATCGGCCGCTCCAGCCCCCGGCCTGCTCGATCGCTTCGCGGCGCCAGACCCCGCAGGTGCCGTTGAACGTCATCGGCACGCCGGCCCAGTTTCGCGCCGCCTGCTCGTAGGCGAAGAAGGTGTCGAGCTCGATGGCCTGTGCGCGGGTCAGCAGGTTGCGGTCGCGGTTGCGAAAATCGAGGCGGGCCTGGACGAAGGCGGCCTTGGGATCGGCCAGCAGGGCGGCCATGGTCAGGCGCAGGAAGGAGGGCGCGGGACGATAGTCGACGTCGAAGATCGCGAAGAAGCGCGCGTCGGTCTGGTCGACGGCAGCGGCCAGAGCGCCGGCCTTGAACTCCTCACGATGGCTGCGTCGCAATACGCTGATCTGCAGGCCGGCCGCCCGCCAGTGTGCGACGCGTTCGGCGACGATGGCTGACGTATCGTCGGTGCTGTCGTCCAGCACCATGATCTCGAGCTTGTCGCGCGGCCAGTCGAGCTGGCAGAGCGCATCGATGGCCGGCGCCACGCTGCGGCCTTCGTTGAAGATCGGCAGCTTCACGCAGATCTTCGGCTCGGCGCCGCGACCCACCTGGCCGAGTTCCGCTTCACGCGCGAGTTCGGCTTTCGATCGACTGAGGTGAACCAGGATCAGGTAGAGATCGGCCAGGAGCAGGATCGCGACATAGCTGCAGAGCGCCAATCCGAGAATCTCGAGAAGGAAACCCAGCAATACCGCCCCTCTTCAATCTCCTCCCGCATCGTCAAGGGAGGTGCCCCCGCAATCAGGGGCGGAAGGGTCACGCCCCCTCCGTCAGCATGTCGGCCGCCAATCTAGGCCAAGGCCTGTCGCGGATCAGCCGGAATTTCGACACGCGTCCGCAAGTCCGCCGCCCATGGTTTCGATCTGATATACAGCCTGCTGGCATAATACGGAGGAACGGACATGGCGAAGGCCACTCGGGCAAAGGCGAAGACCAAGACGGCAAAGGCCAAGGCAGTGAAGGCCCGGCCCAATCCGCGCAACAAGAAGCTCTACGACGAGGGCATGAAGGTCCGCAAAGCCGTGCTGGGCGCGGGCTATGTCGACAACTCGATGGCCAATGCCGACGACTTCATGATGACGTTCCAGGACATCACGACCGAGTATTGCTGGGGTTACCTCTGGACGCGCCCGGGCCTCTCCAAGAAGTCGCGCTCGATGCTCAATCTCGCCATGCTGGCGGCGCTCAACCGCGGCCCGGAGCTCAAGCTCCACATCAACGGCGCCTTGAACAACGGCCTCACCAAGGACGAGATCAAGGAGATCTTCCTGCAGGTCGGGATCTATTGCGGTATCCCGGCCAGCCTCGATGCTTTCAAGACGGCGCGCGAAGTCTTCAGGGAACGCGGCGTCTAAAGGACGACCGATGGCGCAGCCGTCCGGCACCATTCCCGGACGGCTGCGGCCGCTCTATGAATACGACTTCATCCCAGAAAGCTGATCGAGGAAGCTGACCATGACGACGCTTGCGCCTCCCGCCACCATCGCCTTCATCGGTCTCGGCATGATGGGGCGGCCGATGGCGAGCCGCCTGGTCGAGGCGGGCTTCAAGCTGCAGGTCTTCGACGTCTCGCAGAAAGCGGTCTCGGATTTCGTGGGCGCCCATCCCGCAGCGCTGGCGACGGCATCGGCCAAGGCGGCCGCCAAGGGGGCGGCGGCTCTCATCACCATGCTGCCGGACGGCAAGATCGTGCGGCAGGCCGTGCTCGAAGGTCGCGATGCCGCCTTCGAAGGCCTCGAGGCGGGCGCCTTGGTCATGGACATGAGCTCGTCCAATCCCGTCGACACCCAGAAGCTCGCACGCGATCTCGCGGCGCGCGGCGTGGCGCTGCTCGATGCGCCGGTCTCGGGTGGGGTGAAGCGGGCGGTCGACGGCTCGCTCAGCATCATGGTCGGCGGTGCGGCGGCCGACCTCGAGCGGGTCCGGCCGGTGTTCGGCGCCATGGGCAAGACGATCACGCATTGCGGTCCGGCCGGCGCCGGTCACGCGCTGAAGGCGTTGAACAATTACCTCTCGGCCGCCGGACTGGTGGCGATGTGCGAAGCGCTGGTCGTCGGGGAGGCTTTCGGCCTCGATCCCGGCACCATGGTCGACGTCTTCAACAGCTCGACCGGCAAGAGCAACGCCACCGAAGTGAAGGGACGGCAGTTTGTCGTGTCGCGCAGCTTCGCGGCGGGCTTCACGGCGGCGCTGATGGCCAAGGACCTGCGCACGGCAGGCGACGTCGCACGTCACCTCGAGCTCCATATGCCGAACCTCGAACAGGCGGTATCCTATTGGGCGGCAGCCGATGGCCGGCTGGGCAAGGGCGCGGACCATACCGAGATCTTCCGATACGCCGAGATGCTGGCCGAGGAGAACGCATGAGTCAGGCCCTTTCGCTCGACACGACCTATATCCACCTGCGGCCTGACGAGCGGGCCTCCGTGATCGAGGGCGGCGAGGCCTTCTGGGCGACCGTCGAGCAGCGCCGTGAGCTCGACAAGGGCCGGCTGATGGGCATCTTCGACCAGTCCGGCGACTGGCCGCATTGGGAGCGCCATCCGGCCGGCGAGGAGATCCTGACCCTGCTGTCGGGCGAGATGGAGATGGTGATCGAGACCGCGTCGGGCGAAGAGCGGACGGCGCTTACGCCCGGCCAGACCTTCGTCGTGCCCCAGGGCGCCTGGCATCGCGGTATCGTCCACAAGGCCGGGCAGCTCCTGTTCGTGACTCCGGGGGCCGGGACCGAACATCGGCCGGTGGCGGCCGGGCTTTGACAAGATCAGGGTGCCTGCCTATATAAACGCCACCTCAGGGCCCCTGGCATCGCCTCCCCGGCGGTAACTCGACGGGGCCCCCTAGTACGACACAGCGCTGATTTTCGACGTTTGGCCGGTCCGGCCGGCGAAAGCGCGTGCGTCATTTCCCCACCAGATTGAAGACAGATGAATCTCCAAGACCTCAAGAAGAAGAAGCCTCCCGAACTCCTGGCCTTTGCCGAAGAGCAGGGCGTGGAGGGTGCGGCGATGATGCGCCGCCAGGAGCTGATGTTCGCTATCCTGCAGAAGCTCGCCGCCGCCGACCAGGCGATCTTCGGCGTCGGCACCATCGAGGTGTTGCCCGACGGCTTCGGCTACCTGCGTTCGATGGAAGCCAACTACCTGCCCGGCGCCGACGACATCTATGTCAGCCCCACCCAGGTCCGCAAATTCGGCCTGCGCACCGGCGACACCGTCGAAGGCGAGATCCGCGCCCCCAAGGATGGCGAGCGCTACTTCGCCATGGTGCAGATCAACAAGATCAACTTCGACGACCCCGAAGCGCTGCGCCACCGCATCAATTTCGACTCGCTGACGCCGCTCTACCCCGACGAGAAGCTGAAGCTCGAACTCGAAGGCGGCGCGGCCGCCATGGCGCCGGCCGTCACCGAAGAATCGGTGGGCGGTGCGCGCGCCACCTCGTCGGGCCGCGTCGGCGCCCGCCGGACCGGCACGCTGACCAAGAAGGCCGGCACGACGCCGCAGCAGCAGCTCGACATCTCGACCCGCGTGATCGACCTGATCGCGCCGATCGGCAAGGGCCAGCGCGCCCTGATCGTATCGCCGCCGCGCACCGGCAAGACGGTGCTGCTGCAGAACATCGCGCACGCCATCACCGCCAACAATCCCGAGGTCTACCTCATGGTGCTGCTCGTCGACGAGCGCCCCGAGGAGGTGACCGATATGCAGCGGACGGTGAAGGGCGAGGTCGTGAGCTCGACCTTCGACGAGCCGGCCAGCCGCCACGTCGCCGTTGCCGAGATGGTGATCGAGAAGGCCAAGCGCCTGGTCGAGCACAAGAAGGACGTGGTGATCCTGCTCGACTCGATCACCCGCCTCGGCCGCGCCTACAACACCGTCGTGCCGAGCTCCGGCAAGGTGCTGACCGGCGGTGTCGACGCCAACGCCCTGCAGCGCCCCAAGCGCTTCTTCGGCGCGGCGCGCAACATCGAGGAAGGCGGTTCGCTCACCATCATCGCCACGGCGCTGATCGATACCGGCAGCCGCATGGACGAGGTGATCTTCGAAGAGTTCAAAGGTACCGGTAACTCCGAAATCATCCTCGACCGCAAGGTCTCCGACAAGCGCACCTTCCCGGCGATCGACATCACCAAGTCGGGCACCCGCAAGGAAGAGCTGCTGGTCGACCGCGCGACGCTCTCGAAGATGTGGGTGCTGCGCCGCATCCTCATGCCGATGGGCGCCGTCGATGCGATCGAGTTCCTGCTCGACAAGCTGCGGACGGCGAAGACCAATCAGGACTTCTTCAGCTCGATGAACCAGTAGGCGAAGCCGCCCCTGCGCCGACACCGCGCAGGGGCGGTTCGCTACGCCAGCTCCCGGGCATCGCGGCTGAGCGCGAACCATGCCCAGGCAATGGCCTGCATTGCCAGCAGAGCGAAGGTTACGACCTGGTGCGCCTGTGCCCGCGGCAGGCCATGGGCAGCTTCCATCCAGACGAGCGCCGGGCCGATCGCTGCCTGCACCAGGAAAGCGATGGCCATGCACACCAGGTTGAGCGTCGTGTTGACCCGACCGGCGAGCTCGGGCGCGAAGGCGCGTGTGACCAGCGCGTAGCAGACGACCGGCAGGCCGCCGAACATGATGTAGACGAACCAGAGAAGCTTGGGCGCGGCCGTCACGTTCAGGGCGACCGGGATGTGGATGGCGAGGAACAGCACGCCGTAGGCCAGCAGCACATGGCCGCCGCGGACGCCCCTGCGCTGCAGCAGGTCGACGATCATGCCGCTGAAGAAGTAGCCCGGGATGATCGCGATCGAGAGTGTGAACAGGGCGACGCCGACCGACGGTTCATCGAGATGCGCCACGTCGCGCAGCCAACCTGCCGCCCAGAAGCTCGCGTAGCAGACCCAGACACCCAGCGAGAAGGTCGGTGCGAGGCCGGCACGCCAGAACAGCGGCCGCTTCAGCACACCCAGCAGGCCGTGCAACTCGTCGCTCAGACGGCCCTTGCCGCCGCGGTCGAAGGCCGGTGCCGCCAGGATCTGGTAGAGCGCGACGGCGGCTGTGATGACGGCGAGTCCGAGGAAGATGTGGCGCCAGTCGTAGTCGGCCAGCAGCCACTGCACCGGCCGCGTCGCCATGGCTGCCCCCAGCCCGCCGAAGGTCATCATGAAGGCATTGGCGAGCGGCAGGCGACCGATCGGCCAGTAGAGGACGTTGGCCTTGAAGCCGCTCATCAAGGCGACCGAAAGACCGAGCCCGATCAGGGCACGGCCGATGCTGAGCGTCACGGCATCGCGGCCGAGCGCGAAGATCACCGCGCCGGCCGCCGTCGCCATCAGCATGAGCGGCGCCACGCGGCGCGGCCCGAAGCGGTCCAGGGCCACGCCGGCCGGCAGCTGGGCCACCACGAACGCGGCCAGATACATGGAGGTCACGATGCCGATTGCCGCTTCGCCGAGGCCGAGTTCGCTCTGCAGGGCCGGCGCCACGACGGCGTTCAGCGAGCGAAAGAGGAAGCTCAGGAAGTAGCCCAGAGCGAACGGCAGGAAGGCCGTCAGGACGAGCTTGGGAACGCTGGTTCTGCCGGGCGCTTTGCCCGCCTCGGGGAAAGGGACTGCGCGCGGTTCGGGACTCAGCGGACCGCTCCGATCGGACGTTGCATGTCGACGCGATCATATCCCGGGGCAAAGCCGTCGGACACCACCTGCGTGCATACGAAGCCTGCACGTTCGAAGAAGCCGCGACTGAAGGGCGTGGTCTCGACCGTCACCGTCGTGAAGAGGTCGCTCGCGGCGATCAGATCGAGGCGCGCCTGCAGGAGCCGCCGTCCGAGGCCCGCGCGATGGTGGCGGCGGTCGACCATTCCCCAGCAGAGCACGACGACGCCTTCGTTTCGGTCGTCGGCCTGAAAGCCGCCGCAGGCGACGACATTGCCGGTAGCGTCCTCGATCACGAGGTAGGGGCCACGCAGGTCGTCGAGGAAGGCGATGAAGTCGGCGCGTTCCTTGGGCGCGAAATAGTCGGGCACGTTACCGTCGAACAGGGCGAGGCATTGCGCCCGATCGTCGGGGCGCCAGGCGCGCACCATACCGGGGCCGTCGATGGCAGATCCGTCATCGAGCAGCTTCGCCATCGTGATTGATCTGCCGTCGCTGCCGAATTCGCGATCCGGCCGGCGGGCGATCTCGACATAGTCGTTGCGCCGGTAGAGGTCGATGGCCCGTGCATTGAAGTCTTCGACCTGCAGGACGACCGCGCGGTGTCCACGAGCGACGGCCTCGCGTTCGACGTGCTGCAGGAGCTGGCGCCCGATCCCGCGGCGCCACAAGGCCGGTGCGACGTGCAGAGTGGCGATCAGCCGATCCTCGAGATGCGCGAGGCCGGCAACGACGCCATCCATCTCGGCGACGACAACCTCGGGCCAGTCGCGGGCAATGTAAATTTCGGCGATCTTCCTTTCGAAGAAGGTCGTGGTCGCGGTGCCGGGCAGGTGTGGCGCGAATGTCGTTCGCCAGGTCGCGTGCAGCAGGTCGACGAGCGCCTGGCGGTCGGACGAGCGTGCCAGGCGCAGCCGTGCCGGCACCGCGGCGGAGGGCTCCGCGTCGGTCATGTCGACACGCCGGCGTCAGCCGGGACGATCGCCGGTGCGCGCGAACACGGCGCTGGCATGCACGATGCGTTCGTCGCCGACCTTCAGGTAGCAATTGGCGAAGGCCAGACGGCCGCCGACCTTGTGGACGTCGACATGCGCCTCGACCCAGTCGCCGAGCTTGGCCGATCCGGCGAAGTCGGTCGTGACGCTCGCGGTGGTGAGCAGGGGCGAGGGCGTTTGGCTGCGGGTCGTGCGATAGCCCAGGGCGATATCGCAGAGCGTCATCAGCAGGCCGCCATGGGCGATGCCGCGCGCGTTGGCGTGCTTGGGCTGGATACGCACGCCGACCACGAATGTGCCGTCGTCGTTCTCGCAGTAGAAGAACGGCCCGTTGTGATCGAGAAACGGGCTGGTGCGAAACAACGGCTTGAAGCCGTCGGGCGGATTGCTTTCCATATCGGTACTCCCTACGCGGACGCCGCCCTCAGACGCCGAGATCCGCCGCAACGGCGCGGCGCTGTTCGGTGCTGACATCGACCTCCTTGCCGAACCAGGCGGCAAAGCCCGGGCGGCCCTGGTGTAGCAGCATGCCGAGCCCGTCGACGCAGCGATTGCCGCGGGCGCGAGCGGCAGCCAGCAACGAAGTTTCGAGCGGCACATAGACAATGTCGTAGACCACGGCTTCGCGCGGTAGGGGCGCGAGATCGATGTCGAGTGCAGGCTGGCCCTTCATGCCGAGCGAGGTGGTGTTGACCAGCAGGGTGGCACCCTCCAGCAGCTCGGCCCGCTCGCTCCACGAGCCGATCACGATGCGCCGGCCGTCGTCCGGCGTGAAGGCGATACCGAGCTCGACGGCCGACTGACGTGTGCGATTGACCAGCCGAAGCTCGGGCACGCCGGCATCGATCAGGCTGGCCACGACGGCGCGCGCTGCGCCGCCGGCGCCCAGCACCGCCACCGGGCCGGACGCTGTCGTCCAGTGAGGCGCGTTGTACTTCAGGGCTTCGAGGAAACCGAACCCGTCGGTGTTGCGGCCTTCAAGTGAGCCGTCGGCCTGCTTCACCACGGTGTTCACGGCGCCGATCCGCCGGGCGATCGGGTCGATCCGATCGAGCAGCGGCAGGATATTGATCTTGTGCGGCAGGGTGAGGTTGCAGCCGCGGGCGTTGGGCGTACGCCTCAGGAAGGCGACCAGCTCCTCGAGGGCGGCGCGGCGCGGCTCGACGGGCAGGCGGCCGTAGTAGCCGTCGATGCGGTTCTGCCGCAGCCAGAAGCCATGCAGCGCCGGCGAGCGCGAATGCTCGACCGGCCAGGCGACGATTGCGGCAAAGGGCCGGCCCCGGGCTTCGGCGAGCAGTTTCTCGTACGGTGTCATGTCGATGTTCCTCGCGAGGCGGCGAGGCCGATCCCGTGCTCCGCCAGGAAAGCGAGCAGCGGCAGCAGCGGCAGGCCGAGGATGGTGAAGTAGTCGCCGTCGATGCGGCTGAACAGGTGCGCGCCGACACCTTCGAGATGATAGGCACCGACCGATCCCGTGATGCCCTCGCCGGCGCGTTCCAGGTAGGCGTCGAGGAAAGTGTCGTCGAACGGCCGCATGGTGAGGCGAGCCCGTTCATTGTGGTGCCACAGCCGCGCGCCGCCGCGCGCGACCACCACCGAGGAGCAAAGCTCGTGCGTGCGGCCACTGAGATCGCGCAGTTGCCGGCGGGCTGCCGCGAGAGTCGGCGGCTTGTCGAACAGCCGGCCCTCGCAGGCGAGCGTCGAATCGCAGCCGATCACCAGCGCCAGGGGACGGCGCTTGGAAACGTGGCAAGCCTTGAGCTCGGCCAGGGTCTCGGCGACGTCCTGGGCGCCGGCGCGTTCGGCGACGAGGCTGAGCTTGATCTCGTCCTCGTCGACGCCCGACGGCTCTACCATGAAATCGAGACCTGCATTGGTGAGGAGCTGGCGGCGCGAGGGGCTGGCGGAGGCGAGGATCAGCATGAGGCTCAGGCGGGTTCGAGGCGGTAGAGCCCGCCCGAATTGCTGCGGGTCAGGAGATAGATCAGGCCGTCGGGCCCTTGCCGGACGTCGCGGATACTCGGAAGCAGATCGACGATCAACCGCTCCTCGGTCACGTAGCGCTCACCGTCGAGCTCGATGCGAAACAGCGCGTCGTTCGACAGGGCGCCGGTGAAGAGCGAGCCCTTCCAGCCGGGAAAGCGATCGCCGGAATAGAAGGCAAGCCCGCTCGGCGAGATCGAGGGCACCCAGACCCGCACCGGATCTTCCATGCCGGGCAGGCTCTTGTTGGGGCTGATGATCGCGCCGTTATAGTCGATGCCGTGGGTGGCGAGCGGCCAGCCGTAGTTGGCGCCAGGCTTCAGGAGGTTGAGTTCGTCGCCGCCGCGCGGCCCATGCTCGACCAGCCAGAGCCGGCCGGTCGTGGGATGCAGGGCGAGGCCCTGCGGATTGCGATGGCCGTAGGTGAAGATCTCCGGCCGTGGCGTCACGCCGCCGATGGGCGCGCGGCCGACGAAGGGATTGTCCGGCGGAATCGAGCCGTCGTCGCGTAGCCGCACGACCTTGCCGCCGAGATCGTCGAGCCGCTGGGCGCGCTGCATCTGATAGCGCTCGCCGGCGGTGAGGTAGAGCAATCCGGCGCGGTCGAAGACGATGCGTGAGCCGAAGTGCAGGCCGCCTGAAGTACGTGGCAATGCCTCGAAGATCGGCTGGACATTTCGCAAGCCGCCGCCGTCGCGGAACTCCGCTCGCGCCAGGACCGTGGCGGCGCCGCCGTCACCCGGACCGGCATACGTCAGATAAAGAACGCGATTTTCCGCGAAGGCCGGATGCAGGCAGATGTCGAGCAGGCCGCCCTGGCCGCTGGCCTGCACTCGCGGCACGCCGCCGATCGGCGCCCGCTCCAGGCGGCCGTTGGCGAACAGGCGCAGGCGGCCGGGCCGTTCGGTGATCAGCAGCCGGCCGTCGGGCAAGAAGGCCATGCCCCAGGGATGTTCGAGATCCTGAGTGAGCATGGTGAGGCGATACGATGCCTTGGCGCTTTTCAATACCGCCTGCGCACGCACGATCGCTGGGGCCGCCAGCAGGGCCATCGCGGTAGTTGCAAGAAATAGACGACGCCTGTGCAATTAACCCTCCTGACAACAGGGCTGCGTGACGAGATATGTTCAGAGGCTGGCGCAACAAAGGCCGGTCACTATACTCGACGCCGCCAAGCGGGGGGACGACCAGTGACCACCGCCTCACGAATGAGCGCCCGAGGGGGGCATCCGATGTCCAAGTCCATCCTGATCCATGAAAATGGCGGTCCCGAGAAGATGAAGTTCGAGGACGTCGAGGTCGGCGCGCCCGGTCCCGGCCAGGTCAAGCTCCGTCACACCGCGATCGGTCTCAATTTCATCGACGTCTACACCCGTTCCGGCCTCTACCAGACGCCGCTGCCCAACGCTGTCGGTCGCGAAGGCGCCGGCGTGATCGTCGCCGTGGGCCCGAAGGTGAGGGGCTTCAAGAAGGGCGACCGCGTCGCCTATTGCGGCGTGCTCGGCGCCTATTGCGAAGAGCGCGTGATGGGCACCGAGCAGCTCGTGCATGTGCCGAAGGGCGTGAGCGACGAGCAGGCCGCGGCGATCATGCTGAAGGGCATGACGACCGAGTATCTCGTCGACCATACGCCCAAGGGCTGGCTGAAGAAGGGCGACACGATCCTGTTCCATGCCGCGGCCGGTGGCGTCGGCCTGCTGTTCGGCCAGTGGGCAAAGGCGCGCGGCTACAAGGTGATCGGCACGACCTCGTCGGCCGAGAAGGCCGCGCTCGCCAAGAAGAATGGCTACAAGTGGGTGATCGACTATACCAAGGACGACATCGTCGCCGAGGTGAAGAAGATCACCAAGGGCAAGGGCGTGCCCGTCGTGTTCGATGGCGTCGGCAAGGATACCTGGAACGCCTCGCTCGACTGCCTGCAGCCGCGCGGCCTGATGGTGTCGTTTGGCAATGCGTCCGGCGCGGTGCCGCCGGTGGGGCTCGGCATCCTGAACACCAAGGGTTCGCTCTACGTCACGCGTCCCAGCCTCGGCGCCTACACCGCCACCCGGGCGGAGCTCGACGCCAGCGCCAAGTCGCTGTTCAAGATGGTGAAGAGCGGCAAGGTGAAGATCGCCATCGATCAGCGCTATCCGCTGAGCGAGGCGGGGCAGGCGCATGTCGACCTCGAAAGCCGCAAGACCACCGGCCAGACCATCCTGGTTCCCTGAGCCATCTTCCGCGTTTCCAGGGTGCGTTGCCGTAGATGGTCATTGTTGGACTGACCGGCTCGATCGGCATGGGCAAATCGACCGCAGCGAAGATGCTGCGGGAGATGGGTGTGCCCGTGTACGACGCCGATGCCGCCGTTCATGAAGTGCAGGCGCCGGGCGGCGCAGCGCTGCCCGGGATCGAGGCGGCGTTTCCAGGTGTCGTGAAAGCCGGCGTGCTCGATCGCCAGGCGCTGGGCGCGCGGGTCTTCGGCAACAAGGAGGCATTGCGCCGGCTCGAAGCCATCGTGCATCCGCTGGTCTTCCGGAAACAGCGGGCTTTCCTTCGGCGGGCGGCGCTGGCCGGCGAGAAGCTGGTGGTGCTCGATATCCCATTGCTCTTCGAGGGGATGGGCGAGCGCCGCGTCGATGCCACCCTGGTGGTCAGTGCGCCGGCCTTTCTGCAGCGTCGGCGCGTGATGGCCCGCCCCGGCATGACGGCGGAGAAACTGGACGGCATCCTGCGCCAACAGGTGCCGGATGCGCTGAAGCGCCGGAAGGCCAGCATCGTGATCCCGACCGGCATGGGTCTGGCGCCGACGCGGGCGGCGCTGGTCCGCGCGGTGGCGGAACTGCGCGCCTTGCCGGGCTGCTTCTGGCCGCCCAATCCCTGGCGCGAGAAATTCACAGCCCAGCTTGCTCGCGCTCGTCGCCGGTAGCGGCACAAGTGGGCTAGAAGAGGCCAATGCGCGAAGTCGTTCTCGATACCGAAACCACCGGCCTCGACCCGCTGGCCGGCCATCGCCTGGTCGAAATCGGCTGTGTCGAGCTCGTGAACATGGTGGCGACCGGCCGGTCGCTGCAGCTCTATCTCAACCCTGAGATGCTGATGCCGGCCGAAGCATACAAGGTGCACGGCCTCTCCGACGAGTTCCTGGCCGACAAGCCGCTGTTCGCCGATAGGGTCGACGCGCTTATCGAGTTCCTCGGCGACGCTCAGCTCGTGATCCACAATGCGCAGTTCGACCTGGGCTTCATCAATGCCGAACTGGTGCGGGCCGGCCGGTTGAAGCTCACGAATGAGTATGTCGATACGGTCTCGCTGGCGCGACGCAAGTTCCCTGGGCAGCGCGCCAGCCTCGACGCGCTCTGCGAGCGCTTCAACATCGACAACACCAAGCGGACCAAGCACGGCGCGCTGCTCGACTCGGAACTGCTGGCCGAGGTCTATCTCGAGCTGAGTGGCGGCCGGCAGCACGACCTGGGTCTCGCCCCCGAGATGGCGCCGACCAGCTTCAGCGAGCTGATGGCGATTAAGCGCCCGGTGCGCCCGGCGCGGCCGCATGCCGCGAGCGAAAGCGAACGTGCCGCCCACGCCGAGTTCCTGAAGAAGGTCACCAACCCGATCTGGCTGAAGGAATAAGTTTCCTCCTTCAGCGAAGGAAGGGCAGTTGGCTACGCGTGGCCGACCGGGCCCTCGGAGAGGCCGGGGATCTGGCCGCCATTGGCTTCGAGCTGCTGGCGATAGAGGGCCACGAAGTCGACCGGCGCAATGTTCAGCGGCGGGAAGCCGGCCTCGCGCGTGGTGTTGGCGACGATGGCGCGGGCGAAGGGGAAGAGCAGGCGCGGCGTCTCGATGAAGAGCATGGGCCCGAAGGCATCCTGCGGCAGGTCGCCCAGGGTCACCGTGCCGGCATAGACCAGCTCGAGCATGAACAGGGGCTCTTTCTGCGGCGTATGTGCCGAGGCCTCGATGGTGAGCGACACCTCGAAGGTCTTGACGTCGAACTGCCGGTTGGAGACCTGTACGTTCAGGGTCAGCTGCGGCTGTGTCTGCTCGATCAGGCTCTGCGGCGCCCGCGGATTCTCGAAGCTGAAATCCTTGATGTACTGGCCGTGCATGGTGATCGGCGCGGCGGGGCCCTGCTGCGGCTGGTCGGCAGTCGGGTTTGACGGAGGAGGGGTGGTCGTCATGGCGCTCTTTCCAATTTTCGCTGCGGCGCGGCGGTACCATGCAGGGCTGCACTGCACAAGGTGCGGGCCGGCCGAGCAGGCAAGCAATTGCCAAGAACCCCTGTAACGGCAATGATATTTTTCTCCCTGTCTGCACGTGCCGGCTGATTATGAACCGTTCGTCTTCGGGTCCCTTGTCTCCACGCCCCCTCGTCGGAATTTCCGCCTGTCTCAAGGAAAATGGCCGCGGCGGGTGGCATCACACGGTCAACGAAAAGTACGTTCAGGCGGCAATCCGAGCCGTCGGCGCGCTGCCGGTGCTGATTCCGGCCATTGGGCCGGAATTCGGCGATGGCACCGGTGTGCTGCAGGCCTTGGACCAGTTGCTCGATGCTCTCGACGGCGTGCTGCTGACCGGCAGCCCGTCCAATGTCGAGCCGCACCACTACGGCAAGGAGAGCCGCGACGGCACTCTGCACGACGCTGCCCGGGACGCCACCACCTTGCCGTTGATCCGGCGCACGATCGCGCGCGGCGTGCCGTTGCTCGCGATCTGCCGCGGCCTGCAGGAAGTGAACGTCGCGCTGGGCGGCTCCTTGCACCAGCACGTCCACGAGGTCGAAGGCCGTCGCGACCATCGTTCGCCCAAGTCGCCCGACATGGACGTGAACTATGCACCGGCGCACGACATCGACGTGGTCGAGGGGGGCGTGCTGCACCGCCTGCTCGGAGAGCGTCGCGTGAAGGTGAACTCGCTGCACGGTCAGGGCGTCGATCAGCTGGCACCGCGCGCCAAGATCGAAGCTACCTGCTGTGAGGACGGCCAGGTCGAAGCGCTGAGTGTGCCCGATGCGGAAGCCTTCACGCTCGCGCTGCAATGGCACCCCGAATACAAAGCGCTGGAGAATCCCGTCTCGATGAAGCTGTTCGAGGCCTTCGCCACAGCCTGCCGGTCGCGTCAGGCCCGGCGGTCCGGCACCATTCTGCGCGCCGCGGAGTAGGATCGGTGTCCGCGCCGGCCACCCGCAACAATGCCCGTCGCGACTTCTACGAGCGGATCGGCGGGCTTTCGATGGCCCCGCTCTGGGAATCGCTGCATCAGCTCGTGCCGCCGCAGCCCACCCCCAAGTATCGGCCGGCGCACTGGGACTATGACCGGGTGCGCCCGTTCCTGATGGAGTCGGGTACCTTGATCACCGCCAAGGAGGCGGTGCGGCGTGTGCTGATTCTCGAGAATCCGGCGATGCCGGGCAGCGCCTGCATCACGCCGACGCTCTATGCCGGCCTGCAGCTCATCCTGCCCGGCGAGGTTGCGCCGTCGCATCGCCATACCCAGTCGGCCCTGCGCTTCATCGTCGAAGGCGAAGGCGCCTACACCGCCGTCGATGGCGAGCGGACCCTGATGCACGAGGGCGATTTCGTCATCACGCCGACCTGGACCTGGCACGATCACGGCAACGAATCCTCGAAGCCGATGGTCTGGCTCGACGGGCTCGACATCCCGATGGTGGCGATGTTCAACGCGGGCTTTGCGGAGAACGGTGCCGAGGATGAACAGGCCGTTACGGCGCCGGCCGGCACGTCGGATGCGAAGTTCGCGAGCGGCCTGCTGCCTGTCGACTGGAAGCCGGCGCGGCAGACCTCGCCGATCTTCAACTATCCTTATGCGCGCACGCGCGAAGCCCTGCAGGGGCTCGCCAAAGCCGGCCCGCCCGACGCCTGCCACGGCTACAAGCTTCGCTACGTGAACCCAGCGAGCGGTGGCGCGCCCATCGCCACCATGGGCACCTTCATGCAGCTCCTGCCCAAGGGCTTTGCGAGCGCGCCCTACCGCAGCACCGACGGCACGGTCTTCTCGGTGGTCGAAGGCGAGGGCGAAAGCCGGATCGGCGACCAGGTCATGCGCTGGAAGAAGCGTGACCATTTCGTGGTCCCGAGCTGGGCCAGGGTCGAGCACCGCGCCGACAGCGACGCTGTGCTCTTCTCCTTCTCCGACCGTCCGGTGCAGGAGAGGCTCGACCTGTGGCGAGAGGACCGCGGCAGCCGATAAGGCGGACGCCTAGCCGCTGACGGGTCATGCCGCCAGCCAGCCTGCTTCCTTGACCTGCTCGCGATAGGTCTTGCTCACGGGTACGCGCAAGCCGTTGCGCAGCACCAGGACCGGCCGTCCCGCCTCGCGATCGATCGAGGCGACGGCGCCTTCGGCAACCCACCAGGAGCGATGGACCTGCCGTCCATGCGCCGGGCCGAGTTCGGCCAGGGCATCGCGCAGCCGCAACAGGATCAGGTCGCTGCCGAGCGCCGTATGGATGCGCAGATAGTGGTCCTCCATCTCGAGCGCCAGCAGGTCGCGGCCGAGGGCGGGCGGTACCCGGCGGAAGAAGTCGGGTGCCGTGGTTGTTGGGGTGGCCTCTGCGGGTGCCACAGGGGTCGCGGCGACGCGGGCGCGCTCGCTGTCGGCGTCGGCGTGCCGTTGGCGCTCGATGAAAAGCCCGACCAGAACCGAGACGACCATGGCCAGGAACGCATTCTCGGCCAGGATCTCGGGCACGTAGCTAAGCGGAATCGGCCGGACCAGCCAGCCCACCAGCATCATGACCGCAGCGGTGCCGGGCACCGAGGCCACGAGGCCGGCCACCGCCATACGGGTCGCGACCGTCCATTGGCTGGTCGGCTCAAACAGACGCAGGAGGCGTGCATACAGAACGACCTGCAGCCAGAAGACGAGCGCGGTCGACGTGAAGAAGAACAGCCGGACGGCAAACCCCATCGACAGGTAGCTGCCGAAGGGGCCGATGATGGCCATGACGAGCGCGAACCCGAGCACCCACGGCACGTGCAAGAGCAGCAGTTTCCAGCCGGTGATTTCACGCATCGCCAAATGATGATCGCCGTCGGTTCGCGAAAAAGCCAGCCCGTCCGCGCAGCCGCGATGGAGTGCCGGCCGGCGCTCCCCGATCCTGCCCGCCGCGATGCCGTCGCCGTTTCAGGGAGCTGTCATGTCGTTCGTCTGGCAAGTGATCGTCCATACGCCGTTCTGGGTCTGGCCGCTGCTCGGGGGCCTCATTTGGCTGGGCTGGCAGGGGTTGAAGCCGCGCGCGGTGCCGGCGTGGCGGCTGGCTCTCCTGCCGCTGATCGGCCTCGGGGTCACGGCAAGCGGCTTGATCCAGTCGCTGCAGCCGGCGATGGCGGTCGCGAGCTGGGGGGCGGCGCTGCTGCTCGCCCTGGTGCCGGGCTATCTCCTGGGGCGCCGCCGGCCGGCCTGTCGGCGGCCCGACGGTCGTTTCGACATGCCCGGCAGCTGGTTCATCCTGGTCTTCGGCCTGTCGGTGTTCCTGGTGCGCTATGCGCTCGGGGTCCTGTTCGGCCTGACGCCGACGCTGCGCGGCGAACTGTTATGGGTGGCACTGTCCGCAGGCATCGGCGGGGCGGTCGCGGGGGTGGGCCTGGGGTGGCTGGCTGGCGTCCTGGGCAGTGCACGGCACGCGCAATCGAGGGTTCGCGGCGTGGCCATCGCGCACCTTCTTCTGGTGGGGGCGCTGGCGATCACGGGTCTGTCGTTCTCCTCGCGAGGAGCGGCGGCCGAGGAAGCCGGCTGGCGGCGGCTCACTGTTCCGGGAGCTACAGATGCCGACGCTATTCCGGTAACGCTCTATTACCCGACCCAGGTGCCGTCGCAGGCGGTCGTCATGGGCTTGTTCACGGCCCATGTCGCCATCCAGGCGCCGCTGCCCGAGAAGGTCAAAAGCCTGATCATCCTCAGTCACGGCACGGGCGGCTCCGAATTCGGCCACAGCAGCCTGGCGGAGGCGCTCGCAAAACGAGGCTATCTGGTCGCCGCCCTCCGTCATCCGGGCGACAACTGGCAGGATCGGTCGCTGTGGTCGAAGGCCCCTGACCGCTATTTCATCGAAAGGCCGGCGCAGGTCTCACGGGTGATCGACGCGCTGCTGGCCGATCCCGACTGGAAAGACCGAATTGCGGCGGATGCTCAGGGGCCCCGCATTGGCGCCGTGGGGCATTCCGCAGGCGGCTATACGGTGACCGCCCTAGCGGGCGGCCAGGCTGATCTGCGGCGCATCAGCGAGCATTGCCGAGACCATGCGGCAGACGACCCGATCTTCTGCGGCATGGTCCGGCCGTCGGGCCAGGCCGCGGAGCCGCCGTCGATCCCGCCGACCGTCGACAAGCGGGTGCGTGCCGTCGTTGCCCTGGCGCCGTTCGGTGTCGCCTTTACAGCTTCCTCGCTGGCGAACGTCCGGATCCCCCTGGCGGTCTACGCTGCCGAGGGCGACCGCTGGCTGGTGCCGCGCTTCCACGCCGAGTGGATCGCCCGCAACGTCCCCAACGCCGAGTCCCACCAGATCGCCAATGCTTGGCACTTCGCCTTCATGGACCCGCCCAGCGGCCCCATTCTCACGCCGGACGGCGATGCGGCGGCCGACCCGCCGGGCTTCGATCGCCGGGTGTTTCTCACCCGCCTGCAGGCCGAGCTTCCGGTCTTCTTCGACAAGGCATTCGCGGGTCGCCCGTGATCGCCCAGGCCTTGGGACGTCAGGCGGTGCGGCGCTTCTGGGCGGCGACCGAGCCCGCGCATTGGTCGGGCGAAGGGAGCGGCCGCAGCTGGGGGTCGTAGGCGTCGGCAAACTCGGCCCGCCACGGCTGGCCGTCGCGCTGGTACATCGAGACGAAGAGGGTGCAGCCGTCCGACTGGTACCGCAGCACCCGGGCCGGGCCGTCCTTGCGGTCGAGCTGCGGCGCGCCCAGGAGGGCCGAGAGCTGTGGCTCGTCGAGGCCCTTCAGCCGATCCGATGAGATCGGCGACCCGGCATTGCGGGAGCTGAAGACGCCCTTTTCGCCCGAAGAAAGCGAGTATTGCTGATTGCCTGTCTGGCACCCTCCCACCAGGAGGAGGGCTGCCAGTGCCCCAAAAGCCGGTTTCATGCTGCCACTTTAACGCGGGCGGCCCGGTGGATTGAAGGGGGGCTTGAGGGTTTGCGCGATATGAACCATCGCCGCGACCCCCAGGACGGGCACGATCAGGTTCAGGATCGGGATGGTGCCTAAGAAAACGATGGCCGCGCCGGTGAGCCAGAGCGTCCCGGCATTGGCCTTGCGCCAGGCGCGCACTTCGGCCGGATCGCGGCGGCGCAAGGCGACCTGCTCGTAATATTCACGCCCGGTCAGCCAGCCATTGACGCCATAGAACAGGAGGGCGCCGAGCCCGGCCACGAACAGCGCCACGATGTAGAAAGGCAGCATCACGAGGTTCAGGACGATCAAGGTCACCAGGAACAGGATGCCCGACCAGATGCCGGTCCAGACCGGGATGCCGCGCGCCGGGCCGAGCTGCGGATAGTGCGTGCTTTCCACGATGTCGGCGATCTTCTCCATGAAGATCGAGATCACGATGCCGAAGCTCGCCGGAAAGAGCATCAGCGCCAGCACCAGCACGGCGCCGCCGCCCAGCCAGCGGATGGCCTCGTTCAACCAGCTCCACTGGAAGGTTGCGAAGGATTGCAGCGCCCACCAGGCGAGCACGCCCAAGGCCACCTGCAGCACCAGCGACAGCGCCAGCGACTGCCAGACGATGCCGCGCAGCCGGGGGTCGCCGAGCTGCCCGACGGCCAGTTCGAAAGCGCGGATCATCTGGCCCGGACCGCGGGGATCCAGCCCCGCTCATGATTGATCTGAGCGGACCTGGAGGTCCGCGGTCCGATAGACAACGTCACGCCTGCGCGCCGACGACGCCCGCGGCCTTGAGCTCGCCGATCTCCTTGGTGGAGAAGCCGCGTTCGCTCAGGATCTCGTCGGTGTGCTGGCCGCGCTTGGCGGCGGGGCCGCGCACGGCTTCCTTGGTGCGCGAGAAGCGCGGCGCCGCGTTCGGCTGGGCGAAGCCCGCGACGTCGACATAGGCATTGCGCGCCTTGGCATGCGCATGGTTGGGCGCTTCCTTCATGGTGAGCACGGGCGCGAAGCAGATGTCGGTGCCCTCCATGATCGTGCACCATTCGTCGCGCGTCTTGGTCTTGAAGATGCCTTCGAGGCGCGTCTTGAACTGGCCCCACGACTTGCGATCCATCTGTGCCGGCAGGTCTTCGCCCTTCAGGCCAGTCTTCTCCAGCAGCAGCTCGTAGAACTGCGGCTCGATCGAACCGATGCAGACATGCTTGCCGTCCTTGGTCTCGTAGGTGCCGTAGAAATGCGCCCCGCCATCGAGCATGTTGGCTTCACGCTCGGCGTCGTTCCACAGGCCGGCACCGGTCATGCCGTAGATGCCGCCCAGCAGCAGCGCGGCGCCATCGACCATGGCGGCATCGACCACCTGGCCCTTGCCCGAACGTTGCGCCTCGAGGAGGCCGCACACCATGCCGAAGGCCAGCAGCATGCCGCCGCCGCCGAAGTCACCGACCAGGTTGAGCGGCGCCACCGGCTTGCCCTTGCCGCCGATCGCGTGCAGGGCGCCGGTCAGCGCGATGTAGTTGATGTCGTGGCCCGCCGCCTTGGCGAGCGGTCCGTCCTGGCCCCAGCCCGTCATGCGGCCGTAGACCAGCTTGGGGTTACGCTTCAGGCAGACGTCGGGACCGAGGCCGAGCCGCTCCGCGACACCGGGGCGGAACGGTTCGGTGAGGCCGTCGGCCTTTTCGATCAGGCGCAGCACCACCTCGATGCCTTCCTTCTTCTGCAGGTCGACTGACACCGACCGGCGGCTGCGATTGTGCACCGCGAATTTCGGGTCGGAGAGACGATCCATGACATGCGCCTTGGTGCGATCGACGCGGATCACGTCGGCACCCATGTCGCCCAGCATCATCGAGCACATCGGTCCCGGCCCGATGCCGGCCAGCTCGACGATCGTCAGTCCTGAAAGCGGCCCCGCCATGATTTTCCTCCTGCAGAATGCGCGATCCTTTGGTGCGCCAATGGTAGCCGAAGGGTTCGGCGTTACAAAACCGGTCCTCCGGTCTAAAGTTCGCGCCGCGATAAAGACTGTCGGAGGAAACGGGATGGAGTTGGGCCGCATTGTCACGACGGCGGCGCTGGTGGTCGGGCTGACGGGGTCGGCGCTGGCCCAGCAGGCAGCACCTGCGGCGGCACCCACGACGAGCCCCGCACCGGCCGCGCAGGCAGCGCCGGTGCACAAGGAATACAATCAGCAATTCCTGGTGCCGGGGTCGTGGTTCCACGGCGTGCATGGCCTTGCCTTCAACAAGGACGACCAGCTCTTCGCCGGTTCCGTTGTCGGCCAGACGATCTATCGCGTGCAGGTCGATTCGGGCGAGGTCGATCGTGTCATCGATCCGCCGACAGGCATGGCCGACGACATCGCCTTCGCCGACGACGGCACGATGGCCTGGACGGCGTTCCTGCTGGGCAAGGTCTATGTCCGCCGGCCGAACGGCAAGACCATCGAGGTGGCGCAGGGGATGAGCGGTCCGAACTCACTCGCCTTCGGCAAGGACGGCCGTCTCTTCGTCACCGAGGTGTTCCTGGGCGACGCGCTTTACGAGATCGATCTCAAGAACGTCGACAAGCCGGACTTCAAGCCAGCGGCGCGCAACGAGCTGCGTAAGATCGCCGAGAAGATGGGCGGCCTGAACGGCTTCGAGATCCACAAGAACGATGGCTTCCTCTACGGCCCGATCTGGTTCAAGGGCGAGATCGTCAAGGTGAACCTCGAGACCGGCACGTCCGAGGTGATCGCCTCGGGCTTCAAGATCCCAGCGGCCGCCAACATCGATCCGCAGAACCCCGACAACCTCTATGTCGTGGACACCGGCACCGGCGGCATCTGGAGCGTCAGCCTCACCAGCAAGGCCAAGAAGCTGGTCGCCTCGATGAAGCCCGGTCTCGACAACCTCGCCTTCGATTCGCGCGGCCGCCTATTCGTCACCTCGATGACGGACAACGGCATCTACCTGGTCGACAAGCAGACCGGCTCCTGGCGCACGATCGTCGAGGGCAAGCTCGCCATTCCGGCCGACCTCGCCGTCACGACGGACGGGGCCAAGGAGACGGTGCACGTTGCCGACGTCTTCAGCTATCGCAATGTCGACGGCTCGACCGGCGCAGTGACCGACATGCTGCGAGTGCATGGCGAAACGCATTCCTATCCGACCGGCATCTCGGTCGGGCCCAAGCACACGCTGCTCTCGAGCTGGTTCTCCAACACCGTGCAGAAGGTCGATCGCAAGACCGGCAAGCTGGTGGCGACGCTCGCCGATTTCATGGCGCCAGTCGATGCGCTGGAAGCGGCCGACGGCTCGGTCTATGTCGCCGAGCTCGGCAGCGGCAACCTCGTGAAGGTCAGTTCCGACGGCAAGACACGCACCAACGTCGTGAAGGGACTGCGTGCACCGGTGGCGCTGGCGCAAGGTGCCGGCAACCTGGTCTACGTGACCGAGATCGCTGCTGGTGCCGTGACCCAGATCGACGTCGCTTCAGGCGCACGCAAGGTCGTGGCCGACAATCTCGCCGGTCCGGAAGGCATCGACGTCGGCCCGGACGGCAAGCTCTATGTCGCCGAGGTCGGCCAGAAGCGCGTGGTCGCAATCGATCCGGCCAACGGCAACAAGGTCGTGATCGCGTCCAATCTCGATATCGGCCTTGCGCCCTATCCCGGCGGGCCGCCGGCGCTGATGCCGACCGGCGTAGCGGTCGCCAAGTCCGGTGCGGTCTATGTCAGCGCCGACACCCGCAATGCGCTCTACAAGTTGACGCCGCCCAGCCCATAGTGAGTACGCGATGCCCGGCATTCCCTTCATCAAGGACTTCAAGTTCGACTACGGAACGGCGATGGAGGTGACGCCGCTCATCCGTCGCGTTGTCGCCAACAATCCCAATCCATTCACCTTCAAGGGCACCGGGACCTACATCATCGGTCACGGCAAGGTCGCCGTGGTCGATCCCGGCCCCGACCAGCAGGACCATATCGATGCCGTGCTGCGCGCCCTGCGTGGCGAGACGGTGACGCATATTTTCGTCACCCATACGCATATCGATCACGTGCCGGCGACGCCTGCGCTCGCCAAGGCGACCGGCGCCAAGGTCTACAGCTACGGCCCGCATCCCAAGCCACCGGCCGGCGACCACGCCGAGGAACCAGGCGATCTGTCGTTCGCGCCGGACATCAAATTGAACGACGGCGACGTGATCCAGGGCGACGGCTGGAACGTCGAGGCGGTCTACACGCCGGGCCACATCTCCAACCACCTCTGCTTCGCCGTGAAGGAAGACAAGGCGCTGCTCTCCGGCGACCATGTGATGGGGTGGTCGACGGCGGTGATCTCGCCGCCCGACGGCAACATGGCCGACTACTTCGCGAGCCTGCGCAAGCTCCTGCCGCGCGACGAGACGATCTACATCCCGACGCATGGTGCGGAGATCCGCGATCCCAATCCGTTCGTCCAGGCCTACATCGAACATCGCCTGGGCCGCGAGGCGCAGATCCTGGCGCGTCTCAAGGAAGGGCCGCAGACGATCCCGCAGATGGTCGCCAAGAACTACGCCGACACGCCGGTGCATCTGCATAAGGCGGCCGGTCGGTCGATGCTGGCGCACCTCGTGCAGATGGCGAAGGACGGCCGCGTGAAAACCGGCGATGGCCGTGCCGACATCGATTCGACCTACAGGCTCTGACCATGGATCTCAAACTTTCCGGCAAGACAGTCCTGATCACCGGGGGCAGCCGCGGCATCGGCTTCGCCTGCGCCCTGGGGTTCGCGGCTGAAGGCTGCGCGGTGCACATCGCCTCGCGCTCGAAGGAGTCGCTGGAGGCGGCGCGCGACAAGATTCGGGCGCGGCACAACGTTCCGGTCGAAATCCATCCCGCCGACTTCTCCCAGGGCGACACGGCCCGGGCCGTCGTCGAGGCCGTGGGCCATGCCGATATCCTGGTGAACAATGCCGGCGCCATCCCGCGTGGCGATATCTTCGGCATGACCGAGCCCAAGTGGCGGGAGGCCTGGGAACTCAAGGTCTTCGGTTACGTCAATGCCACGCGCGCCATGCTGGAGAAGATGTATGCGCGCAAGAACGGCGTGGTGGTGAACGTGATCGGCCTCGCCGGCGAAAGCTACAATTACGACTACGTTGCAGGCACCATGGGCAATGCCGGCCTGATGGCCTTCACTCGCGCCGTCGGTTCGCGCAGCGTCGACCATGGCGTGCGGGTCGTGGCGATCAATCCGCCGGCTACGCGCACCGACCGCATGCTGACCCTGCTGCGCGGCCAAGCCGAGCAGAAATGGGACGATCCCGAGCGCTGGCCCGAACTCACCAAGCACATGCCGTTCGGCCGCGCTGCCGAGCCCGACGAGGTCGCTGACCTTGCCGTATTCCTGGCGTCGGAACGGGCAAGCTATATCAGCGGCGTGGTGATGACCCTGGATGGCGGCCAGGCCGCGCGGCACTAAAGCGCCAACGGCGGCCTTTCCGCGCGCCGCCGTTCTTCCACATGACGGCGCGGGACGATGGCGCAATAGTGCGGCGCAATAGCGATGTCCGACGCCCTCTCCCAAGCGCGCGCCCTGCTGCATTCCGTCTTCGGCTTCGGCGATTTCCGTCCGGGCCAAGAGGAGATTGTGCGGACGGTGCTGGCCGGCGAAAACGTGCTCGCCGTCATGCCGACGGGCAGCGGCAAGTCGCTGTGCTATCAATTGCCGGCCATCGTGCGGCCGGGCCTCACCTTGGTGATCTCGCCGCTGATCGCCCTGATGCGCGATCAGGTCCGCGCCCTCTCGGCCGCCGGCGTCGCGGCCGGCAGCCTCAACTCCAGCAACGAGCCCGCCGAGAACAGCCGCGTCCTCGGCCTGCTGCGCCGGCGCGAGTTGAAGCTGCTTTACGTCGCGCCGGAGCGGCTGGCGCGCCCGGACACGGTCGAGATGCTGGCCGAGGCCGATGTTTCGATGATGGCGATCGACGAGGCGCATTGCGTCTCGCAATGGGGCCACGATTTTCGCCCCGAGTACCTCTCGCTCGGCAACCTCGCCCGCCAGATCGGCGGCCGACTGCAGACACTCGCCTTCACGGCCACGGCCGACGCGCCGACGCGCGGCGACATCGTCGAGAAGCTGTTCGCCCAGTCGCCGCGGACCTTCGTACGCAGCTTCGACCGGCCCAATCTCAAGCTCTCCTTCAAGGCCAAGGAGCGGTCGACGCGGCAGGTCCTGTCGTTCGTGCAGGCGCATCAGGGCGAAAGCGGCATCATCTACTGCGCCTCGCGCCGCAAGGTCGAGGAGCTGGCCGAGGCTCTCACGGCGGCGGGTGTGCGGGCGCTGCCCTATCATGCCGGCCTCGACAAGGCTGTGCGCGACGCCAACCAGGATGCCTTCCAGCAGGAGGACGGCCTGGTGATGACCGCGACCGTGGCCTTCGGCATGGGCATCGACAAGCCCGACGTGCGCTTCGTCTGCCATGCCGACCTGCCGGCCAATGTCGAAGCCTACTACCAGGAGATCGGCCGTGCCGGCCGCGACGGCCTGCCAGCTGATACGCTGACGCTCTACGGCCTGAGCGACATGCAACTGCGCCGCCTGCAGATCGAGCAGAGCGAGTCGTCCGACGAGCGCAAGCGCATCGAACGCCAACGGCTGGGCGCCCTGCTGTCGCTGGCAGAGGCGCCGCGCTGCCGCCGCCAGACCCTGCTCGCCTATTTCGGCGAGCCGTCGGAGCCCTGCGGCAACTGCGATCTCTGCCAGGAAGGCGTCGAATTGTTCGACGGCACGATCGAGGCGCAGAAAGTGATGTCGGCCGTGGTGCGCACCGGCGAGCGGTTCGGCATGGAGCATCTCGTCGCCATCCTGACCGGCGACCTCACCGACAATGTCCGGAAGTTCAACCACGAGAGGCTGCCGACCTTCGGCGTGGGCAAGGACCGCAAGCCGATGGAATGGCGGTCGATCTTCCGTCAGCTCTCGGCAGTCGGTCTGATCGCCCAGGACCTGATGGAACACGGCCGCTGGTGGGTCACCGACGAAGGCTGGCGGGTGCTGAAGGGCGAAGCGAAGATCGAGCTGCGCAAGGATCTTACCGTGCCCAAGGCCGGGGCACGCCGTGATCGGCGGGCGGCAGCAGCGGCAGTGATCGTGGACGATGCCGATGCGGTTTTGCTCGATTCGCTGAAGGCCCTGCGCACCCGGCTGGCGCGTGCCCAGAATGTGCCGGCCTATGTCGTCTTTTCCGACCGGACCCTGGCCGAGCTTGCCACCCATCGGCCAACGACACCCGGGGCAATGCGCGAGATCCATGGGGTCGGCGACGCCAAGCTCGAACGCTACGGAACCGCCTTCCTGGAGATCATTCAGGGCGGCGTGTCCTAGGGTACGTGGACAACGGAACCGCTCGCGGTTCCATCTTCCCAGGCACTCCCCCGGCCCGGAGGGTGCCGGAACTTCGGCCTCCAGCCACCGTTATTCAAGCGCTCTCATCGTTGTGGTGCGTTTCGGCCCGTCGGGAGCACCGGAGGTGGTGAGGGAAGATGGACGACCCTGTAAAGACGCTTCGTGCCCGAACGGGCGTGCCAGGACTTGATGACATTCTTTTCGGTGGCCTCGCGGTCGGGAGGGTCTTCCTTCTCGAGGGCAGCCCTGGAACCGGCAAAACCACGATGGCGATGCGCTTTCTGATGGAAGGCGCACAGCAGGGCGAGCAGGGGCTCTACGTGACGTTGTCGGAGAGTGCAGCCGAACTTCGCAGCGCGGCAGTGTCTCATGGCTGGGAACTCGACGAAAAAATCGATGTCTTCGAAGTCGTGCCGCCGGAGAGTCTGCTCGATTCCGACCAGCAGCAGAGTCTGCTCTATTCGTCGGATCTGGAGCTCGGCGAGACGACCAAGCTCATCTTCCAAGCTGTCGAGAAGAGCGACGCGCAACGTATTGTCCTCGATTCGTTGTCGGAGATTCGCCTATTGGCACAGAGCTCGCTCCGCTATCGGCGGCAGATCCTGGCTCTCAAGCATTACTTTTCGCGCCATGGCGCGACGGTGCTGATGCTCGACGATCTCACGACCGATACGCTCGACAAGACGGTGCACTCCGTTGCTCACGGCGTCATTCGTCTCGAAGAGATGACGCCGGATTATGGTGCCGAGCGTCGTCGCCTGCGTGTCGTCAAGTACCGCGCGCAGGGCTTTCGCGGCGGCTACCACGATTTCACCATCCGCGCCGGTGGCGCTCACGTCTTTCCGCGCCTTGTCGCTGCCGAGCATCGGCGCAGTTTTCATCGCGGTCGTATCGCCAGCGGCATCGCGGCTCTCGACAAGCTTCTAGGCGGCGGCATCGAGCAGGGCTCGAGTACGCTCGTGCTTGGTCCGGCGGGGGCCGGCAAGACCACGCTTGCCTGGCAGTTCGCGGCGGAGACGGTTCGTCGAGGCGAAAAGGTTGCGATGTTCCTATTCGACGAAGAGCTGGGGCTGCTTTTCGATCGTGCAAAGCCGCTTGGCTTTGATTTCGCCGCCATGCAGGCCACCGGAATGTTGCAGATCAAGCAGCTCGACGCCGCAGAACTCTCACCCGGCGAGTTCGCGTACACTGTGCGGGCGGCCTGTGCGGATCCGGCGACGAAAACGGTGGTGATCGACAGCCTCAATGGCTACCAGGCGGCGATGCCGCAGGAGAACGCGCTGATCCTGCACATGCATGAGCTGATCCAGTATCTCAACCGCACAGGTGTTTCGACATTCATGACGGTGGCCCAACATGGGTTGGTCGGCGAGATGAAATCACCTGTCGATATCACCTACCTCGCCGATGCTGTCGTGCTGCTCCGCTACTTCGAAGCCGAAGGAGCGGTGCGCCGAGCGCTGTCGGTCATCAAGAAACGCGGTGGCCAGCATGAGGACACGATCCGAGAATTCTGGATCGACCACGGTCTGCACATCGGCGAGCCCCTCGTGGAATTTCATGGCGTCTTGCGCGGCACGCCGACGCTGGCTGGAAACCGCGCCCCTCCGCGCCCCGGGATCGGCGAGTGATCGGAAATGCCGAACGACCGCTGCGCGCGCTGGTGCTGGCGCCCCGCGGTCGCGACGCTGCCGTGGCCTGTTCCCTGATCGCGCAAACGGACGTCTCGTGCGCCGTCTTTTCGACACTGGGGGCTCTGGTCGAGGCCCTCGATGACGATGTCGCTTTCTTCCTGGTCACGGAGGAGGCAATCCGCGCGACCGACCTCAAGCCTCTTGCCCTATGGTTCGCCGCGCAGCCAGCCTGGTCGGACTTGCCCGTTCTGCTGGTGACGAACCATGGGGGCGGCCCGGAACGCAATCCGATTGCCTCCCGCTGGCTCGAGACGCTCGGCAATGTCTCGTTCATTGAGCGGCCTTTTCACCCGACCACGCTTGTCAGCGTCGCGCGCGCCGCCGTCAAAGGGCGTCATCGTCAGTATGAGGCGCGGTCGTTGCTGGAGAGCCTGCGCGATAAGGAGCTGAGACTCCAGCAGGCGAACGACGTTCTGGAACGGCGGGTCGAAGAACGCACGGCGCAGCTTCAGAATGCACACGACGAACTCGTCGCGCAGATCGCCGAACGGGAGCGGACCGAGGCCAAGCTACGTCAAATGCAGAAGATCGAATCGATCGGGCAGCTCACCGGCGGGGTGGCCCATGACTTCAACAACCTCCTGACGGCAGTGATCGCCAATCTGGAGCTTCTCCGCAAGCGCGTACCCGCCGGCCCGATGAACGACCAGCTGATCGACGGCGCCATGCAGGGCGCGCAGCGTGGTGCCGCTTTGACGCAACGCTTGCTCGCCTTTGCGCGGCACCAGGCATTGGAACCGAAGCCGGTCGATCTGGCCGAACTCGTCCAGGGAATGGGAAATTTGTTGCGCCGATCCACCGGTCCTGCCGTGGACATGCACTTCGACTTGCCGAGTGGATTGGCTGCGGCGCATATCGATGCCAATCAGGTCGAGCTCGCATTGCTCAATCTCGTCGTCAACAGCCGCGATGCGATGCCCGACGGTGGCAGGGTGGCGATCTCTCTCGATGAGGTCGAAACCGGTACGGTACGTGACTTGGCGGCAGGTCGATATCTGCGGCTTTCGGTGTCCGATTCGGGCACCGGCATGGATGCGCTGACATTGCAGAAGGCGGTCGAGCCCTTCTTTTCGACCAAGGAAGTCGGCAAAGGAACGGGGCTCGGCCTATCGATGATCCACGGCCTCGCGCAGCAGCTCAAGGGCGCACTGCGCCTGTTCAGCACGCCGGGCCATGGAACACGCGCCGAATTGTGGCTTCCCGTAGCAGACGGTGTTCCAATGGTAGTGACCTCCGGCCTTCAAGAAGCGGCATCCAACGAGAAAAGGACCGCCAAACTCCTGTTCGTCGACGACGATTTCCTCATCGGCCTGGCGACGACGGACCTCCTGGAAGATCTCGGTCATACGGTGATCAGGGCATCGTCGGGTGCAGAGGCACTCGATATCTTGCGCGCCGACGAGGCGATCGACCTGATGATTACGGACTATGCGATGCCGGGGATGACCGGCCTGCAGCTTGCCGAGCAGGCGCGTTCCATGCGTCCCGAACTGCCTATCCTGCTGGCAACCGGCTACGCCGATCTGCCGGCGCGCGCCAGCCTGGAGCTGCCGCGCCTCAACAAGCCCTATCAGCAGAGGCAATTGGCCGAGCAGATCAAGGCTCTGCTCGGCTGAAGTTTCTTCCGGTCAATCCTTTGAAGGTTTCACTGCATGAACGGCAACAGTCGGCGTAGCCGTTCGTCCCGTAGCCACAATCCACCCCAGACGATCAGGCCGAGCCAGAGGCCGAACAGGGTGTGCGTGAATATCGGATGGTCGAGGCGCACGTGGCTCGCCATGGCGCCGCCCATCAGGCCGGTCAGCAGGATTGCACCGAGCAGCGCGGTGCGCGGCCAGGCATAGAGCGCGGTGCCGCCCAGGGTGATGACGCCGAGCAGGCGGGCGAAGCCGTCGCTCGTCGGGTAGCCCAGGTCCTTCAGGCTGTCGGTGACCGGCTGGATCGGCACCATCTTGATGGCGCCGTCCATCGCCAGGAACACGATGGCGAGGCCGCTCAGGATGCGGCCCGCCCAGAGTGCACGGCTGGAGATCATCTCAGGCCTTCTTGAGGGGCGCGCCCATCGACCACAGGACGCCGAACGGGTCGCGGAACTGGCCGTAGCGATCGCCCCAGAACATGTCCTGCACCGGCAACACGACGTCGCCACCGGCCTTGACCGCACGGTCGAAGGCCTTGTCGACGTCGTCGACCGCCAGATGCAGCGCGAAGCCGGCCGGCTTCTCCAGCGGATGGCCATGCTCGGGAAAGACATCGGCCAGCATCAGCGAGCCGCCATTGATCACGAGATGGATGTGCAGGTAGCGGCCCTTGTCGTCCGGCGGCATGCGCATGACTTCCTTGGCATCGAGAGCCTTGACGTAGAACTCCGCGGCCTTGGCGGCATTGCTGACCGAGAGGTAGGGGGTCGGGCCACCGAGGACGGGAGGATTGGTATTGCTCATGACAGTCTCCTGGCTGTTGTCATATCCCGAGGACGGACGAGCCCTGGGCGATCCGACATTGGCAGGGGGAAAAATTTTACAATCCTTGCTTGCCGCGAAAGGGCCCTCCTTGCAGGAGGCTTGCAATCAGGATGACAGGCGGTCGAGGTGCTGGCGGATATGGGCCGCTTCCGCCGGCGTGTGGGCCAGCGCGATCGCGCGCCTGAAGGCTTCGCGCGCTTCGTCGTTGCGGTCGAGCCGCTGCAGCAGCGCGCCTTTGACCCCGTGGAAATAGAAATAGCCCTGCAGCCGTGCCCCCAGCGGTTCGATCATGTCGAGCGCCGCCTGCGGTCCTTTGACCTTTGAAACGGCGACGGCGCGGTTCAGCGTGACGACCGGCGAAGGCTGCAGGCGTTCGAGATTTGCGTAGAGCAGGTCGATTTGCGGCCAGTCGGTGTTCTCGGCGCACTCGGCGCGGGCATGAAGAGCCGCGATGGCGGCCTGGATCTGATAGGGGCCGGGCCGGCGATGGCGCATCGCCTTGTCGATCAGCGCCAAGCCTTCGGCGATGTCGCTCGTACTCCACAGGTTACGATCCTGATCCTCGAGCAGGATGACGTTACCGTCTCCGTCGAAGCGCGCCGCCGCGCGCGACTGCTGCAACAACATCAATGCCGTGAGCCCCATGATCTCGGGCTCGGTGGGGAAGAGGCGGAGCAGCAGACGGACCAGCCGGATCGCCTCCTCGGCCAGCGGCGCACGGGCTTCGGCCTCGGCCAGGTTCGTCGAATAGCCTTCGTTGAAGATCAGGTAGAGCATGGCGGCCACGGCGGCGAGCCGCTCCGCCCGCTCCGCGGCGCCCGGCGTCTCGAAGGCGACTTTGGCATTGCCGATCTTGGCCTTGGCCCGCGTGATGCGCTGCTCCATCGCCGCCTCGGAAACGAGGAAGGCCCGGGCGATCTGGCCCACCGAGAGACCGCAGACGATGCGCAGCGCCAGCGCGATCTGTTGCGTCGCCGGCAGCTCGGGATGGCAGCAGATGAAGAGCAGCCGCAGGATGTCGTCGCGGTAGTGTTCGCCGTCGAGCCGGTCGGCGAGCGAGGCTTCGGCGTCGCCGAGATCGGAGAGTTCCGCCTCGTCGGGCAGTTCGGTGTGGCGGGCGCGCTTGCGGACATCGTCCATCGCCGCATTGCGCCCGACCAGGATCAGCCAAGCGGCGGCGTCGCGTGGCGGGCCGTTCTGCGGCCATGTCCTGAGGGCCCGCAGGCAGGCTTCCTGAAAAGCTTCCTCGGCCGTATCGAGGTCACGGAAGTAGCGCAGCAACGCTCCCATCACCTGGGGGCGGACGCCGGCGACGACCGCGTCGATCCAGCCGAGGTCGTTCATGCCGCGGGCTTCTTTTCAGTCGGAAGGTGGCTTTCGTGAAGCTGTGCCACCGGCCGGATTTCGTAGGCGCCGGTCAGGGGATTGGCCTTTGCAAGGTCCCTGGCGACCTCGATGGCGCCGTCGAGCGATGCGCAATCGACGATGTAGAAGCCGAGGAGCTGCTCCTTGGTCTCGGCGAAGGGGCCGTCGATCACCACGTCCTCGCGGCCCTTCCGCAGGGTGGTGGCGGCGGTGGTCGGCAGCAGGCGAGCCACGGGGCCGATCCGGTTCTGCTTCTCCAGTTTCTCGTGGACCTTGTGCAGCCGCGTCATGGTTTCGGCGTGCTGCTCCTTGGACCAGGAGCCGATCGCGTCCTCGGAGTTGTAGCAAAGGATGGCATAAAGCATGGAAGCGGACCCTCTTGTTGCATAGGACGAAGAAGCAGGGGGACTGCCGACAGAACAGCCGAAAAAAAGTGACAGCCATCCTGGCCGTCGGCAGCTTACCCTTCGGAGGGGATCGGGGTCTCGAAAGGCGTGCCGGCCTTCAGGAGCCGGTACCGGCCATCCTGGATTTCTGCCGCCGTCACGATGCCGGTGCGGGCGCTGCCGCCATCCAGACCCAACCGGTCGCCTTCGAACAGGTGCGGGTCGTCGAGCCCGCTGATCGCCCGATGCTTGTCGGGCGGGGTGTGGCCATGCACCACCAGGGTGCCGCCGAACCGGCCCTTCCAGTCGAGGAAGCCGTGATTGATCCAGGCCCAGCGCGCCTCGGTGAACAGGGTCCACGGACGCGTCAGGAACTCATCCGGGTCGGCATGGGGATCGAGGCCACCATGGACGAATAGCGTATTGCCCAGCCGGACATGCGAGCGCATGCCCTGCAGGCGATGGACCACCGTGTCGCCCAGGGTCTCGGCGAGCAATGCCTGGTCGGCATGCGCCACGGCCCGGCCGGCGCGGTTGGCCATTTGATCGAGCAGGACATGGCCACCCATGCGCTTGGACAGCCACATCGTTTCGGCCTTGTGGGCGAAAGGTCCGCCGATGACCGAAAGCATCATCATGATCTCGTGGTTGCCCAGCAGCCGGTCGACATGGTCGACGCCGTGCGCCTCTTCAGTGCGGGCCCACAGGTCGAGGACACGGATGCTGTCCGGTCCGCGATTGATCATGTCGCCGAGATAGATCAGCCGCCGCCGGCCTTCCGTTTCGCGCGCGAGGCCGGCGATCGACTGGAGCAGCCCCGCCAGCTCGTCGGCGCAGCCATGGACGTCGCCGATGGCGAACACCGACTCACCCTGCACGTCGAATGGCGCGGGTTTCCACTCCGAGAGGGTTACGGGCACGGTCATTGGGCGGGATGCTACTCCCGGCAGAAAGAGGTGTCGCCCACGAAGCAGGGCCCTCGCACCGTCCGTCACGCGGTGAAGGTGGACGTGCTGTGAGAACGTGCCTAGCGTTTCCCGGGGTGTAGTAGGCCTCGGGGGAGGGCGCCATGAAGGTCAACGTCTGCCACAATGGCGACGACGTGTTCGTTGCCTGGAAGCCCGACGGTTTCATCAAGGAGTGTCGTGGATTTGCCCTGTTGCGCCGGCGAAATGGCGTCGAGGAAATCGTCAGCACCTGGGTCGGTTTCGAGGGCGAGAAAGCCAAGCTCGGCGAACGTCGCGCATCGACCAATTGGCCGATCCAGAAATACCAATGGACCGACTACATGGCCAGGCCGGGCGACACGGTGCAGTACCGCGTGGTGCCGATGGTCGGGCCCGACAAGGACAACCTGTCGGCCGACGCCGGCCGGGCGAGTGCCTGGACCGCCAAGATCGTCCTGTCACACGAAATGGCGCCCCGCATCGAAGCCTATTTCAATCGCGGGATCGTGGCAGCTCAATGGGTGTCGCGTCGCCTCGGCGTCACCGACGGCGATCTGAAATCGGCCAGGCTCGAGAAGATCATCGCCACGCCGGGCGATCCGTTCCGTGATTATCTGACCGGGCCGCTGGGCGCCCGTCTGTTCGAGATCCTGGACAAGGCCGCGAAGGCCAGGAGCGAGATCTACGCGGCGCTCTACGAACTCGACGACAAGCAGCTCGAAGCCGCCCTGCGCAAGATCGGCAAACGCGCCCATGTCGTGCTGGCCAATGGCAGCGTGAAGAAAAAGGGTGAGGACCAGAACAAGCCGGCCCGCCGCAGCCTTAAGGGCCGGATCGACCTGCACGACCGAATGATCTCGCCGCGCGCCCTCGGTCACAACAAATTCCTGGTGATCTGCGACCAGAAGAAGAAGCCGCGCTGGGTGTGGACCGGCAGCCAGAACTGGACGAAGACGGGGCTCTGCACCCAGGCGAACAACTCGCTTCTGATCGACGATCCCAAGCTCGCGGCCGAGTACCGCGAACAGTGGGATCTGCTGCGCCAATCGGGCGACCTGTCGCCGCCGGCGCTGCTGAAGTCGGATACCAGGCCGCGCAGCATGAAGATCGGCACGGTGCCGACGCGTCTGTGGTTTACGCCGACGATCGGCCAGGTCGACCTCGTCGAGGCGCGCAAGCTGATCCTGGGCGCCCAGCAGGCCATCCTGTTCCTGATGTTCAATCCCGGGCCGCGCGAGACGCTGCTCAACCAGATCATCGACAAGGCGCGGGCAGGTACGAAGGGCCGGCGCTTCTACATCAAGGGCGCGATCAACCAGGATCCCAGCACGACGAAGAGTCCCGTGCAGCTCTTCGACCAGGCCAATACCGAGAAGGCGGATTTCAACGTCGTTCTGCCGGCCGCGATCGACGAGGCCACGGGGTTCTTCGTGCGCGAGATGAAGAAGCTGCCCAAGGCCCGGGCGATGGTGCACAGCAAGGTCGTGCTGATCGATCCGTTCGGCGACGACCCGATCCTGATCACCGGCTCGCACAATCTCGGCCCCAGGGCGAGCGGCAAGAACGACGAGAACATGCTGATCGTCCGCGGCGCACCCGGCCTGGCGGGGGCCTACGCGGCCAACATCATGGCGATCTACAACCAGTATCGCTGGCGGTTCCGTCGCCAGATCCAGCCGAAGGCCAAGCGTTGGAAGGGCCTGCAGGACACCGACACCTGGCAGACGGGCTACCTGAAGCCCGGCAGCGCCGGCCTGCGCGAGATCGATTTCTGGGTCGGCGAAACCTGACCAGGCCTGCCGATCGGCAGGCCTTCGAGCCGCCTCAGCGGGCGTCGTTTTCGCGGATGAAGGTACGCACGCGTGGCATGATCTGTTCGCGCCACTTGCGGCCGTTGAAGATGCCGTAGTGACCGACCCGCGGCTGTTCCCAATGCACGTGGCGTGCGCCGGGGATGTTGGGGGTCAGTGCATGGGCAGCCTTGGTCTGGCCGACGCCGGAAATGTCGTCCAGCTCGCCTTCGACCGTCATCAGCGCCGTCTCGATCGCGGCCGGGTTGATCTTGCGGCCGCGGCTCACCCAGACGCCGCGCGGCAGCTGGTGCTCCTTGAACACGACCTGGATGGTCTGCAGGTAGAATTCGGCGGTGAGGTCCATCACCGCGAGATACTCGTCGTAGAAAGTGCGATGGGAGGACGACGAATCGTCGTCGCCTTTGATCAGATGCTCGAACTGGCGCATGTGGGCGTTCACGTGCCGGTCGAGGTTCATGCTGATGAAGCTGGTGAGCTGCAGGAAGCCCGGATAGACCCGGCGCAGCGCGCCCGGATAGTTGAGCGGCACCGTCGAGATGACGTTCTGACGGAACCACATCATCGAGTTGCGCATGGCGAGGTCGTTGGGGACCGTCGGGCTCTCGCGCGTATCGATGGGGCCGCCCATCAGGGTGATCGACTTGGGCTGGCGTGGATCCTGTGCTTCGGCCATCAGCGCGGCGGCGCCCAGGACCGGCACCGACGGCTGGCACACGGCGATCACGTGCACGTCCGGGCCGAGGTAGCGGCAGAAGTCGGCGACGTAGTCGATATAGTCGTCGAGGTCGAAGTTGCCCTGGGAGAGCGGAACCTCGCGCGCATCGACCCAGTCGGTGATGTGCACGTCGTGGTCGGGCAGCAGCGCCTCGACCGTGCCGCGCAGCAGGGTGGCGAAGTGGCCGCTCATGGGCGCCACGACCAGCACCTTGGGGTCGCGCCGGGGCGTATCGCGGTGGAAGCGCAGCAGCTGGCCGAAAGGCTTGCGCAGCAGAATTTCTTCGTTGACCGCGACGGTTTCGTCGCCGACCTGCGTCGTCTTCAGCCCGAAAGCCGGCTTGGCATAAGTCTGGGTAAGGCGTGACAGGATCTCGGCGCCTGCCGCGACCGACTTGCCAAACCACGTATCCGCCCACGGATTGTAGGGGCTGGAATAGGCCTGCTCGAGGACGTTTGCCCAAAGGCGGACTGGCGTCGCGAGCTGCCGCTGAAATTCATACGCTTGGTAGAGCATTCGGCCCGGATTGTACGCCTGGGCGAGGGCTTGTCACTTCAATAGTGCACTGCACAATTGGCGCAAATTCAACGACTTAAGTCGAAACTACAGCAAACGGCCCACAGTATTGGCGATCTGCTCGGCTTTGGCGTCGTGTGTAAAATGCGTGACGAAGCGGCCGTTGCGGTCGAGCAGATAGACGATCGAGGAATGGTCCATGAGATAGGGGCCCCCATCCTTGCCCGGGACCTTCTGGTAGTAGACGCGGTAGGCGCGCGCCACGTCGGCGATCTGCTGCGGCGTTCCAGTGAGCCCGATATAGGTCGGCCCGAAATTGGTGACGTAGCCCTTGAGCAGCGCCGGCGTGTCGCGCTCCGGGTCGATCGTGATGAAGACCAGATTCACCTTCTTGGCGGCGTCCGGGCCCAGCCGCTCGACGGCCGTTTCCATCAGGAGCAGCGATGTCGGACAGACGTCGGGGCAGAACGTGAAGCCGAAATAGATCAGGGTCGGCTTGCCCTTGAGGCTGTCGCTGGTAACTGTGCGGCCGTCCTGGTCGGTGAGGGCGAAGGGCCCGCCGATCGTCTGGCGCTCGTCGCCGCGGACGACGTCCCAGGCGATCCAGCCGGCGGCCGCAGCGAGGGCGGCGATCCAGACGCCGAGCAGCGCCTTCATGGTACGTGACATGGCCGTGAAGATGGGCCGCACCGCCTCACTCGACAAGCCGGACGCCTCGTCGCACAACAGGATGTGACTTCGGTCCAGCGCATCCTCGTCCTGGGCGGCGGCTTCGCCGGCCTCTGGAGCGCCCTCGCGGCGGCCCGCGCGCGCGCGATCCTGGGCGCACGGCACCTCGAGATCGTGCTGATGAACGACACGCCCTGGCATTCGATCCGGGTGCGCAACTACGAAGCCGATCTTTCCGACACGCGGGTCGCGCTGGACGATGTGCTGTTGCCCGTCGGCGTGCGGCGGATCGAGGGCGAGGCGACCGATATCGACGTTGCGGCCAAGGTCGTGACCTACGATTCCCGGGGTGGTGGGAAGACGGGCGGCCGGCAGACGATCGGCTATGACCGGCTGGTCTTTGCGCTCGGCAGCCGCCTGGTGCGGCCGGACCTGCCCGGCCTCTCGGCCCATGGCTTCGATGTCGACACCTACACGGCTGCCGCGCGGCTCAATGCGCACCTCACGGCGCTCGGCCCGCGGCCCTCGTCGACTGCGCTCGTGATCGGCGGCGGACTGACAGGTATCGAGGCCGCCGCGGAACTGCCGGCCAAGCTGCGCGCCGCCGGCGTCGAGGCGCCGCGCGTGATCCTGGCCGACAGGGCGGTCCGCGTCGGCTCCGGCATGGGCGAGAGCGCCGTGCCGGTGATCGAGGAGGCGCTCGACGCGCTGGGCGTCGAGCGGCGGGGCGGCGTGTCCGTGGCGTCGATCGACCGTGCGGGCGTCACTCTCGCGGCAGGCGGGCGCATCGACGCGGAGACCGTCGTCTGGTGCGCCGGCATGCAGGCTCATCCGCTGGCCTCGGCCTTTCCGGTGACGCGCGATCGGCTCGGCCGTTTGCCGGTCGATTCCTGTCTGAAGATCGAAGGCCAGAAGATCAACGGGCCGTCGGCGGAGTTCGCCGCGGGGGACGTGGCCTCGTTCCTGATCGACGGCACGCATTCCTGCGTGATGTCCTGCCAGCACGGCCGGCCGATGGGCCGTTTCGCCGGCCACAATGCGGTCTGCGACCTGCTTGGTCAGCCCCTGCTGCCGCTTCGGATCGACTGGTACACGACCATCCTCGATCTCGGGCCGTGGGGCGCCCTCTACACCGAGGGCTGGGAGCGTAAGGTCGTCGCGCGCGGCGCGACGGCCAAGCGCACCAAGGAAACGATCAACCGCCAGCGCATCTATCCGCCCCGCGACGGCGGGCGGCAGGCTCTGCTTGATGCGGCGGCGCCCACAGTGCAGACACCACCGGCGCGACACGAGTGAGGGGAAGACGATGTTCTACGAGACCGCCAAGCGCGACCATGGATTGCCGCAGGACCCGTTGAAGGCGGTGATCGTGCCGCGGCCGATCGGTTGGATCTCGACGGTCGACAAGCAGGGCCGCGTCAATCTTGCGCCCTACAGCTTCTACAACGGCGTCAGCGAGTTCCCGCCGATGGTCTATTTCGCCATCACCGGCACCTATGGCGACACGCCGACCAAGCACAGCCGCATGAACGCCGAGGAGACCGGCGAGTTCGTGGTCAACATGGTGGCGGGCGCGCTCAGCGAGAAGATGAACATCACCACCGCCATGGTGGCCTACGGTGTCGACGAGATGAAGCTCGCGGGCCTGACGCCCGAGCCCTGCCGGCTGGTGAAGCCGCCGCGGGTCAAGGAATCGCCGGTGGCGCTCGAGTGCAAGTACTGGAAGACCATCGAACTGCCGGTTGAGCCGGGCCACGAGGACAAGCGTGGCTCGATCGTGCTCGGCCACGTGGTCGGCGTGCATATCGACGATTCAATCCTGAAGGACGGCCGCGTCGACATCATGTCCTTCAAGCCGGTCGCGCGGCTGGGCTACAGCGAATACACCACGACCGAGAACGTCTGGCGCATGCGCCGGCCCGACGATCCCCGGTATCAGTGAGACGGGATCAGCCCTTCACCACCGGCGCTACGCTGCGGGCGAGCGCGAGCAGGCGCCGGTCCGCCATCGTCTCGCCCATCAGCATGAAGCCGACCGGCAGCTCGCCGGCGGCGTGGCAGGGCAGGCTGATGCCGCAACGGTCGAGGAAGTTGCCGACCGAGGTGTTGCGCAGCAGCAGCATGTTCTTCTTCACGAAGCCGTCCGACGTCGCGACCTCGTCCAGGGTCGGCGCGACGATGGCGCAGGTCGGCATGATCACCGCGTCGTAATTCGAGGTGATCGCCGACACGCGGCGCTGCAAGTCGGCGCGGCGTGCCAGCAGCTCGATATAGTCGGCGGCCGACATGTCCTTGCCGCGCATGATGCGGGGATGGACGAACGGATCGTATTCGTTGCCGCGCCGTGCGATCAGGTCCCTGTGCCAGGCATAGGACTCGGCAGCGGCGAAGCCCCCCGTGGCGTTGATGGTGGGCAGCTCGTCGAGCTCGGCGAGATCGATCTGTTCGATCTTCACGCCCTTGGCCGACAAGGCCTTGCAGGCACGCTCGAACGCCGCGGTGACCGTGGGATCGAGCTCGCTCATCACGAAGTGTTTCGGGACGGCAAAGCGCAGGCCGGCCAGCGGGGCGGCCGCGGGTACGGAGATCGGCTCGCCGGCGAACACCGCGTCGACGATGGCGCAGTCCTCCACCGAATTGGCGAGCGGACCGATCGAATCGAGCGAGGTCGAGAGCGGCACCACGCCGTCGATCGGCACGCGCCGCGCCGTCGGCTTGAAGCCCACCAGGCCGCAGACCGCCGCGGGGATGCGCACCGAGCCGCCGGTGTCGGTGCCCAGTGCCGCCACGGCCATGCGGTCGGCGACCGAAACGGCCGCCCCCGCGGAAGAGCCGCCCGGCACGCGCTTGCGGTCGGCCGGATTGCCCGGCGTGCCGTAATGCGGGTTGAAGCCGACGCCGGAAAAAGCGAACTCGCTCATGTTGGTGCTGCCGACGATCACCGCGCCCGCCGCACGCAGGCGCGCCACCACCGGCGCATCGGCGGCCGCCGGCTTGGCGTCGTCGAGTGCCTTGGAGCCGGCGAGCGTCGTCTCGCCGGCGACGTTGCAGAGATCCTTGATCGAGACGGGAATGCCGGCGAGTGGCGAGAGCACGATCCCCGCTTTGCGCTGCAGGTCGCTGGCATCGGCGGCGGCCAGCGCCTGGGTCCGCCAGACCTTGACGAAGGCGCGCTTGCCTTCGCCCTTGGGATCCTCGATGCGCGCCAGCGCCTCTTCGGTGAGCTGGCGGGAAGTGGTTAGGCCGGCGGCCAGATCCGCGGCGAGTTGCCCTAGGGTGGGATTCGGCGTCGGGTTGGCCATCGGACTCCTTACTTCGCTCTGTTCTTCACCAGGTCGTCGACCACCGCCGGATCGGCCAGGGTCGACGTATCGCCGAGATTGCTGAAGTCGTTCTCGGCGATCTTGCGCAGGATGCGCCGCATGATCTTGCCAGAACGAGTCTTGGGCAGGCCAGGGGCCCACTGGATGACGTCGGGCGTGGCGATCGGGCCGATCTCCTTGCGCACCCAGGCAACCAGTTCCTTGCGCAGATCCTCGGAGGACTGCTCGCCGGCCTTCAGAGTGACGTAGGCGTAGATGCCCTGGCCCTTGATGTCGTGCGGGAAGCCGACGACCGCGGCCTCGGCGACCTTGGTGTTGCCGACCAGCGCGCTTTCGACCTCGGCCGTGCCGATGCGGTGGCCCGAGACGTTGATCACGTCGTCGACGCGGCCGGTGATCCAGTAGTAGCCGTCCTCGTCGCGGCGGGCGCCGTCGCCGGTGAAGTACTTGCCGGGATAGGCCTTGAAGTAGGTGTCGATGAAGCGCTGATGGTCGCCATAGACCGTGCGCATCTGGCCGGGCCAGGAATTGATCAGGCAGAGATTGCCGGTCACCGCGCCCTGCAGCTCCTTGCCGTCGGCATCGACCATCACCGGCTCGACGCCGAAGAACGGCCGCGTCGCCGACCCGGGCTTCAGCGCGATGGCGCCGGGCAGCGGCGTGATCAGGATGCCGCCGGTCTCGGTCTGCCACCAGGTGTCGACGATCGGGCAGCGGCTGTCGCCGACCACGCGGTAGTACCACAGCCAGGCTTCGGGATTGATCGGCTCGCCGACCGACCCCAGCAGACGCAGGCTCTTGCGGGTGGCCTTCTTCACCGGCGCTTCGCCTTCGCGCATCAGGGCGCGGATGGCGGTGGGAGCGGTGTAGAAGATGTTGACCTGGTGCTTGTCGATCACCTGCCAGAAGCGGCTGGAGTCGGGATAGTTGGGCACGCCTTCGAACATCAGGGTCGTGGCGCCGTTGGCGAGCGGCCCGTAGACGATGTAGCTGTGCCCGGTCACCCAGCCGACGTCGGCGGTGCACCAGTAGACGTCGCCGTCGTGGTAGTCGAACACATACTGGTGGGTCATCGAGGCGAAGACGATGTAGCCGCCCGTCGTGTGCAGCACGCCCTTGGGCTTGCCCGTCGAACCCGACGTATAGAGGATGAACAGCGGATCCTCGGCGTTCATCGGTTCCGGTGCGCACTCGGCCGGCACCTTGGCGGCGATCTCGTGCCACCACACGTCGCGCCCGGCGTCCCAGCCGATCTTGCCGCCGGTGTGCTTCACCACCAGCACCTTCTTCACACCGGGGCACTTCTTCAGCGCTTCGTCGGTGTTGGCCTTGAGGGGCACCGGCTTGCCACCGCGCAGGCCCTCGTCGGCGGTGATGACGACGTCGCTCTCGCAGTCGATGACGCGGTTGGCGAGGCTGTCCGGCGAGAAGCCGCCGAACACCACCGAATGGACCGCGCCGATGCGGGTGCAGGCCAGCATCGCGTAGGCCGCTTCGGGAATCATCGGCAGGTAGATCGTGACGCGATCGCCCTTCTTGACGCCGAGCTCCTTCAGCGCGTTGGCCATGCGACACACGTTGGCGTGCAGCTCGCGATAGGAGATCTTCTTCGACTTCGACGGATCGTCGCCTTCCCAGATGATCGCGGTCTGGTCGCCACGCTTGGCCAGATGACGATCGACGCAGTTGGCTGACACGTTCAGCACGCCGTCGTGATACCAGCGGATGCGGACATTGCCGGTGTAGTCGACGTCGCGCACGGCGCCGGGGCTATACGGCTTGATCCAGTCGATGCGCTTGCCGTGCTCGCCCCAGAAGGTGGCGGGATCCTTGATCGAGGCCTCGTACATCGCCTTGTACTTCGCCTCGTCGACATAGGCGCGCTTGGCCCAATCGGAGCTGACGGCGATCACCTCATCGGCCATTTTGTTCCTCCCACATCGCTAGGCTTAGGCCATGAATTACCTGCGTTTTAGCGCGCTGTCGCCAAGCTGGGCAATTCGACTTTGGCCGCGTGCTGTCCTGCCGGAAACGTGTCGCTCGCCGCGCGACACCAAAATCACGACGCCAAATTCACGACGGCAGCGTCATTCAGTGAACCAGGTCGTGAAATCCTGGATCGGCGCGCGTTCGGTGATCAGGCTGTTGGGAGCAACATCGGGGTCGGCATGGCCCAGCGCCAGGCCGCAGATCACGATCTGATCCTCGGGGATCGCGAGCTCGCGCCGCACAACATGTTGGTAGCGACTGAATGCCGCTTGCGGGCAGGTGTGCAGGCCCTTTTCGCGGGCCAGCAACATGAGCTGGTCGAGGAAGATGCCGCAGTCGATCCACTGGCCGCCGCCCATGCGCTTTTCGATGCAGAGGATCATGCCGACCGGCGCATCGAAGAATTCGTAGTTCTTGCGAAACTGCTTCAGCATGCCGGCGGCATCGCCCTTCGGCACACCGAGCAGCGTATAGAGCTGCTTGCCGACATGCTTGCGGCGCGTGTCGTAGACCGGCGTGAATTCCTTCGGATAGACGTCGTATTCGCCGCCCGGCCCATGGTCACCCTCGTCCATGGCCTTGAGGATCGCCGTCGACAGGCGTTGCCGCGCCTTGCCCATGGTGACGTAGAGCTTCCACGGCTGCAGGTTGCCGTTCGACGCCGCGCGGTTGGCGTTGCTGATGATCCATTCGATATCGGCCTTGGCGACCGGCTCGGCCTTGAAGACCCGCATCGACCGGCGGGAGTTGATGGCTTCGGACACGCGCATGACGGACTAGCTCCGGGTCAGATGTCGACGCATGAAGTCGAACAGGGTGCGAAGCGCAATGCCATACTCCTTGTCGGTAAAATAGTGCGTTGCGCCCGGAATGATGAAGGCCTCGACGTCCTTGCCGTGATTTCGCAAGGCCTCGGCCATGGTCGTCGTCTGGTCGACCGGCACGTTTTCGTCGGCGTCGCCGTGGATCAGCAGAACCGGCGCATCGATCTGCGCAACGCGGAATATCGGAGAGCGAACGGGCAGGCCTTCCGGGCCACAGAGATCGTCGAGATAGTCCTTGATGAAGGGGTTGGCCGCCCGCCAGCGCGCCAGATCGGTCGGCCCGAAGTAGGAGGCGACGGCCTTGATCGGCGGCTTGTGCGCGGCCGTCAGCAGCGCCACCTGGCCGCCCATCGACGCGCCGACCAGGCCGATGCGATCGCGATCGACCGATGGCCGCTTGGCCAGCCAATCGACCGCCGCGAGAACATCGAGCGGCTGGCGCAGACCCTGGTCGCTTTCGCCCTCCGATCCCAGCCAGCCGCGCAGCGACAGAGCCAGCACGACATAGCCGTTGGCCGAGGCGCGACGGGCCAGGCCGATCAGATTGTGAGCATGGCCGGCGAAGCCGTGCAGCAGGATCAACGCCGGATAGGGGGGCTGTCCGGCCTGTGGCTTGAAGAAGTAGCCGCCCAGGGTGACGCCGTGGCCGGGCACGCGCACCTGCTCGGCGTCGGCGACATCGGGCAGTTCGTCCCAGCGATGCACGACCTCGATCGGCACGCCGTCGGGGTCGCGGAAGCCGACCGAGTAATAGCCGGGCGCGAAGTACTCGAGCTCCTTGGGCGGCTGCAGGATTTCCGCGCCGGCATCGCGCAGCTCGGCGAAGACCTGGTCGACCTGGGCGCGGCTCTCGGCCGAGACGGCGAGCCACAAGGCACCCGGCCCGTAGGAGACGCCGTCCTTGGCCTGACGCATCACGAAATGGTCGTAGCCGCGTGACCACATCACGCGGTCAGGATGGGCCCAGACGCGACGGAAACCCAGCATCGGCAGCCACAGGCGATGGAAGGCGATAGAGCGGCCGAGGTCGCTCACTTCGATCGCCGCGCCCGCGAAGGAAGGCCGGGGCCGCATCAACTCGGTTCGAGCCCCAGCGCCAGCAGTTCGTCGCGGCGCAGATGCTCTTCGCCGGCCAGGAAAAACTCGTCGAGCTGCGGCGGCTTCACGGCCGTGCCGGCCAGCATGGCGTGCGCCTGGCCGCGATGATGGGTCTGGTGCTGGAAGAGATGGTCGAGGATCGACGCCACGCTGGTCGGCGGCGGCGTGCGATTGGGCCGCGGCAGGACCAGCATTTCGCCGAGGCTCGCCGCGGTCTGACGCTCGCAGAAGGCGAGCAACCGGCGGTCGCTGGCGATCTGGGCCGGATAGAGCGAGCCGCCGTCGGCGAAATCGGGCGGCGGATCGTTGTAACGCTTGAGCACCGTCGGATCGCGCTCGATCGCGTCGATGTAGTAGGTGTCGACCCAGAGGATGTGATTGAGCGTGGCGCGCAGCGACGGGAAGAAGCTGGTGCGCGGAGCGGCGAACTCCGCCGGCGTCAGCGCCTTGCAGGCGCCGAGCAGGCGGTGGTTCGCCAGGATGTTGTTGCGGGCCATGGCGACCATGCGGTCGGCCAGCCCCCCGTCTTGAGAAGCTGGCGCCATGGCTTCCGCGTCCTCCGGCGTCAGGCCGCTTGCGCGAGGTTGCGCAGCACGTAGTGCAGCACGCCGCCGTTCTTGAAGTAGCCGACCTCTTCGGCGGTATCGATGCGGCAGGTCACCTTCACCGTCTCCTTGGCGCCGTCGGGCCGATGGATGGTGAGCGACATGTCCATGCCAGGCTTCAGCTCGCCGTCGACACCGGCGACGTCGAAGGTTTCGCGACCGGTCAGGTTCAGCGTCTTGCGCGTCATGCCGTCCTTGAACTGCAGCGGCAGCACGCCCATGCCAACCAGGTTCGAGCGATGGATACGCTCGAAGGTCTCGCAGACCACCGCCTTCACGCCGAGCAGGTTCACGCCCTTGGCTGCCCAGTCGCGCGAGCTTCCGGTGCCGTACTCCTTGCCGGCGATCAGGACCTGCGGCGTGTGCTCCTTCTTGTAGCGCATCGCCACGTCGTAGATCGGCTCGGGCTGGTCGCTCGTATAGTGGTGTGTGAAGCCGCCCTCGATGCCCGGCACCATCTCGTTCTTGAGGCGGATATTGGCGAAGGTGCCGCGCATCATGACCTCATGGTTGCCGCGGCGCGTGCCGTACTGATTGAAGTCCTTGGGCTCCACGCCGTGTTCCATCAGGTATTTGCCGGCCGGGCTGTCCTTCTTGATCGAGCCGGCGGGCGAGATGTGGTCGGTCGTGATCGAATCGCCGAACTCGCCGAGCGGACGAGCGCCCTCGATGTTGCTGAGCGCCGACGGCGTCTTGCCCATGCCTTCGAAGTAGGGCGGATTGCGCACGTAGGTCGACTTGTCGTCCCACGAGTAGGTGAGGCTCGGCTTGGTCTTGATGCCGCGCCAGAACTTGTCGCCCTTGAACACGTCGGCGTAGCGCTTCTTGAAGGCCTTGGCCGTGACGAACTTGTCGACCGTCTTGGAGACTTCCATGTTCGAGGGCCAGAGGTCCTTGAGGTAGACCGGCTTGCCGCCCTTGCCGATGCCGATCGGGTCCTTGGTGATGTCGATCTTCATCGAGCCGGCCAGGGCGTAGACCACCACCAGCATCGGCGACGCGAGGTAGTTGGCACGGGTCAGCGGATTGACGCGGCCCTCGAAGTTGCGGTTGCCCGACAGCACCGAGGAGACGACCAGGTCACCGTCGCCGATCGCCTTGGTGACGGGATCGGGCAGCGGGCCGGAGTTGCCGATGCAGCTCGTGCAGCCGTAGCCCACCAGGTTGAAGCCGATCTTGTTCAGGTCTTTCGTGAGGCCCGAGGCGTCGAGATATTCGGTGACGACCTGCGAGCCCGGCGCCAGGGAGGTCTTGACCCACGGCTTGACCTTGAGGCCCGCCTTGACGGCGTTGCGCGCGATCAGGCCGGCGCCCAGCATGACGTAGGGGTTCGAGGTGTTGGTGCAGGAGGTGATGGCCGCGATCACCACGTCGCCGTGGCCGAGGTCGTAGTCGGCGCCCTCGCACTTGATGCGCTTGCCGTCGTCCTTGCGGTCGAATTCCTTCTCCATGTTGGCGACGAACTGTGCGGCGGCGTCGGTCAGAGCCACGCGGTCCTGCGGACGCTTCGGACCGGCGAGGCTCGGCACCACGTCGCCGAGGTCGAGCGACAGCGTGTCGGTGAAGATCGGCTCCGGCGACTTCTTGGAGCGCCACAGGCCCTGCTTCTTGGCATAGGCCTCGACCAGCTTGGCGGCCGGGCCGCGGTTGGTGGTCTTGAGGTAGCCCAGCGTGATCTCGTCGACCGGGAAGAAGCCGCAGGTCGCGCCGTATTCCGGCGCCATGTTGGCGATCGTGGCGCGGTTGGCGAGCGGCAGGTCCTCGAGGCCCTCGCCGTAGAATTCGACGAACTTGTTGACCACGCCCTTCTTGCGCAGCATCTGCGTGACGGTCAGCACCAGGTCGGTCGCCGTCGCGCCTTCCTTCAGCTTGCCGGTCAGCTTGAAGCCCACCACATCGGGAATGACCATCGGCTGCGGCTGGCCGAGCATGGCGGCTTCGGCCTCAATGCCGCCGACACCCCAGCCCAGCACCGAGAGGCCGTTCACCATGGTGGTGTGGCTGTCGGTGCCGACCAGCGTATCCGGATAGGCGACCGTCTCCTTGCCTTCCTTCTTGGTCCACACGACCTGCGCCAGATATTCGAGGTTCACCTGGTGGCAGATGCCGGTGCCCGGCGGCACCACGCGGAAGTTGTTGAACGCCTCGGCGCCCCAGCGCAGGAACTGGTAGCGCTCGAGGTTGCGCTCGTATTCGAGCTTCACGTTGGCTCCGAAGGCCGCGCTGTTGCCGAAATTGTCGACGATCACCGAATGGTCGATGACGAGATCGACCGGCACCAGCGGGTTGATCTTGGTGGGATCGCCGCCCAGCTTGCCCATGGCGTCGCGCATGGCGGCGAGGTCGACCACGGCCGGCACGCCGGTGAAATCCTGCATCAGGACGCGGGCAGGGCGGAAGTTGATCTCCTTGGTCGACTTGCCACCATTCTTCAGCCAGCCTGCGAAGGCGGCGATGTCGGTCTTCTTGACGGTCGCGCCATCCTCGTGACGCAGCAGGTTTTCCATCAGTACGCGCAGCGAGAAGGGCAGGCGGGAGAGGTCACCGACCTCCTTCTCGACCGCCTTCAGGCTGTAATAGGTGTAGCTCCGACTGCCGACCTTCAACGTCTTGCGGGCCTTGAAGCTGTTCGGATGGGCGGCGGCCATATCTTACTCCTGGGAGGTCGGTTTTCGTGCGGTCGGGTGGCAAAATAGGGGTACCGGCCTGCACAGGCAATCGGCGGATGCGGCCTGCGGGCCCTTATGTCAGATTGGCACGATGCATCGCAGGATGACGCCATTTGTCGGGCTTTTCGCCGTGGTCCTCGCCTTGTCCGGCGAAGCCTCCGCGCAGCGCAATGCGACCGAGTCGTGGGACCCGACAGCGCGCGACTTCTCGTCAGGCGGGTCGTCGCGCGGCCTGCCCGGTGGGGGCGCGCCCACCGGCCCCAATGCAACCCTCGATTCGCTGAACAAGATCCTGTCGGCCTCGCAACTCTCGGCGGTCGACCGGTCGATGTATCTCAGCATCCGTGCCTTCCAGTTCAGCCGGCTCGGCCGCGAGGCCGACAGCCAGAGGGACATCGCCGAGATGGGCAGGGTCCTGCCGTCCGACTGGCAGGTCGTGATGTCGCTGGCCATGCCCAGCCTGGCGGGCGGCGGCGACCGCGCCGCGGCGCTCAGGACGCTCGACAGCGCGCTTGCGCGCAAGCCCGGCGATCCCTCGCTGATGGTAGCTCAGGCCCAGGTCAATATGCAGATCGCCGACTTCCCGCGGGCGCTCGGCCTGCTCGACAGCGCGCTCGCCAATGCCAAGACTGAAGGCGAGCGCCGCGGTGCGCTGTTCTTCCGCGGCCATGCCAACTTCAATCTTGGCAACTATGCCCAGGCGGCCGACGATTTCGGCGCTTCTCTAGACGGCCGGCCGACCTTCAGGTCGAAGATCGCGCCCCTGCTCTGGCGCTATGCCGCCCAAGTACGGGCCAAGCGCGACGCCCGGGCCACGCTTGCGAAAGAAGTCGGCGCAGAGAGCCTGAACGAATGGCCGGGTCCGATCGTGCGGTTCCTGCTGGGCAAGGGTACGGCGGGCGAGCTCGAGGTCGCCGCCGAATCGGACGACGCCGCCAAGCGCACCAACGGCAAGTGTCCGGCTGCCTTCTTCATCGGCATGGACGCCGTGCGCCGCGGCGACAAGCAGAAGGCGCGCGAGCAGTTCCAGCTCGCCCAGGCACGCTGCCCGACCGTGTCGGAGATGAACTGGGCAGCCGCCAGCGAGCTGAAGCGACTTTAGCCCGCTAACGCCAACGGGGCGATGAAGCGGGCGGCTTCGGACAGCACATAGGCCGGCTGCTGCAGGTGCGGGCTGTGCCCGCAGTCGGGAATCAGCCGGGTCTCGCAGTAGCCGCCGACCTTGCCGGCGATGACGCCGAGCTGCAGCTCGCTGCCATATTCATCGTCTTCGCCCTGGATCGCCTGCAACGGAACCTGCACGCCGGGCAGCCGGCCGGCGGCATCCATCGGTTCGAATCCCGGCGCCACCCAAGCGTCGGACCACAGGCGGAAGGCGCGGTCGACATTGTCGCCGTGATACTTGGCGAGCCGCTGGCGCAGGTCGCCTGCGGCAAAGGCCTGTCGCGCCTTCTCGATCGCTGCGACGCAGACCGGCTCGTTGATCGCATGCGCCGCCAGGGTGACCACGGCGCGCAAAGGCTCGGGGTCGCGGGCGGCATAGTTCAGGGCGATGGTGCCGCCGTCGCTGTGGCCGACCAGGACGCAGTCGTCGACGGCCAGTGCCGAGAGAAGCCGGGGCAGCACGTCGTCGGCCTCGATCTCCATGTAGCGGACGCCGGGATCGGACGGCCAGGGACTGGACCCGCCGTAGCTCGTGCGATCGTAGACGATGCCGCGGCAGCGCGTGGCGTCGCAGAGCTTCTGCGGGAAGTCGCGCCACATTTCGATGCAGCCCAGCCCCTCGTGAAGGAAGACGAGCGTCGTGCGGTCGAGCCCGTCGTCCCGGGTGGGCGACAGGCGGCGCACCCGCAGGCGGCGGTCCGAGAGATCGATCAGTTGGTCGTCGGCATTCACACGTGAGATGTAGCCGGGACGCGGCGCCGAGAGAAGGCGCCGATGAGGGCCGGCAGCACGGTGAGGAACAGGATCGGCGCCAGCACCATGCCGCCCACCACGACGATGGCGAGCGGTCGCTGCACCTGGCTGCCGATCGCGGTCGAGAAGGCGGCCGGCAGCAGGCCGACCGCGGCGGCCACACAGGTCATCAGGACCGGCCGCATCTGCAGGTCGCATGTCCGGCGCAGTGCCGCTTCGCGCGCCATGCCGCCTGTGACCAGGCGATTGAAGCAGCCGACCACCATGATGCCGTTCATCGCCGCGATGCCGAACAGGGCCACGAAGCCGATGGCGGCCGAGATGCTGAACGACATGTCGGCCAGCCACAGCCCCAGGATGCCGCCGACCAACGCCAGGGGAATGGCGCTACCGGCGATCAGCGTGTCGACCAGCGAGCCGAAGCTGACATAGAGCAGCAGCAGGATGATCGCGATGGCGATCGGCACGGCGATGGCGAGCCGCGCCACGGCGCTCTCGAAATTGACGAAATCACCGGCCCAGTCCAGCCGATAGCCGGGCGGCAGCCTCACCTGTTCGGTGACTTTGTCCTGCGCCTCGAGCACGGTGCTGCCGAGATCGCGACCGCGGACGCTGAATTTCACCGGAATGTAGCGTTCCTGCTGCTCGCGGTAGATGTAGAAGGCACCACTCGACAGGCCGATCTTGGCGACCTCGCTCAGCGGCACCTGCGCGACGCCACCGCTGGAACCCGGCACGCCGACGGCGATGCGGCGCAGCGCATCGATATTCTCGCGATATTGCGGCGCGAGCCGCACCAGCATCGGGAAGTGGCGGTCGCTGCCGTCCTCGTAGAGGTCGCCGGCCGCCTGGCCGCCCACCGCCGCCTGCACCGTGGCGTTGATGTCGCCCGGCGAGAGGCCGTAGCGCCCCGCGCGCTGGCGATCGATGGCGATCTGGATGGTCGGCAGGCCGAGCAGCGGCGGCACCTGGATGTCGGTGACGCCGCGCACGCCCTCCAGCACGCCACGGATCTCGACGGCGATCTTGCGCAAGGTGGCGAGGTCGGGCCCCGTGATCTTGATGGCGTTCTCCGCATCGATGCCGGAGGCTGCCTCCTGCACGTTGTCCTGGATGTATTGCGAGAAGGCGAAGGTGACGCCGGGGAAGGCTTTGCGCAGCGCGTCGCTCATTTCGGCGATCAGGTCCGGCTTCTCCATCCCCTTGCGCCATTTCTGGGCAGGCTTGAGCGGCACGAAGAACTCGACATTGGAGAAGCCGTCGGGGTCAGTGCCGTCGTCCGGCCGGCCATGCTGGCTGACGACCGTCTCGACCTCGGGGAAGCTCTTGATCAGCTTGCGCATGCGGTTGGCATAGGCGTTGCCCTCATCGAGCGACACCGAGGGCGGCAGGGCGGCGCGCATCCAGATGTTGCCCTCCTCGAGCTTCGGCAGGAACTCGAGGCCGACCGAGGTCGCCGCGGCGCCGGCGAGAAGCACGAGGCCTGCGCCGACCGCCAGGGTCGGCAGGCGCCAGGCCATCACGATGTCGATGAGCCGGCTGTAGAGGCGGCGCAGGCTGCGCACGACGATCGTCTCCTTCTCGGAGACCTTCTCCGGCAGCAGGATCGCCGCCAGCGCCGGCGAGACGGTGAACGTCGCCAGCAGGCCGCCCAACAGGGCGAAGGCGTAGGTCTTGGCCATCGGTCCGAAGATGTGACCCTCGACGCCGGACAGGGTGAAGAGCGGCAGGAAGCCCGCGATGATGATGGTGGCCGAGAAGAAGATCGCCTGCGTCACCTCGCTCGAGGCTTCGTAGATGATCGCAAGCTTGCCGGTCAGCGCCGCCGGCGGCGCGAGTAGCGGCCCGCGCGGGCGGTGTCCCGCACTGGCCTCGGCGAGATGGCGGAAGATGTTCTCGACCATGATCACGGTGGCGTCGACGATGATGCCGAAGTCGATCGCGCCCATGGACAGCAGGTTGGCCGATTCGCCGCTCAAGACGAGGATCACCACGGCGAAGAGCAGGGCGAAGGGAATGGTCGCCGACACGATCAGGGCGCTGCGCAGGTCGCCCAGGAACAGCCACTGGATCAGGAACACCAGGACGACGCCCATCACCATGTTGTGCAGCACCGTGCTGGTCGTCACGTCGACCAGGACGCTGCGGTCGTAGATGCGCTCGATGCGGACGCCAGGCGGCAACAGGTCGGAACTGTTGATGCGGTCGACCTCGCGCTCGACGCTGCGCAGGGTCGGCATGGTCTCCGCGCCGCGGCGCATCAGCACAATGCCCTGCACGACATCGTCATTGTCGTCGTGTCCGGCGACGCCCAGTCGCGGTTCGTGCCCGACCGTGATGGTCGCCACGTCGGCAACAGTGATCGGCGCATTGTCGCGCACCGTCAGCATCGTGTGCGCGATGTCGTCCATCGAACGGATCTGTCCGATGCTGCGGATGACCGCCGATTGCGGACCGAGATTGATGGTGTTGGCGCCGACATTGCTGTTGGCGCCATTGACGGCGTCGAGCACCTGCCTGAGCGTCAGCCCATAGGCCATCAGCCGGTCGAGATCGACGGTGATGTCGTAGGTCTTGCTCTTGCCGCCCCAGGTCGTGACGTCGATCACGCCCGGCACGGCCTTCAGCCGGCGTAACAGGATCCAGTCTTGGATGGTCTTGAGGTCGGCGACGGAGTAGCCCGGCGGCCCGACGACGCGATAGCGGAAGATCTCGCCGATCGGACTGGTCGGCGAGATGAAGGGTTGCGCGCCGTTGGGCAGCGGCCCGAGCTGCGACAGCCGGTTGGTCACTAGCTGTGCGGCTTCGCGATAGGTGAGGTCGTAGGTGAACTGCACCTTCACGTCCGAGAGGCCGACCAATGAGATCGTGCGGATCGATTTCACGAAGGGCAGGCCAGCCATCTGCACTTCGATGGGAATGGTGATGTAACGCTCGATCTCTTCCGAAGACTGGCCGGGATTCTGGGTGACGATGTCGACCAGCGGCGGCACCGGATCGGGATAGGCCTCGATGTTCAGCTTCTTGTAGGCGAACAGCCCACCGACGATCAGCGCGGCGCTGAGGATCAGCACCAGAATGCGCTGCCGTAGCGCAGCCCCGACGATTGCGTGCATCCGCGGCCCCTGTCGATCACCGCAACGCGCGGCGTCTCCCCTTGGGCCGCAGCTAAGGCACAAGTTCTGCAATCACACTACCACTGTGAGTGCATTCTCTCTGCAGCGTCTCGTGCTTCACATCCTGTGCGATCCATGCGTCGAGGCAGACCACACAAGAGATGCAGGTTTCATTGCATTTCTTGTGTGTCGAGGGGGCGGTATGGTCGGTCGCAACAAGGCGTCAGCTATCGATCCACGACAGCGTGCGGAGGAACGCCCACGATGACCGCGATTGCTTCCAACGATTTCGACAAGGCCGAGGAGCGCCGTCAGAACCTGCTCCGCATCAGGGCCATCGTCGGCGCCTCGTCCGGCAATCTCGTCGAGTGGTACGACTTCTATACCTACGCCTTCACCTCGATCTATTTCGCGGCCTCCTTCTCACCCAAGGGTGCCAGCGAGACCACCCAGCTGCTCTACGCCGCGGTGATCTTCGCGATCGGCTTCTTCATGCGTCCGCTGGGCAGCTGGCTGTTCGGCTGGATCGCCGACACGAAGGGCCGCAAGGTCTCGATGGTGTCCTCGGTGCTGCTGATGTGTGCCGGCTCGCTGATGATCGCCTGCCTGCCGACCGTGGACGACATCGGCATGGCGGCCGCCGCCTTGATGCTGATCGCCCGCATCGCGCAGGGCCTGTCGGTCGGCGGCGAGTACGGCACCGCGGCGACCTACATGAGCGAGGTGGCGAGCCCGCGAAATCGCGGCTTCCTGTCATCCTTCCAGTACGTGACCTTGATCGGCGGACAGCTGCTGGCGGTGCTGGTGCTGTTCGTGCTGCAGCAACTGCTGACCGTCGATCAGCTCAAGGCCTGGGGCTGGCGCATCCCGTTCGCGATCGGCGCGGTCGGCGCCATCGTGGCCATGCTCCTGCGTCGCACCTTGCAGGAGACGGCTTCGGCCGAAGCCATGAAGCACAAGGAGACGGGCTCGCTGCGCGGTCTGCTGCCCTACACGAAATCGGTGCTGATCACGCTCGGCCTGACAATGGGCGGCTCGCTCTACTTCTACGCCTTCTCGACCTACATGCAGAAATACCTCGTCAACACCGCCAAGATGCCGGCGACCACGGTGACCGCCGTCATGACGCCGGTGCTGATCGTCTTCATGCTGGTGCAGCCGCTGTTCGGCAGCCTGTCTGACCGCATCGGCCGCAAGCGCAACCTGCTGCTCTTCGCCGGCCTGGGCTGCCTGGGCGTGGTGCCGCTCTACTCGCTGCTGGCCGGCGTCACCAGTCCCCTGGCGGCCTTCGCCCTGATCACCGTCGGCCTGCTGTTCGGCAGTTTCTACACCTCGGTCAGCGGCGTGGCGAAGGCCGAGCTGTTCCCGCCGGAGGTGCGTGCGCTGGGGGTCGGCCTGCCCTATGCCATCGCCAACGCCATTTTCGGCGGCACGGCCGAAGCGGTCGCCTTGCAGATGAAGGCCAGTGGTATCGAGGGCGTCTTCCCCTGGTACGTCGCGGCGATGGTGTTCGTCAGCCTGCTGGCGGCGCTCTGGATGCCCGACACGCGCAAGCACGGCTTCCTGGACGGCGACGGCAAGATCTGAGGATCAGCGCGCCGCCGCCTGCAACGGCGCCTTGGCCGGCGTTGCCGCCGGCGGCCGGCATGCCGAGCGGACGCTGGCGGTCGGCGTCGTATCGCGGTTCCACCAGCCGCCGCCCAGCGCCTGGAACAGTGCCGCCGTATTGGTGAGTCGCGCCGCCTGGGCCTGGATGCGGTTGAGGATGGCCTGCTGGTAGGTGAGCTCGGCGATCAGCACGAAGACATAGGTCGTGTCGCCGAGTTCGAGGCGCTTGCGCGCGATGGTGAGGCTGGTGGCCGCGGCACGCTCGGCGTCGACCGCGGCCTTGAGCGTGATAGCGTCGTATTCGAGGGCGTTCAGCGTGTCGGCGACGTTGCGGAAGGCGGCCAGCACGGTCGATTGATACTGCGCGCCGGCCTGTTCCAGGCCGGCCTGCGCGCCCTTCTTCTTGGCGTAGAGCGCGCCGCCGTCGAGCACGGTCTGCTGGAGGTTGAACCCTGCCACCGTTCCCGCGAGGCCCGACCCGAACAGCGAATCGAGGGTGAGGGAGTTGGCGGTGACGCTGGCGCTCAGGGTGAGCTGTGGCAGCTGATTGGCGATCGCCACGCCGACGAGGGCGCTGGCCGAATGCAGGTTGGCTTCGGCAGCGCGCACGTCGGGGCGCTGCTCGACCAGTTTGGACGGCAGGCTGAGCGGCAGGTCGGCGGGCAGCTTGAGGTCGGCGAGCTCGAAGTGCTCGGCGACCGCGTTGCTCGGCAGTCGCCCGACCAGGTTGGCCATCAGGTTGCGCTGCTGCGCCAAGGCCTTCTGCAGCGGCGGCAGAGTCGCCTCGGATTGCGCCAGGGCGGCCTGCTGCGTGGCGACGTCGGCGCCGGGAATGGCGCCGAGGCCGGATTGCTGCGTCAGGATGCCGAGCGTTTCACGCTGCGCTGCGATGATGCGCTTGGTCGCTTCGACCTGGGCGCGTAGCGAGGCTTCCAGGATGGCTGCGGCGACGACGTTGGAGGCGAGCGAGAGGTAGGTGCCTTCGAGCTGGAAGCACTGCGCCTCGGCCAGCGCATCGAGCGATTCGATCTGCCGGCGGTTGCCGCCCCAGATGTCCAGCGCGTAGGTGATCTGCAGGCCGGCGGTGAACAGGCCGAAGATCGTCAGCTCCTGGTTGGCGAGCGGCGTCTGCAGGATGGTCGCCGTCTGGTTCTGCGATCCGGTGAGGCCCGCCGATATGGTGGGAAAGAGGGTCGCGCGCTGGGCGCGGGCGTTGAGCTGCGCGACCTTGAGCGCGGCGGCGGCGGCGCGGACGTCGGGATTGGCCGTCAACGACCGCTCGATCAGGCTGTTGAGCTGCGGCGACTGGAACACGGCCCACCACTGGCCGGGAATGTCCATCTCCTGCACGATGCGCTGCGCCTCGCCGCCCGGGATCCCGGCGGCGATCAGGTTGGTCTTTTGGTCGGGCAGATAGCCCGACGTCTTGGGGCCTTCCGGCGCTACGAAGTCCGGGCCGACCGAACAGGCGGCCAATGCGGTGGCCATTGCCGCGGCCAGTGCCAGCGCCGGCACCGTTCTGGAAAGGGCTTGTCGCATCATGATGCCTCTACGGCGGATGCCTGGGGGGTAGGCGGAGCGTCGGGCGCAGGCACGCGGCGACGCGAGAAGAGACCGATCGCGGCCGGCAGCACGGTGAGGAAGAGCAGGGGCGCCAGCAGGGTGCCGCCGACCACGACCGTCGCCAGCGGCCGCTGCACCTGGCTGCCGATCGCCGTCGAGAAGGCGGCCGGCAGCAGGCCGACCGCGGCGGCGGCGCAGGTCATCAGCACCGGGCGCAACTGCACGGTGCAGGTTTCGCGCAGGGCGGCTTCCCGCTCCAGGCCGGCGTCGATCAGGCGGTTGAAGCAGGACACCACCATGATGCCGTTCATCGCCGCGATGCCGAACAGGGCCACGAAGCCGATGGCGGCGGAGATGCTGAACGGCATGCCGACCACGAACAGGCCGAGGATGCCGCCGATCAGCGCCATCGGGATGGCGCTGGCGGCCAGCAGCGTGTCGCGGAACGAGCCGAAGCTGACATAGAGCAGCAGGCCGATCAGTCCGATGGCGATCGGCACGGCGACGGCCAGGCGCTGCAGGGCATTCTTGAGGTTGCCGAACTCACCGACCCATTCGATGCGGTAGCCGCCGGGGATCTTCACCTGCTCGGCGACCTTCTGCTGCGCCTCGAGGATGGCGCTGCCGAGATCGCGGCCGCGCACGCTGAACTTCACCGGAACGTACCGTTCCTGCTGCTCGCGGTAGATGTAGTAGGCGCCGGAGACCAGCTCGACATTGGCTACTTCCGTCAGCGGCACCTGGGTCACGCCGCTGTTGCCCTGGGCACCGATCTGGATGCGTTTGATCGCCTCGATATTCTCGCGGTACTTGGGCGCCAGGCGGACGACCATGGGGAAGTGCCGGTCGCTGCCGGTCTCGTAGACGTCGCCGGCGGCCTGGCCGCCGATCGCCGCCTGGACAGTGGCGTTGATGTCGCCCGGGGCAAGGCCGTAGCGCGCCGCCCGGGCGCGATCGATATCGATGCGGATCGTCGGCTGGCCGAGTGAGGCGGAAACCGCGAGGTCGGTGATGCCTGGTACGGTCGCCAGCACGTTCTTGATCTCGTCGCCGAGCTTGGCGAGCGTCTCGAGGTCATTGCCCGAGATCTTGACCGAGTTCTCGCCCTTCACGCCCGACGCGGCTTCCTGAACGTTGTCTTGAATGTATTGCGAGAAGGTGAATTCGACGCCGGGGAAGGCCTTCTGCAGGGCGTCGTTGATCTCGGCGATCAGGGCTTCCTTGTCGACGCCCTTGCGCCAGCGATCCATCGGCTTCAGCGGCACGAAGAACTCGGCATTGAAGAAGCCCGTGGAATCGGTGCCGTCGTCGGGCCGGCCGTGCTGGGAGATGACGGTCTCGGCCTCGGGGAAGCTCTTGATCAGCTTGCGCATGCGGTTGGCGTAGTCGTTGCCGGCTTCCAGCGAGATCGAGGCCGGCATGACGGCGCGGATCCACATGTTGCCTTCCTCGAGCTTGGGCAGGAACTCGAGGCCGATCGTGCTGCCGGCCAGGACCGCCAGCGCGGCGGCGCCGAGGCCGGCGGCGACGGTGAGGCGCCGGGCGGCCAGCACCAGGTCGCGCAGCCGGGCGTAGCCGCGGCTGAGCAGGCGCATGGCACGCGTCTCGGCATGGGCGACCTTTTCCGGCAGCAGGAGTGCCGCGAGGGCCGGCGAGACGGTGAAGGTGGCGATCAGGCCGCCCAGCAGTGCGTAGGCATAAGTGCGCGCCATCGGCCCGAAGATATGGCCTTCGACTCCGGACAGGGTGAAGAGCGGCAGGAAGCCTGCGATGATGATGGTGGCCGAGAAGAAGATCGCCTGTGTGACTTCGCTCGAGGCATGGAAGATCGTCGCCAGCTTGCCCGTGAGGCCTTCGGGGGTGGCGCGACGCCAGACCGGCGGCGTGCCGTGGCTCGCCGCGGCGAGGTGGCGGAAGATGTTCTCGACCATGATCACGGTGGCGTCGACGATGATGCCGAAGTCGATCGCACCCATCGACAGCAGGTTGGCCGATTCGCCGGTCAAGACCAGGATCACCACGGCGAAGAGCAGGGCGAAGGGGATGGTCGCCGACACGATCAGGGCGCTGCGCAGGTCGCCCAGGAACAGCCACTGGATCAGGAAAATCAGCACCACGCCCAGCACCATGTTGTGCAGCACGGTGTGGGTGGTGATGTTGACCAGGGCGCTGCGGTCGTAGATGCGCTCGATGCGCACGCCCGGCGGCAGGATGTTGCCGTTGTTGATCTTGTCGACCTCGGCCAGCACGCCGGTGAGCGTCGGCATGGTCTCGGCGCCGCGGCGCATCAGCACGATGCCCTGCACGATGTCGTTGTCGTCGTTCTGGCCGGCGATGCCGAGGCGCGGCTGATTGCCGACCGTGACGGTCGCCACGTCGGACACCAGCACCGGAGCGCCGTCGCGGACCGTCAGCATGGTATTGCGGATATCGTCCATCGAGCGGATCTGGCCGACGCTGCGCACGATCGCCGACTGCGTACCCATATTCACGGTATTGGCGCCGACATTGATGTTGGCGTTGTTCAGCCCGTCCAGCACCTGCTTCAGGGTCAGGCCGTAAGCCAGCAGCCGGTCGAGATCGACGGTAATGTCGTAGGTCTTCATCTTGCCGCCCCAGCCGGTGACGTCGGTCACGCCGGGAATGGCCTTGAAGCGGCGTTGCAGGACCCAGTCCTGGATCGTCTTGAGATCGGCCGAGCTGTAGCCGGGCGGTCCGACCACGCGATAGCGGAAGACCTCGCCGATCGGGCTGGTCGGCGACAAAGTGGGCTGCGCTCCGTTGGGCAGCGGCCCGAGCTGCGACAGACGGTTGATCACCATCTGCGAGGCCTGCTGGTAGGTGACGTCGTAGGTGAACTGCACCTTCACGTCCGAGAGCCCGAACAGCGAGATGGTGCGGATTGCCTGGACATAAGGCATGCCCGCCATCTGGATCTCGATCGGGACCGTGATGTAGCGCTCGATCTCCTCCGACGACTGGCCGGGATTCTGCGTAATGATGTCGACCAGCGGCGGCACCGGGTCGGGATAGGCCTCGATGTTCAGTCGGGCATAGGCGAAGAGGCCGGCGACGACGAGAACAACGCTCAGGATGACGACGAGGATGCGCTGCTTTAGGGCGGCGGCGATGAGGGCTTGCATGAAACGACCGCCGTACTGGGAGGCGCTGGGGCTTGCGGTGCCCGGCTGACCGTCAGTCGCGCTTGGCGGCGCGGTCGATGAAGAGGGTGCCGCTGGTCACCACCGTCTCGCCGGTCTGCAGGCCCTTGCGGACTTCGACAAGGCCGTTGACGGTCGTGCCGACTTCGATGGGGCGCGATACGATCGACTTGTCGGCCGGGCGCGCCACCCAGACACGGGCATTGGCGCCTTCGTAGACGACGGCGTCCTGCGGTACTGCCGGCATGATCTGCGGCGCACCGGTGACGATACGGAAACTCGCGAACATCTCGGGCATCAACTCGCGGCCGGCATTGTCGATCTCGGCGCGAACCGGCAGGCGGCGGGTATTGGGGTCGAGTGCCGGAGCCACATAGCTCAGCTTGGCGTTGAAGGTGCGGCCGGGATAGGCCAGCACGGAAACCTCGACCGGTGCCCCGACTTTCATGCGCGGCGCGTCGGATTCGCGGACATTGGCAATCAGCCAGACTTTGGAGAGGTCGCCGATACTGAACACGGGGTCGGTCGCGCCGGCATTGATGTACTGGCCGAGGCCGACCTTGCGCTGGATGACGGTGCCGGAGATCGGCGCAGAAACGAGGGTTTCGGCGGCGATGCGGTCCATCTTCTCGAGATCGGCGATTTCGGTGTCGGAGCGGCCGAGGATGCGCAGCCGGTTGCGGGCGGCGGCAAGCGCGATATCGGCCGAGCGCAGATCGCCCTGCGCGGCGATAAGGTCGGACTGCGCCTGTTCGAGGTCCTTCAGGGCGCCGCCGCGGATCGCCAGCAGCTCCTTCTGGCGCTTCTCGGCGGCCTGCGCCAGCGCCAGCCGGGAGCGGGCCTTCTCGACGCCGGCGACTGCGCTCACCAGGTCGTTATGGCCTTGGACAAATTCGCTGGCTTCGATGGCGAACAGCGGATCGCCGCGCTCGACCTTGTCGCCGGGCTTGGCGATCAGGCGGGTGACACGGCCGGAATAGGGCGAAAAAACCGGAGTGGACGTGTCCTCGTTGATGCCGATCTTGCCGTCGGTCGCCCGTTCCTCGCGGAACGCCACCTGTTTCACGGTCTCGAACCGGAAGCCCGACCATTGCGTGTCGCTCGGCCGGAACGCGCCGTCGCTCTCGGCCACGGTCGCGGCCGGGCGAACCAGGGCATTGCCCGGCTGCGTATCGAAGGCCCAAAGCCCGGCCAGCGCCAGACAGGCGATGCCAGCTCCGGCGAACAACAGGCGGTTGCGGCGCAGGCGGGCGGTCGAGGAGCGATCAGGCGTCGGGCTCATGATGCCGCGACCCTATCCAGTGCAGATTACGTGCACCTGACGCTGGCTTTTACGAAAAGCTGACAGGGTGTGGCGGGCCGGCGACCCGCTTTGCGCTCGCTATGCTAGAGTTGCGACATGCAATCGCGTTTCCGGACCTTGCGCCCATGAGAGTCCTTCTCGTCGAGGACAATGCCGAGCTGGTTGCGTTGCTGGTCAAGGGCCTGGCGCGCAACGGTTTCTCCGCCGATTCCGTCGACACCGCCGGTGACGCCGCCCATGCGCTGGCGGCCATGCGTTATGCCGCCGTCGTGCTCGATCTCGGCCTGCCGGACGAGGATGGGCTCTCGCTGTTGCGCGGGTTGCGCAGCCGCGGCGATTCGACGCCCGTTCTGGTCCTGACGGCGCGCGACGGCGTCTCCGACCGGGTCAACGGGCTGCGCGCCGGTGCCGACGACTACCTCGTGAAGCCCTTCGCCATGGAGGAGCTGGTGGCGCGGCTGCAGGCCCTGCTGCGGCGCCCGGGCAACATGCTGGGCCGGCGGCTGACCTTCGGCAATGTTTCGCTCGACACCGAGGGGCGGCAGGTCCTGGTCGACGGCGTAGTGCGCTCGTTTCCGGCACGCGAGACAGCGGTGCTGGAGATCCTGTTGCGCCGCGGCGGCAACGTGGCGCCCAAGCGCCTGTTCGAGGATCAGCTCTTTGGCCTGTCGGGCGATGTCGGGTCCAACGCCGTCGAGGTCTATGTCCACCGGTTGCGCAAGATGCTGGCCGATTGCGGCGCCACGGTGCGGGTTCACACGGTGCGCGGTGTCGGCTACCTGCTGGCCGAGGACAAGGCCGGGTGAACCGCTTCCGCTCGATCATCTCGCGCGTCGTCGCGCTGCATGTCGTGGCGGTGGCGATCACCTCGATCCTGATGCCGTTGGCGCTCTACTGGCTTCTGAACCAGGCCGCCAACAACCTCCATCGCGACGCTCTACGCAGCCAGGCGCTCACCATCGGCAGCTTCCTGCGGCCGACGCCGTCGGGCGGTACCGAACTCGACATTCCGAGCGAGGCGTTGCCGCTCTACTCCGGCGAATACGCGCTCTATTCCTACGCCGTGCTCGACACCAAGGGGCAGGTGCTGTTCTCCTCACGCGGCGACGACAAGCCCCTCTTCGACGCGATCGATCCCGCGTCGAGTGAATGGTTCACAAGGCGGCGCAGCAGCGGCTCGGTGCTGTTCGGCGTGAGCGTGCCGCGCGCCGTGGGCGAGCGGCTCTACTGGATCCAGGTTGGCCAGGATCTCGCGCACCGCGACGTCATCATCGACGACATCGTCACCTCGTTCGTGCCGCGCGTCGCCTGGATCACCTTTCCGATCCTGCTGTTGCTCCTTCTGATCGATATCATGATCTTCCGCCGGGCGCTGGAGCCGGTTCGCCAGGCGTCGACCACGGCCGCGACGATCGGGCCGACCAGCACCGACGTCCGCCTGTCGGAGGCCTCTATGCCGGCCGAGGTCGTGCCCCTGGTCCATGCGGTCAACCAGGCGCTGGACCGTCTCGAGGCCGGCTTCCAGGCGCAGCGCGAGTTTACCGCCGACATGGCGCACGAGTTGCGGACCCCGCTGGCCATCATGCGGGCCCGCGTCGATTCGATGGACCCCGGAACGTTGCGGGAATCGCTGCAGACCGACATCGTCAACATGACACGCACGGTGAACCAGGTGCTCGACATCGCCGAACTCGAGGCCTTCGTCGTGCACACCGATTCCCAGGCCGACATCCACGCCGTCTGCGCCGATGCCGTGGGCTTCATGGCGCCGCTCGCCGTGGGCAACGACAAGGCGATCGCATTGACCGGTGTCGAAGAGGAGGTCTGGGTGCGCGGTCATGCCGAGGCGCTGTTCAGGGCGGTCCGCAACCTCATCGAGAACGCCATCCGCCACACGCCGCGGGGCGGCTCGATCGAGGTCGACGTCGCTGCCGACGGCACGGTGCGTGTCATGGACGACGGGCCCGGCGTGCCGATGGCGGAGCGACAGTCGATCTTTGCACGCTTCTGGCGCCGGGATCGCGCCAAGGCCGACAGCCGCGGGCTGGGCCTCGCCATCGTGGCGCGGGTCGCCGCTGCCCATGACGGCAGCATTACCGTCGATGATCGACCCGGTGGCGGCGCCATGTTCACCCTGAAGCTCCGGCTGGCTTGACCGTTGGCTTGACCGGCCCGAAGCCGCTGTGGCTATCTGCCTGACGGAACTGCCGCGCATCGAGACGAACGGCGGACCACGGGAGTGCTGCAGGGAATGACTGCCGATAAGGCCCTTGCCGAGTACGCGCGACTGGACACGTTCCCCAAGCGGCTGGCGGAGCTTGCCCGCGCGCGCGGCGACCAGCCCGCCTATCGCGAAAAGGAATACGGCATCTGGCAAACCTACCGCTGGGCACAGGTCGCAGCCGAGGTGCGCCTGCTGGCGGCCGGCCTGGCCGATCTCGGTTTCGGGCGCGGCGACCGGCTGATCGTGGTCGGCGACAACCGGCCGAGACTTTACTGGGCGATGTGTGCGGCGCAGTCGCTGGGCGGCGTGCCGGTGCCGGTCTACCAGGATTCGGTGGCCGACGAACTCGCCTATGTCGTCGAGCATGCCGGCGCCCGCTATGCGCTGGCTGAAAACCAGGAGCAGGTCGACAAGCTTCAGGAGATCCAGAAGAAAGTGCCGTCGCTGCAGACGATCTTCTATGTCGATCCTCGCGGCATGCGGCACTACGAGGGTCTGCTGTCCTACGCCGAGGTGCAGGCCCGCGGCGAGAAGTGCCTCGCCTCGGCTCCCGAGACGGTGTCGGCCGAGGTCGCCAAGGGCACGGGCGGCGACGACGCCATCATGCTCTACACCTCGGGCACCACCGGGCGGCCGAAGGGTGCGGTGCTGAGCTACGACAATCTCGTCTGGGCCGCCGAGGCGGGGGCCGCTTTCGACGGGCTGAGGGCGGGCGACGAGCTGCTGTCCTATCTGCCGATGGCCTGGGTCGGCGACCACATCTTCTCCTATGCCCAGGGCTACGTCGTCGGGTTGGTCGTGAACTGTCCCGAATCGGCCAGCACGGTCATGACCGACCTGCGCGAGATCGGGCCGACTTATTACTTTGCGCCGCCGCGGGTGCTCGAGAACCTGATCACCCAGGTCACCATCCGGATGGAGGATGCCGGGCTGGTGAAGCGCCGGCTGTTCCAGTTCTTCATGGCGGTGGCGCGCCGGGTCGGTCCGGCGCGGCTCGACGGCCGCGCCGTCTCGATCGGCGACCGGTTGCTCTATGCGCTAGGCGATCTGCTGATCTACGGCCCGCTCAAGAACACCTTGGGGATGAGCCGCGTGCGCGTGGCCTATACGGCCGGCGAGGCGGTGGGGCCGGAGATCTTCAATTTCTTCCGCGCCCTCGGCGTCAACATGAAACAGCTCTACGGCCAGACCGAAGCCTCGGTGTTCGTCACCATCCATCCCAACGGCGAGGTCTTCAGCGACACGGTCGGCAAGCCGGTTTCCAATGTCGAGCTCCGGATCGCCGAGTCGGGCGAGGTGCTCTATCGCAGTCCCGGCGTGTTCAAGGAGTATTTCAAGAATCCCGAGGCGACCAACGACACCAAGACAGCCGACGGCTGGGTCCATACCGGCGACGCCGGCTACCTCGACGAGCGCGGCCATCTGCGCATCATCGATCGGGCCAGGGATGTCGGGAAGCTCCTCGACGGCACGCTGTTCGCGCCGAAATACATCGAGAACAAGCTCAAGTTCTTCGCCCATATCAACGAGGCGGTGGCCTTTGGCGACGGTCGAGATTTCGTCACCGCCTTCGTCAATATCGACATGACGGCGGTCGGCGATTGGGCGGAACGGCGCAACATCGCCTATGCCAGCTACCAGGAGCTGGCGGGGCGGCCGGAGGTCTACGACCTGATCCAGAGCGAGATCGAGCAGGTCAACCGCGACCTGGCGGCCGATCCGCGGATGGCCGGCGCCCAGATCCGCCGCTTCCTGATCCTGCACAAGGCACTCGACGCCGACGACGGCGAGCTGACGCGCACCAACAAGGTGCGGCGGAGCTTCATCGGCGAACGCTACAAGCCGCTGATCGACGCCCTCTACGGCGGTGCCAGGACCGCCCATATCGGCGTCGACGTCACCTTCGAGGATGGCCGCAAGGGGCGCATCGAGGGCGACGTGGCGATCCGCGATCTCACGCCGCAGCTGGCGCTGCGCAAGACGGGCTGACGGCAATGGCCAGGGATGCGCGTTCCTTCACCGAGGTCCTGCTGTCCGTCGAGAACATCAGCCTGTCGTTCGGCGGCGTGAAGGCGCTGACCGACATCAGTTTCGACATCCGCAAGGGCGAGATCCGCGCCATTATCGGGCCCAACGGCGCGGGCAAGTCCTCGATGCTGAACTGCATCAACGGCTTCTATCACCCGCAGCAGGGCGCCATTACCTACAAGGGCGTGCGGCGGCACCAGATGCGACCGCACCAGGCGGCCGCGCAAGGCATCGCGCGCACCTTCCAGAACATCGCGCTGTTCAAGGGCATGTCGACCCTCGACAACATCATGACCGGCCGCAACCTGCGCATGAAGACCGGGCTGTTCTGGCAGGCGTTGCATTTCGGTCCGGCGCAGCGTGAGGAGATCGAGCATCGCAAGGTGGTCGAGCAGATCATCGACTTCCTCGAGATCCAGCATGTCCGCAAGGTGCCGGTCGGTCGGCTGCCCTATGGTCTGCAGAAGCGGGTCGAGCTTGGCCGGGCGCTCGCCGCCCAGCCGGAGCTGCTGCTGCTCGACGAGCCGATGGCCGGGATGAACCTCGAGGAGAAGCAGGACATGTGCCGCTTTGTCCTCGACGTGAACGACGAGTTTGGCACGACGATCTGCCTGATCGAGCACGACATGGGCGTGGTCATGGACATCTCCGACCGCGTCGTCGTGCTCGATTACGGCAAGAAGATCGGCGACGGCGTGCCCGACGAGGTCAAGAACAACCAGGCGGTCATCGCCGCCTATCTCGGGGTGAGCCACTGATGAGGGCGATAGTCTCAGGGCTGGGGGCGCGCCACTCAAGCGCGGGGGCCCCTCCCGCGCGAAGTGGCGCTCATGGACCTGCGGCGCAGGCAAGAAGAGCCGCCACTGGAGTGGCGCGCTCCCAGCAGGAGACCTGACCATGGGTTTCTTCCTTGAAGTCCTGATCGGCGGCCTGCTGGCGGGGGTGCTCTATTCCCTGGTGGCGCTGGGCTTCGTGCTGATCTTCAAGGCGTCGGGCGTCTTCAATTTCGCCCAGGGCGCCATGGTCCTGACGGCGGCGCTGGCGCTGGTGCGGGCGCTCGACGTGATGCAGACACAGTGGAAATGGCCGTTCGGCCTCGCCTTGATCGCGGCCTTTCTGTTCGCCGGTGCCGTCATGGCGCTGATCGCCTGGGCCTGCGAGAGGCTGGTGCTGCGCAAGCTTGTGAACCAGGAAGGCATCATCCTGTTCATGGCGACCATCGGCGTCACTTTCTTCATCGAAGGCCTGGCGCAGACCGTATTCGGCGCCGAGGTCTATCCCCTCCATATCGGCCTGCCGCGCGAGCCGCTTTTCATCCTCGAATCGGTGTTCGACGGCGGCATCCTGGTGAACGAGCTCGACATCTGGGCGGCCGTCATCGCCGGGCTCCTGGTGGCGGCGCTGGCGATCTTCTTCCAGCGCACCCGCATCGGACGGGCATTGCGTGCCGTCGCCGACGATCACGCCGCCGCTCAGTCGGTGGGTATCCCGCTCAATCACATCTGGTTCATCGTCTGGCTGGTCGCGGGCCTTGTCGCACTTGCCGCGGGCGCGGTGTGGGGCAGCAAGCTCGGCGTGCAGTTCTCGTTGAGCCTGCTGGCGCTGAAGGCGCTGCCGGTACTGATCCTGGGCGGCTTCACCTCGGTGCCGGGCGCCATCATCGGCGGGCTGATCATCGGCGCCGGCGAGAAGCTTGCCGAGGTCTTCCTCGGCCCCTCGATGGGCGGCGGAATCGAGATCTGGTTTGCCTATGTGCTGGCGCTGCTGTTCCTTTTGTTTCGTCCGCAGGGCCTGTTCGGCGAACGTATCATCGAGCGCGTGTAGCGGCAGGAGGCCATCCAGTGATCTACCGCGAGGCCGGCCAGTACAAGGTTTCCTACGAAGCCGATCAGGCGATCTTTCCGATCGCTCAGGATCGTTTTCTCATTCTGACGCTGTTGGCCGTGGCCTTCTTCGTCGTGCCATTCATCGCCACCGAGTATCTTTATCGGGCCGTCCTGATCCCGACGGTGATCCTGGCGCTGGCGGCGATCGGGCTCAACGTGCTGATGGGCTATTGCGGCCAGGTCTCGCTGGGCTCGGGCGCCTTCATGGCAGTCGGCGCCTATGCGGCCTACAATCTCTCGATACGGCTGCCCTTCCTCAATCCGTTCGTTTGCATCCTGCTCGGCGGGTTCTTCGCCGCCGCCGTGGGCGTCGTCTTCGGCGCGCCCAGCCTGCGCATCAAGGGTTTCTATCTCGCCTGCGCCACACTCGCGGCCCAGTTCTTCATCGATTGGGTCTTTCTGCGCGTGAAGTATTTCACCAACTACGCGCCCTCCGGTTCGGTCAATGCGCCGCCGCTGCAGATGTTCGGCTACGACCTGAGCTCGCCCGTCGCCAACTACATGGTCGCTCTCGGCTTCACCGTCGTGCTGGCGCTCGCCGTGAAGAACATCGTGCGCGGCCATATCGGTCGGCAGTGGATGGCGATCCGCGACATGGACATCGCCGCGGAGATCATCGGCGTGCGCCCGATGTACGCCAAGCTTTCCGCCTTCGCCGTCTCGTCCTTCCTGATCGGCGTGGCGGGCGGCCTGTGGGCCTTCATCTATCTCGGCTCCTGGGAGCCGGCGGCCTTCTCGATCGATCGCTCCTTCCAGCTCATGTTCATGGTGATCATCGGCGGGTTGGGGTCGATCCTGGGCAGTTTCCTGGGGGCCGCCTTCATCATCCTGCTGCCGATCTTCCTCAATCAGGCCCTGCCGCCGATCGGCGGCCTGGTCGCGTGGAAGATCAGCACGGCGACGGTCTCGCATTTCGAGGCGATGGCGTTCGGGGCGCTGATCGTCTTCTTCCTGGTGGTCGAGCCGCATGGGCTGGCGCGCTTGTGGTCGATCGCCAAGGAAAAGCTCCGGTTGTGGCCCTTTCCGCACTGAGCGGCGGGGGATAGGCTTTGGGGAAGGGGCGGCCGTCAAGAGACCGCCCACAATGGTGAGGAGGAAACGATGGGACTTCGCAGATTGGCGCTGCTCGGCGCTGCCCTCGTATCGGCCGGCATGGTCGCGGTGGGCACGGCCGAGGCGCAAGGACAGAACGAGCAGTTCATTCCGGGCCTGGTCTACCGGACCGGAGCCTACGCACCGAACGGCATTCCGTTCGCCGACGGCGTGGCCGACTACATCGCCATGCTCAATGCCCGCGACGGCGGCATCAACGGCGTCAAGATCTCCTTCGAGGAATGCGAGACCGGCTACGCCACCGACCGCGGCGTCGAGTGCTACGAGCGCCTGAAGAACAAGGGGCCGACCGGTGCCGCCTATTTCAGCCCGCTCAGCACCGGCATCACCTTTGCGCTGACCGAGAAGGCGCCGGGCGACAAGATTCCGCTGATCACCATGGGCTACGGCCGCGCCGACAGCCGTGACGGCCAGGTCTTCACCTGGAACTTCCCGCTGCTCGGCACCTACTGGACGGCAGCCGATGTCGCGATCCAGCACGTCGCCAAGGAGCTCGGCGGCTTCGACAAGCTCAAGGGCAAGAAGATCGCGCTGCTCTACCACGATTCGCCCTACGGCAAGGAGCCGATCGCGGCACTGGAAGTGCTGTCCAAGAAGTATGGCTTCGAGTTCCTGCCGATCCCGGTGCCAGCACCGGGCAGCGAGCAGAAGTCGCAGTGGCTGCAGATCCGCCAGCAACGGCCGGACTATGTGCTGCTGTGGGGCTGGGGCGTGATGAACTCCGCCGCCGTCACCGAGGCCGGCAATGTCAACTATCCGCGCGACAAGATGATCGGCGTGTGGTGGTCGGGTGCGGAACCCGACGTCATCCCGGCCGGCGAGAAGGGCGCGGGCTACAAGGCGCTGATGCTGCAGCACACGTCGGGCAAGGCGCCGGTCTATGCCGACCTCGAGAAGTACGTCTACTCGCAGGGCAAGTCGCTGGCCAAGCCCGACGAGATCGGCGCGGTGCTCTACAATCGCGGCCTGATCAACTCGATGCTGGGCACTGAGGCGATCCGTACTGCCATGGCCAAGTTCGGCAACAAGCCGATGACCGGTGAGCAGGTGCGCTGGGGCATCGAGAACCTCAATCTCACGGCCGAACGCATCAAGCAGCTCGGTTTCGAGGGCATGATCGGGCCGCTCAAGGTGAGCTGCACCGACCACGAAGGCACCCGGCTCAGCCGCGTCCATCAGTGGGACGGCAAGCAGTGGAAGGTGATCTCCGACTGGTACACCGGCGACGACACGATCATCGAGCCGCTGGTCAAGGCGACGGCAGCCAAGTACGCGGCGGAAAAGAAGATCACGCCGCGCGACTGCTCCAAGGAGAACTGAACGACGGCTTTCGCCGCCGATTCGCACGCCTCTCATGTGTCCTCTCCCCCACGATGACGTGGGCGGAGAGGGCGTAAGCGCGGCAGAGGAACCGAACGATGCCTCAATCTGCGAGCCACGATGTGACCGAAGCCGCACCGGCGTCCGTCAAGGTCATCGAGGTCTCCAATATCGAAGTGATCTACAACCACGTGATCCTGGTGCTGAAGGGCGTGTCGCTCGCGGTACCGGAGGGCGGCATCGTGGCGCTGCTCGGCGCCAATGGGGCGGGCAAGTCGACGACCCTGAAAGCGATCTCCAACCTGCTGCTGGCCGAGCGCGGCGAGGTCACCAAGGGCCAGGTCCAGTGCCGCGGGGAGCGGGTCGACGGCCTCTCGCCCAACGATCTGGTGCGGCGCGGCGTCATCCAGGTGATGGAGGGCCGGCACTGTTTCGGCCATCTCACTGTCGAGGAGAACCTGCTCACCGGCGCCTTCATCCACGGCAACAAGCGCCGCCAGATCGCCGACGACCTCGAGAAGGTCTACCACTACTTCCCGCGCCTCAAGGTGCGGCGGACGAGCCAGGCCGGCTACACTTCGGGCGGTGAGCAGCAGATGACGGCGATCGGCCGGGCACTGATGAGCCGGCCCAACACCATCCTGCTCGACGAGCCGTCGATGGGGCTGGCACCTCAGCTCGTCGAGGAGATCTTCGAGATCGTGAAGAACCTCAACGAGCAGGAAAAGGTCTCCTTCCTGCTGGCCGAGCAGAACACCAACGTGGCGCTGCGCTACGCCCATTACGGCTACATCCTGGAGAACGGCCGCGTCGTGCTCGACGGCGATGCGGCGGCGCTCCGCGAGAACGAAGATGTGAAGGAATTCTATCTGGGCGTGGGCGGCGAGGGCCGCCGCTCCTTCCGCGACGTCAAGCACTACCGTCGCCGCAAGCGCTGGCTTTAGCCGCGGGCGAACGTCATCCAGGCCGCGAAGGCCAGCAGCGGCAGGGCGACCAGGTCGGCGATGGCGATGGTGCGCAGTGCCCCCGCTGGGCTGCCGTAGAGCGCATAGAAACCGAGGAAGCCCACGACGTTGATGCCGGCTGCCAGCAGAGCGGCTGGCCTGACCGAGGGCGACCAGCTCGCCCACAAGCAGAGAATGCCGACCAGCGCCAGCAGAAGCGCTCGGTGGCGCATCAGCACCAGCAGCGTAATGTCGGTGGGGGCGATTCCATAGAGGCGCGACAGCGTGTCGGGCGCGAACACAGGCGCGATCGGCAACAGGTGAATGATGCCGACGAGGGCGAAGGCCATCGGCAGGGCAATGGTGGTCCACATGCCACCACCATCGCCGCGTCGCGTCGTTGCGGGCAATTACCCGGCGGGTAAGGATCAGGCCGCCTTGCCGGCGGCGGCCGCCTTCGGGATCGGCGGCGCGAAGCCGAAAGCGGCGCCCAGCCGGTTCCAGGCATTGATGGTGGCGATCGACGTGCTGAGGAAGATCAGCTGGTTCTCGTCGAAGTGCCGGCGCACCGCCTCGTAGGCCTCGTCGGGCACGCTGCGGTCGGCGAGCCGCGTCAGCGCCTCAGCCCAGGCAAGGGCGGCGCATTCCTTCTCCGTGAAGATGCCGGCCTCGCGCCAGGTCGCGACCAGGTCGAGCTTTTCCTGCGGCAGGCCGAGCCGCCGCGAGACGTTGAGATGGATCTGCAGGCAGAAGGCGCAGTTGTTGATCTGCGAGACCCTGAGCTTCACCAGTTCGATGATCGTCTTGTCGAGACCGGCCTCGTCGGCGGCCTTGCCCATGGCCAGCAGGGCGGCCTGGGCGGCGGGCGCGGTCTTCTGAAAGGTCTCGTAGGCGATGCGGACTGACGACACGGTGGGCTCCATAATATTCGAGCTCTGATATTATGGCCCGCCCACGCCGTTGCAAGGCCGGAAGCGGGGTTCTACCGTCGCGCAAACTGCGATCTGACGGGAGAGAAACGCATGGCGCCGCACTTCGACACCTTGGAGACCAGGACGCCCGAGGCGCGCGAGAAGGCGTTGATGCAGGCCCTGCCGCAGCAGATCGCCCATGCCAAGGCCAATGCACCGTTCTTTGCAGAATGGCTGAAGGACGTCGATCCGACCTCGGTGACTTCGCGGGCGGCGCTCGCCCGGCTGCCGGTGCTGCGTAAGTCAATGCTGGGTGAGGTGCAGAAGAAGAACCCGCCGATGGGCGGGCTGATCACCGTGCCGATGAGCAAGGTGCGCCACGTCTTCATGTCGCCCGGCCCGATCTTTGAGATCGACACCGACGAGCCCGATTACTTCCGCGGCGCGCGTGCCATGTACGCCTGCGGCTTCCGCCCCGGCGACGTGGTCTACAACACCTTCGCCTATCACCTGACGCCGGCCGGCATGATGATGGAGTCGGCAGCGCGGGCGCTGGGCTGCGCCGTCGTGCCGGGCGGGGTGGGCAATACCGAGCTGCAGCTCGACGCCATCGCGGCCATCCGGCCCTCCGGCTATGTCGGCACGCCGTCCTTTCTCAAGATCCTGATCGAGAAGGCGGCCGAACTGGGCAAGGACATCTCCTCGCTGAAGCATGCCTTCGTCGGCGCCGAAGCGCTGCCCCCCAGCCTGCGCCAGATGTTCCGGACCGCGGGCATGACGTGCCTGCAGAGCTACGGCACGGCCGATCTCGGGACGATTGCCTACGAATCGGCGGGACCGGACGGCACGGTCGAGGGCATGGTCGTCGATGAGGGTGTGATCGTCGAGATCGTGCGTCCCGGCACCGGCGATCCGGTCCCCGACGGCGATGTCGGCGAAGTCGTGGTGACCTCGTTCAATCGGGCCTATCCGCTGATCCGGTTCGGCACCGGCGACATGTCGGCGGTGCTGGCGGGCGCCAGCCCCTGCGGCCGCACCAACACGCGCATCAAGGGCTGGATGGGGCGGGCCGACCAGCGCACCAAGGTGCGCGGCATGTTCGTCGATCCCGAACAGATCGCCGAGATCGCCCGGAAGCATCCCGGCCTCGGCCGCCTGCGGCTGGTGATCGACTGGGTCGATCAGGCCGACATCATGACCCTGAAGGTCGAGGCGCCGCAGGCCTCGACCGACCTCGAGAAGGCCATGGAAGGCACCATCCGCGCTGTCTGCAAGGTCGGCGGCAAGGTCGAGTTCGCCAAGCCGGGCAGCCTGCCGAACGACGGCAAGGTGATCGACGACGTCCGCAAGTACACCTGATCGCGGTAGACAGCCTGTCTCTTCAGGCAAGGTCCTTGTCGAGGCGCCGGGCAACGGGTTCGCCCAGCCACTTCAGGGCCGCCTCGGGCTTGCCGAACAGGCGCATCGGGCGTTGCACCGTCGCCATGATGCCGAGCAGCCGCGCGACCGCTTCCGCCGGTCGGTCCGGCATCACGACGGCGAGCGCACTCGAGGACGGCTGCTTCTGGTGCACCTGAATGAGCACGCCCAGTTCCAGCGTCTCGCTGGGGGAGAAATTGGCCGAGGCCCGCGAAAAATCGAACAACTGACGGTAGTCCTGGACACGGGCGCCGGCGACCATCGCCAGATAGTCGCGTACCTCCCCGGCTCTGATCTCCCCCTCGGCGGTGGCAACGATCAGCCTACTTCTCGTGTCGATTGTCCAATGGAGGGCCATGGCGAAGCGGGGGGCAGCTCGGGAAATCGGGTCGATGCAGGGAAGGGAGAGAAAGGCGAAGGCTGCCAGATGGCGGCGATCGGCTGTCGCCGCCAGCGAATAGGCTACACTCCGGGCATGAATGCCGTGCATGCGCCGGCCGACAGGAGACGAAGATGGCCCGCAGTCGTCCTCTCGACCTCAACCTGCTGACCGTCTTCGAGGCGGTCTTCGAGACCGGCAGCATCACCGCCGCTGCCGACCGCCTCGGCTTGACGCAGTCGGCCGTCAGCCATGCCATCAGCCGTATGCGTGGCGCACTGGCCGACGAGCTTTTCGTCCGCAACGGCAACGTGCTGAAACCGACCGCGACGGCAACGACGCTCTATCCGTCGTTTCGCGATTCGCTGGACAACATCCGCGGCGCCATCGCCGGCAAGGCGCAGTTCGATCCACTGCGCTCCCGCCGCGAATTCCGGATCGCCATCCCGCACATCGCCGGCCCCATCATCGGCCTTCAGATCGAGAAGCGCGTGGCGCACGAGGCGCCGGGGGTCAGGCTGAGCTTCGACACACGGACCATGCCGGCCGGCGTATTGCGCGAAATGGAGGAGGGGCGCGTCGACATGGCTATCGACTGGCTGAGGATCGCCGAGGGCCGCTTCGTGCATCAGCACGTCTTCGACGACCGCCTCACCCTGCTCTACAGCGCCCGTCATCCGCGCCTGGGAGCAAAGGCCAGCCTCAGGGACCTCGAGGCGGAGCGGTTCGTGATCCACTATGGCCGCACCGCATCGTGGGTCGAACCGGCGGCGCTCCGCCAGGTCCGCGAGCTGGTCACGCGGCGGAAATGGAGCGTCGCTTTCCATGTCAGCGAACTGCTGGAGATTCCGCTGGTTGTCGGGGCCACGCCGCTGGTCGGCGCAGTCCCGCTGTCGATCGCCGGGGCGCTGATGGAAACCGGGCTGCTGCGGATGCTGCCGCTGCCCGAGGCCATCGCGGCCTTCCCGGTGACCTTGAGCTGGCATGCCGGGCGTCGGCAGGATCCCGGGCACATCTGGCTGCGGCGGTTGGTGCGCAGCGAGGTCGGACGTTTCGGCGCCCGGGGATTGACGGCTCTTGCCGATACCAGAGGCGCCGGCGCCGGAAAGGTTGGATGAACGGCCCAGGGCTTGGCCGTGTCCCGCCTGCGTCCTTTCACCCACTCTGCGAGGCCCACCTGCTGGCCGCTTTTGCACGTCTGGTGCGCGATGCCGCGCGCCGCATCGGCGATTTATGACCTCACGATTTCTTCCTTTTGATTTCAGGGGGTTGGCCGCCTGCGGTCCCGGCCGCGCTGGCAAATCCGCCACAATTCCCGTATCTAGTTCGGCGTGCGGCTGCCCCCGATTCGCCGGGCTTTTCCGGCGGTTCGTCCCCCTCACCCCCCGGGGTCCGTGCCAAGGAGGATTATCTTGAAGAGGCGCACATTCGTCTCCGGTTCGGTGGCGCTCGCCGCCGGTGCGCTGGCCGCCCCGGCCATCGCCGCCACGATCAAGCCCTACAGCTGGGACCTCAATCCCCCGACCGACACCCGCGACAACTTCATCGCCTGGGGCAAGGCGCGCGGTGAGGATCCGGTGTTCCTCGGCCAGCGCTGGGACCGCTTCCAGGCGCTCCTGCGCAACAAGGACATCTGGGACGCCAAGACGAGCCGTGCCTTCCTGCTGACGCCGCGCGAGGAGTTCGCCGCGATCAACCCGGCGATCCATAAGCGGGCGTACGAGCACAACTTCCTCGACATTGGCTATGGCGTCACCATGTCCGGCCCGCACATTCAGGGCCGCATGACCAACGTCATCGACGTGAAGCGCGGCGAGAAGGTGCTCGAGATCGGCACCGGGTCGGGCGTGCAGTCGGCTTACATCGCCAACCTCACCGAGAACGCCTACACGATCGAGATCATCGCGCCGCTCGCCCAGCGCACACGCGGGCTCTACGACAAGCTGATCGAGAAGGGCTACACCGAGTTCCAGCACATCAAGACCAAGCACGCGGACGGCTACTATGGCTGGGAAGAGGCCGCCCCGTTCGACAAGATCATCGTGACCACCGGCATCGACCACGTGCCGCCGCCGCTGCTGCAGCAGCTCAAGTCGGGCGGCATCATGGTTATCCCGGTCGGCCCGCCGGGCGCGCAGCGCGTGCTCAAGGTGACCAAGACCCAGGGTGCCGACGGCGCCATCATGACCAGCCGCGAGGACATCTACGGCGGCAAGATCGTTCCCTTCGTGCCCTTCACCAAGCTCGAAGGCGACAAGATCGTCGGCACGCACAATCGCTGACGGCATGTCGTCCTGAACTAAAGTAACTGTGTCATCCCGAGGCCGAAGGCCGAGGGACCTTTGTGGATCAGCAAAGATCCCTCGCTATGCTCGGGATGACACGAACTGCTTGAGGTGACGCGAAACGGACGGGACGACACCGACGTCGGGCCACCTGAGACTCCCTCTAAAGATCGCAGAAAGCGATCCAACAACAACGGAGAGCCCCCTTGACCGTCGCGGTCGATCTCGACCATCGCCCCCCCTTTGCCTTCTATCTGTCCGTAGGCCTGGTCGCCGGCAGCATCATCGCGCTGCAGATCGGCATCATGCGCGTCTTCTCGGTGGGGAGCTGGGCGCACTTCGGCTCGCTGGTGGTGAGCCTCGCCATGTTCGGCTTCGGGCTCACCAGCGCAGTGATGTGCGTCGGCAAGGGCTGGTTCGAGCGCCACTGGATAGGCGCAATCAAGGGCGCGCTGCTGCTGTTCGGCCCGCTGATGGTGGTGTGCAACCTCGCCGCCCAGCAGGTGCCGTTCAACGCCATCTTCCTGATTTCCGATCCGATGCAGAAGTGGCGGCTGTTCGCCAACTTCGTGCTCTACTTCCTGCCCTTCCTGGCCGGTGCGCTTTATCTCGGCGTGGTCTTCCTGAAGGCGCAGAAGACCTTCAATCGCGTCTATTTCGCCGACCTCGTCGGCTCGGGCCTGTGCGGCCTCTCGGCCCTGCTCGCCATGTATTACTGGCGGCCCGACGACCTGATCATGGCGCCGCTGCTGCTCTGGCTGGCCGGTGGCGTGCTGTGGTTCGTGGCGATGGGCGACCGCCGCGGCATCGCCGCCATTGTGGCCGTCGCGATCCTGTCGGCCGTCGTGCATTACGTCGCGCCGCAGGTGCTGGGCATCCCCAAGCTCGCCGTGTCGGACTACAAGGGCGTCTCCTACGTCCGCAAGTTCCCCGACAACAAGCGCACTTACGAACGCACCTCGCCATTCGGCTACCTCGAGGTCTATTCGAGCTCCTACCTGCATTTCGCGCCGGGCCTGTCGGACAACGCCGCCTTCAACCTGCCCAAGATGCCGTCGAACGCCTATCTCGGCCTCTACATCGATTCGGACGGCCCCTCCGGCATCATCAAGGACCTGCCGGCCGACGAGACGGCCTACTTCAAGTATCTGCCGATGTACTACCCGTACCTGCTGAAGAAGGACCCGACGACGTTCGTGGTCCAGTTCGGTGGCGGTATCTCGACGGCAGTGGCGCTGAAGTCGGGCTCGCAGAAGGTGACGGTGGCCGAGGGCAATCCGGCGGTACTGACGGCGTTCCGCGAGGACAAGGGCCTGCGCGACTTCACCGGCGACATCCTGAACAACCCGAAAATCAACGTCATCGACTATGACGGCCGGCTCTATGTCGCGCACACCAAGAACCGTTACGACGTGGTCGACCTGTCGCTGGCCGACTCGGCCGGCCTGTCGAGCCCCGGTGGCTTCTCGATCGTCGAGAAATACTCCTACACCCGCGAGGCGATGAGCGCCTACATGCGGGCGCTGAAGCCCGATGGCATCCTGTCGGTCACCTTGTGGAACAAGGAGGAACCGCCCAAGTCGGTGCTCAAGCTCTACGCCACGATGGCGGCGGCGGCGCGCGACGTGGCGGGAGGTCAGGGGGGCGATAACGACATCGCCAACAAGTTCTACGTCGTCTCGGCCTATCTTTCGACCACGACCGTGCTCTACAAGCGCGACGGCTTCACGCCCGACGAGATCGCCAAGCTCAACGCCCATTCCAAGGCGATGTCCTTCGACACGGTCTACTATCCCGGCATCAAGGTCGACACGGCCGAGCTGCCGCAGATCCTCGCCGACTATCGCAACCAGTTCTTCTACGTGGGCCAGCCGGCAGATCCGACCGCGCCCTCGGAGAGCGAGCCCAACGACAAGCCGCCGCCGGGCGCTCCCGGTGCCAGCGAAACGCCGAGCTCCGGCGAAACGCAGGCCGACGGCACGCCGCCGGCGCCCAAGATTCCCGCCACGGTGCTCGGCCGGCTGGCCTGGCATTACCTGGTCCATGGGGGCTGGCAGAAGGTCGCGGACGAGTATGTCTTCGACACCCGGGTGCTGACCAACCACCAGCCCTATTTCGCGGCCTACATCAAAGTGCCGGACCTGCTGAAGTTCACCGACCGGCTCGAGCTGGTGCAGGACGAATGGGGCTACCTGCTGCTCTGGGCGACGCTCGGCATCGCGACGGTCTTCGCGCTGACCCTGGTGCTGTTTCCGGTGATCTTCGGCTGGCGCACCATCTTCAGTCGCTATCCCGGCAAGTTCGGCACGATGATCTACTTCCTCTGCCTGGGGCTGGGCTACATCATCGTCGAAGTGGGCATGATCTCCCACTTCATCCTGGCGCTTTCCAACGCCACGGTGTCCGCTTCGGTCCTGATCACCGGCATGCTGGTCTTCTCCGGCATCGGCAGCTTCGTCTCCGAGCGCTATCTCGATCACGCACGCAGCGTCATGCCCAAGGTGTTCCTGGCAATCTTCCTGATCCTGGCGGTCTACGCCTTCACGATCGACTACGCGCTCGACTGGATCGGCACGCTGCCCTATGCGCTGCGCATCCTGCTTTGCCTGCTGATCATCCTGCCGCCGGCTTTCCTGATGGGGTTCCCCATGCCGACGGCAATGACGACGCTCGGCCGCCTCGGCAAGGACCATATGTTCCTGTGGGCCTGGGGCATCAATGGCTGCTTCTCGGTGATCGGCGCCGCACTGGTGCCGATCGTGGCGACCAGCTTCGGACTGCCGGCCGTCGTGCTGGTCGGCGCCTTCGCCTACCTGATCGCTCTGCCGGCCTTCTTCTCCGTGTTGATGCCGCTCCGCCCCCAGGCCCTGGGGGCGGGACGGCCCGCCGCTGCGTGAAGCGGCGGGCGCTGCTGCTGTTGGGGGCCTTGCTGATGCCGACCGCCGCGCACGCCCAGAAAAAGAAGCCGGTCAAGAAGCAGGCGGCCAAGCCGGCCGCCAAGTCGCCGGCCCCGAAGGCAGCCCCCAAGCCTGCACCAAAGGCGCCGCCGCCGTCACCGACGCCGGCGCTCAAGGAGGGCAAGATCGACTTCGTTGCCTTCAACACGTCGGCCTTTCCCTACCGTGGCTTCCTCCCCGGGACGACCAAGCCGTTCCTCGATGCGCGTGACGGCAAGCGGCGCGGCCATACTACCGGCCGCGGCGACGTCTACTGGGAGGAGACGGTCTACAGCGACCGGCGCTCGCTGATCTATCTGCCGCCGGGCTTCGATCCGGCGCGACCGGTCCTGCTCGTGCTCTATCTGCACGGCAACGGTGCGACCCTGGAGCGCGATGTCGTCGCCCGTCAGGGGGTGCCGCGACAGATCGCCGACTCGGGCCAGAACATCGCCCTGGTGGCGCCGCAGCTCGCTGTCGACGCTGCCGATTCCAGCGCCGGCAATTTCTGGCGCGGCGGCCACTTCGCGGCCTATCTCGACGAGGCGGCCGAGCGGCTGATGCGTCTCTACGGCAATCGCCTGGCCGGCCGCGCGTTCAACACCGCGCCGGTGACGATCGTGGCCTATAGCGGCGGCTACCTGCCGGCCGCCTATGCGCTGGACCGCGGCGGCGCCAATCATCGCGTGCAGGGTGTGGTGCTGCTCGATGCCCTCTATGGCGACGAGGACAAGTTCGCCGCCTGGTTTGCGGCCCGTCGCCGGCAGGCCTTCCTGCTCAGCGCCTACACCGACTCGACGCGGGACGAGAACGCGAACCTGGAAGGCCTGCTCGCCAAGCGCCGAATTCCCACGACTCGGGGCATGCCGCGCACCTTGTCGGCGGGCACCGCCGCCTTCGTCAGCACGGGTGGGCTCGACATGCATGGCGATTTTGTTACGCGTGCGTGGCAGGCCGACCCTTTGAAACAGGCACTTTCCCTGATTCCCGGCTACAACCCGGTTCGTGATAAGAAGAGTGCATGAGTGATCCCCTGCGTCAGGAACTCCTGGATATCTTCGTCGGTCGCGCCACGCGCCGTTACGGCCTGAGCGAGATCAACCAGCTCCAGCATGCGCTGCAGTCGGCAGCGCTGGCGGAGGCCGATCAGGCACCCCCCGCGACCGTTCTGGCGGCGCTGCTGCACGATGTCGGCCACATGATCCACGGCCTTGGCGAGGATCCGGCCTCGCGCGGCGTCGACGATGTGCACGAGGAACTCGGCGCGAAATGGCTGGCCGAGCGCTTCGGCCCCGAGGTCAGCGAGCCGGTCCGTCTGCACGTGTCGGCCAAGCGCTATCTCTGCACCGTCGAGTCGGACTATTTCAGCAAGCTCGCCCCCGACTCGGTGCGCAGCCTGAAGCTGCAGGGTGGCCTGATGTCGGTCGACGAGGTCGAGGCGTTCCGCGCCAATCCACATCATGCTGAGGCGGTGCGGCTGCGCCGTTACGACGAAGAGGCAAAGGATCCGCACGCCCGCACGCCGGATTTCGATCACTATCTTCGCCACGTGCCCGCCTGCCGCCGCGCCTGAGACTCCGATGATTTCCACCAAGGATGTCGCAGCCGCGTGGGGCCTCGTTCGCCCGCATGTGCGCCGTACCCCGGTCCTCGAACTGGCGACCGGCGCCTTCGGTAGCACCGTGCCTCTCGCGCTCAAGCTGGAAGCGCTGCAGGTCAGTGGCTCGTTCAAGGGCCGTGGGGCGTTCCACAAGCTGCTGGCATCGAAGGTGCCGGCCGCCGGCATCGTCGCGGCCTCGGGCGGCAATCACGGTGCCGCCGCGGCTTATGCGGCGCGGGCGCTGGGCCACAAGGCGGAGATCTTCGTGCCCACCATCTCCTCGCCCGCCAAGGTGGCGCGGTTGAAGAGCTATGGTGCGGTCGTACACCAGATCGGCGCCGTCTACGCCGAAGCGCGTGCTGCGTCGGAGAAGCGCGCCGCCGAGACCGGCGCCCTGATCGTCCCGGCCTATGAAGACCCGGTGGTCTTTGCTGGCGCAGGCAGCGTGGCGCTGGAGTTCGCTGAGCAGGCCGGGTTTGATACCTTGCTGGTGGCGGTTGGTGGCGGCGGCCTGATCGCCGGGTGCGCCGCAGCGGTCGGCGAGAAGATCAAGATCGTCGCCGTCGAAACCGAGGGCACGCCGACGCTGCACGAGGCCCTGAAGGCCGGCAAGCCGGTCGACGTGGCGATCTCAGGCATCGCCGCCGATGCGCTGGGCGCCAGCCGCATCGGTGCGCCCAATTTCGAGATCGCCCGCAAGCTGGTGCGCGACTCGGTGCTGGTGAACGACGATGCTGTGCGGGCGGCTCAACGTGCTTTGTGGGATGAGTTGCGTGTGGTCGCCGAACCGGCCGGGGCGACCGGACTGGCGGCACTGATCTGCGGCGCCTATCGGCCCGTCGCCGGTGAGCATGTGGCGACCCTGATCTGCGGCGCCAACACCGATCCGGCATCGGTCGTCTAAGTCGACCTCGGCGGCCACGATGCGCAGACGCCCATCGGCCCGCTTTCTGATCCTGAACGAGGCGGGCGAGCTCCTGCTCTTTCGCTTCGTGCACAAGCGCGGGCCGCTTGCCGGACTGGATTTCTGGGCGACACCGGGCGGCGGTGTCGAGGAGGGCGAGACCCTGGAGCAGGCAGCACTTCGCGAGCTCCTCGAGGAGACTGGCCTTCGGCGCGACTCCGTCGGCGAAGTGGTTGCGCGGCGCGAAGTCGTCATGCAGTTGCCGGACGGCGAACACGCCATATCGGACGAGTGGTACTACCTCGTTCGTCTCGGCGCCGATGCACTTTCGTGGGAGAGCTGGACCGATTTCGAGCGCGAGGTCATGGTCGAGCATCGCTGGTGGTCGCTTGAGGACCTCCGGCGAACTCGGGCGACGGTCTGGCCGGAGAACCTCGCGGAGATGCTGGACGCTGCAGGCGACTGAAGGGTCGGGATTCGGCTCGACTGCAATGACCTGGAGCGCCTGGAGGCGCCGTCACTGTCCTGCCAGAGTGCCCCTATGGCATCCGATCGGTGCGGCTTGGGGCCCGTCGCCGCTGCCGGCAAAGCGGAGGTGACGCGGCTGGCCTTCGTCGACAACGTCCGCTGGACGATGATCATCCTCGTCCTGAGCATGCATGCCAGCGACACCTACAGTCCGTTCGGCAACTGGTACTATACGGATCGCGCGACGACAGGCTTCGGCACTGCGATCGTATTCGGCGTCTATCAAAGCGTCCTGCAGGCCTTCTTCATGGCGCTGCTCTTCCTGATTGCCGGCTACTTCGCGGCGCCGGCCTTCGACAGGAAGGGGTTGCGTCGCTTCAGTCGCGATCGCTTCCTGCGGCTCGGTGTGCCGACACTCCTCTACATGCTCGTGATTGGACCTTTGACGCAGTACTTCGTGTCACGCACCTGGGGCAGCGGTGGCTTCACCCATCAATGGCTCGTGCATTTTCGCAACGGCGAATGGCTTTCCGAAACGGGACCGATGTGGTTCTGCGCCGCCCTTCTCGCCTTCTCACTCGTCTATGCCCTCATGCGGTCGGCACTGCCGCCCGTCCCGGGCAAGATGGCCGGCAAGCCTGCCGCCGGAATCATCGCCGGCTTTCTGCTCGCCATGGCAGCCACGACATTCGCCGTGCGCGTTGTGCTGCCGGAGGACGTCAGCGTCTTCAACATGCATCCCGGCGATTTTCCTCAGTACATCCTCATGTTCGTGGCGGGCGTCGCCGCCTTTCGCGGGCGCTGGTTCGAACACCTGCCGCAGCGCGACGCGCTGGCCTGGGCAGCAGCTCTGCTGGCGCCGGCCGCTCTGATCTTCGTCATCTTGATCGTTGCGGGTGGCGCCCTGCAGGGCGACACGAGGCCCTACAATGGCGGCTTCAATCCGGTGAGTGCCGGAAAGTGTCTCTGGGAAGCGCTGGTGTGTGTCGGCATGAGCTTCGGTCTCCTCGCGCTCTATCGCCGCAATTTTGGCCGCCAGGGACCCGCCGCGAAGTTCCTCTCCGACAATGCCTTCGCCGTCTACCTCTTCCATCCGCCGGTGATCATCGCCCTGGCGCTGCTGCTGCATCGCCTGCCGGGGGGCGGCCTGTTCAAGGCAGCTCTTCTGACGGCCGCCGCTGCGGTCGCGACATTCGCCCTCTCTGCCCTGGTGTTCCGACGGATGCCGTTGCTGCGCCGGATTCTCTGATTCCGGCAGCGGGCATCGCTAAGTTTTCAATGGCAGGCGTTTCACCAGCGCGTAGATCGCCGGGATCACCAGCAGGGTGAGCAGGGTGGAGCTCGCCATGCCGCCGATCATCGGCACGGCGATACGCTGCATCACTTCGGAGCCAGTGCCATGGTTCCACAGGATCGGCAGAAGGCCCGCGACGATTGCCGTCACCGTCATGATCTTGGGCCGCACCCTTTCGACGGCGCCGCTCATAATTGCCGCGTCGAGGTCGGCGCGGGTGAAGGCGCGTCCTTCCTCGGTGCAGCGAGCGCGGCGCGCGGCGAGGGCCTGGTCGAGGTAGATCAGCATCACCACGCCGGTTTCGGCGGCGACGCCGGCCAGCGCAATGAAGCCGACGGCAACGGCCACGCTCATGTTGAAGCCCATCCACCAGACGAGCCAGAGGCCGCCGACCAGGGCAAAGGGTAGCGACAGCATGACGATCAGGGTCTCGGTCAGGCGTCCGAAGTTGAGATAGAGCAGAACGAAGATCAGCAGCAGAGTCGCCGGGACGACCAACCGCAGCTTGGCCTCGGCCCGCTCGAGATACTCGAACTGACCGCTCCAGATGGCGTAGGCGCCGGGCGGGAAAGTCACTGTTTCCTGCACCGCACGCCGGGCGTCGGCGACATAGCCGGCGAGGTCGCGGTCGCGGAAGTCGACATAGACATAGACTGCGAGCTGGGCGTTCTCGGTCCGGATCGATGTCGGCCCCTGTGTCAGCGCGATCTCGGCCAGCTGGCCGAGCGGCAGCATGCCGCCCTGCATGGTGGGGATCAGCACGTCCGAGGCGATGGCGCGCGGGTCGGAACGGAAGTCGCGCGGATAGCGGACCGTCACCGAATAGCGTTCGCGGCCTTCGACCGTGGTCGTCACCGTCTCGCCGCCGAGCGCGCTGGCGACGGCCTGCTGCACCTCCTCGATCATCACGCCGTACTGGGCGAGCCGGGACCTCTGCGGCAGGATTTCCAGGAAGTAGCCGCCGGTGACCCGTTCGGCATGTGCGGCGGTCGTGCCGGGAACGGCACGGATCGCTGCCTCGACCTGGCGGGCCGTCTGCTCGAGTTGGGCGTAGTCGCGCCCCAGGATCTTGACTCCGACCGGCGTGCGGATGCCGGTCGCCAGCATGTCGATGCGGGCCTTGATCGGCATCGTCCAGGCATTGCTGACGCCGGGAAACTGCAGGGCGGCGTCCATGTCGGCGATCAGCCGCTCCGTCGTCATGCCGGCCCGCCATTCTTCGCGGGGCCTGAGGTTGATCACCGTCTCGAACATTTCGAGCGGTGCGGGATCGGTGGCCGTCGCAGCGCGACCGGCCTTGCCGAACACCGAAGCGACCTCGGGAAACGACTTGATGATCTTGTTCTGTGTCTGCAGCAGCTCGGCCGACTTGGTGACCGAGAGGCCGGGCAGCGTGACCGGCATGTACATCAAGGTGCCCTCGTCGAGGGTCGGCATGAATTCGGCGCCGAGACGCGACAATGGCCAGAGGGCGGCGGCCATCGCTGCGAGCGCGATGGCGACGGTCAGCAGCCGTGCTTTCAGCACCCATCGGATCAGCGGCCGGTAGACGAAGATCAGCAGCCGGTTGATCGGATTGCGATGCTCCGGGACCAGGCGGCCGCGCACGAACAGCATCATCAGGGCCGGCACCAGCGTCACCGACAGGAGGGCGGCGGCGGCCATCGCCAGGCTCTTGGTCCAGGCCAGTGGCTTGAACAGCCGTCCCTCCTGATCCTCCAGGGCGAAGATCGGCAGGAAGGAGACGGTGATGACCAGCAGGCTGAAAAACAGCGCCGGCCCGACCTCGACCGCGGCGGCGACGATCGCCTCGCGGCGCGAGCGGCCGGGTTCCAGCCGTTCGAGATGCTTGTGGGCATTTTCGATCATGACGATGGCGGCGTCGACCATGGCGCCGATCGCGATCGCGATGCCGCCCAGACTCATGATGTTGGAACCGATGCCGAGCGCCTGCATGGCGATGAAGGCCATCAGCACGCCGATCGGCAAGGTCACGATGGCGACCAGCGCCGAACGGACATGCAGCAGGAACACCATGCATACGGCGGCGACCACGAGGCTTTCCTCGATCAGGGTCCATTTCAGGGTGGCGATGGCGCGATGGATCAGCTCGGAGCGGTCATAGACCGCCGCGATGCGCACGCCCTCGGGAAGACCGTCGGCGATCTCGCCGAGCTTCGCCTTCACGTGATCGATGACGTCGAGCGCGTTCTGTCCAAAGCGCTGCACGGCGATGCCGCCGACCGCTTCGCCCTCGCCGTCGAGCTCGCTCAGGCCGCGTCGCTCGTCGGGGCCCAGCTCGACCCGCGCCACATCGCGGATCAGGATCGGCGTGGGTCCGCCGGCCTTCAGCACGATCAGCTCCAGGTCGGCGGCGTCCCGTAGGTAGCCGCGGCCGCGCACCATGAACTCGGTTTCGGTCATTTCCACGACCCGGCCGCCGGTCTCGCGATTGGACTGGCGGATGGCCTCGATCACCCGGCCGAGCGGAATGCCGAAACTACGCAGCTTCACCGGGTCGAGAACGACGTTGTATTGCCGCACGAAGCCGCCGACGCTCGCCACTTCGGCGACGCCCTGAGCCTTGGCGAGGCCGAAGCGCACGTACCAGTCCTGCAGCGAGCGCAGTTCGGCGAGCGTGCGGTCGGCGCCCAGGACGACATATTGATAGACCCAGCCCACGCCGGTCGCGTCGGGTCCCAAGGTCGGGCGGGCATTGGCCGGAAGCCGCTGTGCCGCCGAATTCAGGTATTCGAGTACGCGGCTGCGGGCCCAGTAGATGTCGGTGCCGTCCTCGAAGATCACATAGACGAAGGACACGCCGAAGAACGAGAAGCCGCGCACCACCCGGCTCTTCGGCACGGCGAGAAGGGCCGTGCTGAGGGGATAGGTGACCTGGTCCTCCACCACCTGAGGCGCCTGGCCCGGCATTTCGGTGTAGACGATCACCTGCGTGTCGGAGAGATCGGGGATGGCGTCGAGCGACAGCCGGCCGACGGCGAACAGGCCGCCACCGACAACGGAAGCGGCGGCGATCACCATCAGCAGGATGTTGCGGGCCGACCAGCGGATGATGCTGGCGATCACTGCTTTTCTCCGGCATTGAAGGCGGCCAGCGCGGCGCGGATGTTGCTCTCGGCGTCGATCAGGAAGGTCGCCTGGGTGACGACGCGCTCGCCTGCCGTGAGGCCGTCGATCACCTGGACGAAGCCCGGAACCCGGGCGCCGAGTTTCACGGGGCGCGGCTCGTAGCGGCCCTCGCCGCGTTCAACCAGCACCACCTGCCGCCGTCCGCTGTCGATCACCGCGGAGTCCGGCACGACGACGCGGCTGCCCTCGAGGGGCGAGGCGATCTCCGCCGTGGCGGCCATGTCGGCGCGCAGCAGGCCGTCGGGATTGGCCACTTCGATCCGCAGTCGTGCGGTGCGGCTTTCCTTGCCGAGGCCTGGGTAGATGAAAGTGACCTTGCCCTCGAAACTGCGGTTGGGCCAGGCGTTCACGGTGATGCGGGCCATGTCGCCCACCTTCACGTAGGCGAGGTCCTGTTCGTAGACTTCGGCGATCACCCACATGCTGGAGGTGTCGACGATGCGGAACAGCGGATCGCCGGCCTGAAAGCGCGCTCCCTCGATCGCCGTCTTGTCGATGACGGTGCCGGTCGCGGGGGACCGAATGGTCACGGTACGCGGCCGTTCGCCCCGCCGCAGCTTCTCCATCTCGGCCTCGGGATAGCCGAGGTTGTGTAGCTTGTCGGTGGCGTAGGCGGTGCGGCCGGCGAGCTGCCATTCCTGCTGCAGCACATTGAGCTCGGGACTGTAGACCTCGAACAGGGGCTGGCCGCGCGTCACCGGATCGCCGACGGCGTTGACCAGGAGCTTCTCGATCCAGCCGGCAAAGCGCGGTGCCACGACGCTCTGGCGGCGTTCGTCGAACTGCAGGCTGGCGAAGGCGCGCACGATTCGGCTCAGTGCCCGTTCCTGGACCTCGGCCGTGCGCACACCCAGGCGCTGCACTTTGTCGAGGCCGATCGTGACGGCACCCGGGTTCGTCCCGGTCTCGTCCTCGCAGACCGGGATGTAGTCCATGTTCATGGAATCCTTCTTCGGGATCGGCGAGGTGTCGGGCGTGCCCATGGGATTGCGGTAGTACTTGACCTTGCCGCCATTGCAGGCCGCATCGGCGGCAGCCGGCTGCGCTGCCGCCAGGCCAAGGCCGAGCCCAAGCACGGCGAACAGAACGGCGCCGGCGAGGCCGGGCCGCGACGAGACGAACTTCATGGAATCCTCCGCACTGCCGGACGCGCCCGATAGCGAGCACGGGGCGCCGGCCTAGACCGTCAGATCAAATCGCCGGATCAAACAGATCGGCGAAGGATCAGGCGCGCGGAGGGAAAGGGTCGGGAGGGGGAGACAGGCCGCTCAGGCTGGTGCTGGCGACAGGCCAGTCGATCGAGCTCGAACCGATAGCCGGCAGGTCGATTGCCATGGCGGCGAGCACCGGCACACCGCTGCCGCCGACCTGCGCGCAGGCAGGCATCGGGATCGGGCAGGGCACGCCATCGCAGTCATCGCAGTGGCTGCAGGGTGCATTGGTCGCCGCGCTGCGCTCGACGGCAGTCGATACGCCTGGCATGGCCGCGGCCACCGCCATGACGCCGCTCGCCAAGACAGCGAGACAGGCGAGAAAAGCGGAAAGGGCGCGCAGGCGCGTCATGAGCGGAAGATGCGCCTGCCTTTTTACGGTGCCAAGGGGTGGCGGGTCACAAAACTGCGACTAATGGGTTACGCTGGTCACGACTGCGCGGTTGGCTTTGCCGGCGCCGTCGCTGAAATCGTAGCGGATCGCGAACTTGTCGGCGGGCGAGATCCACCAGCGCGAGACCGAGCGCTGGCCTTTGCTGCCCTGCTCCGTCATTTCGATCAGGAAGGTGTCGATCATCTTGTCGGCGGGGCCGGTGCGCCGCTCATAGCGCACCACGGTGAGGACATAAGCCCAACTGTTGCCGCCGACGCTGTAATGCGCCTCGATCTTCTTGCCGACCTGCAGGGGCCACAACCGGTCGGGCCGCAGGGCAGCGATATAGGCCGACATGTCGGCGCCGTCCGGTGAGGGGTTATCGAACAGCAGGGCGGAAAGCTTGAAGGAGCCGCCGCCGACCCGCTCCATGAGGCAGGTCATGCCCTCGCGGCCGCGCGCCACGACCTTGACGCCGCTGTCGTAGGTGAAGGTCGTGCCCGGATCGGGGCAGGCGAACTCCATCGTTTGTGCCGTAGCCGCGAGGGGGGAGAGCAGGAGCGCGGCAAGGCCGGCCGACAGGGCGCGTCGTTTCATGCGCCGATCATATAGAGCTGTCAGACGAAATGGCACGCCGCCTGCGCACCGTTGCTCACAGGCCTCAGTTCCGGCCGCTCGGACCTACAGCGATCCTGGGCGATCGGGCAGCGCGAATGAAACGGGCAGCCGGCCGGCGGATTGAGCGGGCTCGGCAGCTCGCCTTGCAGGACCGTGCGCTGGCGCATCCGCGCGATCTTGGGATTGGCGATCGGCGCGGCCGCCAGCAGCGCCTTGGTGTAGGGATGCTGCGGGGTGCGCCAGATCTGGTCGCGGCCGCCGACCTCGACCAGGGTGCCGAGATACATCACCGCCACGCGGTCGGCGATATGCTCGACCACGCTGAGATCATGGCTGATGAAGAGATAGGAGACGCCGAACTCGGTCTTCAGGTCCTCGAGCAGGTTGATCACCTGGGCGCGCACTGAGACGTCGAGGGCGGAGACCGGCTCGTCGCAGATGATCAGCTTGGGGCCGAGGGCCAGCGCCCGAGCAATGCCGATTCGCTGCCGCTGGCCGCCGGAGAATTCGTGCGGGAAGCGCTGCTTGGCCTCCGACGGCAAGCCGACCCAGCCGAGCAGCGTCTCCAGCCGCGCGGCTATGGCGTCCGGCTTCCAACCGGCCAGCACCATGGGCTGGGCCACGGAGCGCCCCACGGTCGACCGCGGATTGAGCGAGCCGTAGGGGTCCTGGAAGATCATCTGCACCTTGCGGCGCATGTCGGTGAGCTCGGCGCGTCCCAGCGGCGCGATGTCGATCCCCTCGACGCGGATCTCGCCGGCCGCGGCGGGAACGAGCTTCATGATCGCCTTGCCCAAGGTGGACTTGCCGCAGCCCGACTCGCCCACCAGCCCCAGGGTCTCGCCGACCGCGAGATCGAGGCTGACGCCGCTCACGGCGCGGACCACGCCGGCGGCGGTGTTGAAGCGGACATGGACGTCGCGCAAAGACAGAAGCGACGCCGAGGACGATCCGGAAGGTGACGTTGAAGGTGACATGACGCTCAGCCCCCTTCGACGGCGAAACAGGCGACCAGCCGGCCGGGGGCGGTTTCCCGCAATGCCGGCCGTTCACCGAGGCACCGCTCCATCACGCGCTTGCAGCGTGGGGCGAAGGCACAGCCTTGGGGCAGGGCATTGAGCGGCGGCACCATGCCGGGGATATCGGCCAGGCGTTCGGCACGTTCCGCGCCCGGAGTCGGCGTCGCGCCGATCAGCCCGACCGTGTAGGGATGCAGGGGTGCCTCGAAGAGGTCGTCGACGGTCGCTTCCTCGACCTTGCGGCCGGCATACATCACCACGACCCTGTCGGCCGTCTCCGCCACCACGCCGAGATCGTGGGTGATGAAGATCATCGCCATGCCGGCATCGGCCTGCAGCTTCTTCAGCAGCGCCAGCACCTGCGCCTGCACCGTGACGTCGAGCGCCGTGGTCGGTTCGTCGGCGATCAGCACCGACGGGCTGCAGGCGATCGCCATGGCGATCACGACCCGCTGGCACATGCCGCCGGAGAGCTGGTGCGGATAGGCGTCGAGCCGGCGGGCGGCGTCGGGCATGCCGACCAATTCGAGCAGTTCGAGGGCCCGGGCGCGCGCCGCGCTGCGGCTGAGGTCGGCATGGGCCGTCAGTACCTCGACGATCTGCTTTTCGACCGTGGCGACCGGGTTCAGCGAGCTCATCGGGTCCTGGAAGATCATGCCGATCTCCTTGCCCCGGACATCGAGCATGTCGTCTTCGGACAAGGCGACGATGTCGCGCCCGTTCAGCCGCACTTCGCCGCCGACGATGCGGGCCGGTGGGTCGGGCAGCAGGCGCATGATCGACAGCGCCGACAGGGACTTGCCGCAGCCGGATTCGCCGACCAGGGCCACGGTCTCGCCGGCGCCGACGGTGAGGCTCAGCCCGTCGACGGCCTTCATCTCGCCGCGGCGCGTGAAGAGCGTGGTGCGCAGATCGCGCACTTCAAGAGGAGCGGCAATCTTCGGACCGCGGGCCTCCAGGCCCGCCTTCAAGAGCGGGCCTGGAGGCCCGCGGTCCGGTGCAATGCGCGCGTGCGACATGGCTCAGCGATCCCTGAGCTTGGGGTTCAGCGCATCGTTCAGCCCGTCGCCGACCAGGTTGAGGCAGAGCACGGTGAGCATGATGGCGACGCCGGGAATGGCGCAGATGTACCAGGAGCTGCGGATGAGCTGCCGGCCGTCGCCGACCAGCCTGCCCCAGCTCGCGACGTTGGGATCGCCGAGGCCGAGGAAGGAAACCGCCGATTCGAACAGGATGGCGCCGGCCACGACCAGCGAGGACAGCACGATGACCGGCGGCAGGGCGTTCGGCAGGATCTCGGTCACGATGATCTTGAAGTCGCCCATACCCATGGAGCGGCAGGCCTGCACGAACTCGCGGTCGCGCAGCGCCAGGAACTCCGCTCGCGTCATGCGCGCGATCGGCGTCCAGCTCACCACGCCGATGGCGATGACGATGTTGTCGAGGGTCGAGCCCAGGATCACCACGATGGTGAGCACGAAGATCAGGTTGGGAATGGTCTGGAACAGCTCGGCGAGTCGCATGACGATCTCGTCGACCCAGCCGCCGAAGTAACCCGCCGTGGCGCCCACGCCGACGCCGATGAAGGTGGCGACGGCCGAGGCGAACAGCCCGATCAGCAGGGTCGCCCGCGCCCCATGCACGATCATGGCGAGGATGTCGCGGCCGAGCGAATCGGTGCCCAGCGGAAACTCGGGATCCTCGCCCGGCCACAGTTCCGGCATGCCGACGATGCGCAGCGGATCGCCGGGATAGAGGATCGAGGCGAAGACAGCCATCAGGGCGACCACCAGGATCAGGCCGGCACCGGCCAGTGCGCCGCGATTGCGTGCGAAGCGGCCGAGGAACTCGAAGCGCGAGGAGGCGAAGCTTGCCATCAGCGGATCTCGATGCGCGGGTCGAGCCACATATAGACGAGGTCGACGGTGATGTTGGCGGCGATGACGACCAGCGAGCCCAGCACCATGATGCCGAGCACCACGGGATAGTTGCGCGAGCTCACGCTGTCGAACAGCAGCGAACCGATTCCCGGCCAGCTGAACACGCTCTCGATCACCACGCTGCCGGCCAGCACGGTGCCCATCTGGACGCCGAGGATGGTGACGACGGGCAGCAGTGCGTTGCGCAGCACGTGGTTGATCGTGACCTTGTTGCGGCTCAGCCCCTTGGCGCGCGCGGTGCGCACGAAGTCGGCCTGCGCCACCTCCAGCATCGAGGAGCGCATGACGCGGGTGTAGGTCGCGGCATAGAACAGGCCGAGCGCCAAAGTCGGCAGGATGAGGTGGTGCAGGATGTCGAGCACCCCGCCGCCACCGCCGATCTTCATCATGCCGCCGACCGGCAGCCAGCCGAGTTTCACGGCGAACAGCACGATCAGCATGATGCCGAGCCAGAAGCTCGGTGCGGCGTAGAAGAACATGGCCGCGACCGAGACCAGGCTGTCCCAGAAGGTGCGGACCTTCATTGAGGCCACCACACCGGCCGCGACGCCGACCGATACGGCAAGCGTGATGCTCGACACCATCAGCAGCAGGGTCGCCGGCAGATGCATCCAGATCGCCTGGATCACCGGCATGTTCTGCCGGTAGGAGAAGCCGAAATCGAACTGCAGCAGCGCCCAGATGTATTTCAGGAGCTGCATCCAGACCGGGTCCTCGAGCCCGTACGTCTTGCGCAGAAGCTCGATGGTGGCGGGATCGCTCACCTGGTTCTCGGCCGTCATCAGCTCGAGGAAGCTGCCGGGCGCGAGCTGGATCAGGCCGAAATTGATGACCACGACACCCAGCATCAGCGGCACGGCCTGGATCAGCCGTCGCCGCAGGAGCTTGAGCGCCGCCACCCGGCGGGAGGAACCGCCCTTCACCCGGGCCGGCGCCGAGCGAGGAAGGGCGGCCGAAGGGTGGAAGACGGCGGCAGGCGCGGGAGGAACGGTAGGAGTGGCGGTCGAGCCCGCCTCCTTCAGCTCGCCAGCCATATGTCCGCCCAGCCGGCTGCGAGATAGTTCGGATCGTTGGAGTGGTTCTGCACCTTGGTGCTGGCGACCGTGATCGATTCCAGCTCGGTCAGCGGCAGCAGCGACGCCTCCTGGGTGGTGATCTTCTGGAACTCGACCACCAGAGCCTTGCGCTTGGCAGGGTCGGTCTCGACCTTGATCTTGTCGACCAGGGCATCGAGATCGGGGTTGGAGTAGCCGTTGGCATTGCGGAAGGGCACGCCCTTCTTGATGCCGTCAGTGGTGAAATACTGGGTCGTCGTCGGAATCGGCTCCGACGGGTTGGCTTGGTTGGAGATCGCCAGGTCGAAGTCGTAGTCGGTGTAGATGCGCTTGATTGAGGTCGGGCGGTCGGGCACCGAAAGCGTGACGCCGACGCCGACATCCTCGAGTGCCTGCTTGACGTAGGCGCCAACCTTGCCGTTCTCGGGGAACCAGCCTGCTGCCAGCAGATTCACGGTGAAGCGCTTGCCGTCGGGCTTCTTCGGGAGTCCTGCCGCGTCGAGGAGTGCGGCCGCCTTCTTCGGATCGAAGCCGGTCCGGTAGGTATCGGCCGTGAAGAATTCCTTGTTCGGCGAATAGATCGGGCTCGTGCCCGGCCGCGCGTAGCCGTAGTAGACGGTCTTGGCGATGAATTCGCGGTTGATGGCGTGGAAGATCGCCTGCCGGACCTCGCGCTTGGCGAAGACCGGGTTGCGCATGTTGCACTCCAGCGTGGTCGACCACACAGCTTCTTCGTAGCCCTTGGGTGTCGCGACGAACTTGCCCGTGGCGGTCAGGCGCTTGATGTCGGGCGGGGCGATCGGATTGAAGACGCCGATATGGATGTCGCCCGCTTCCATGGCCGCGGCCCGGCCGGCCGGGTCGCGCACGTAGCGGATGATCAGGCGGTCGAGATAGGGCAGGTCCTTCTGCCAGTAATTCTCGTTCTTGACGTACTCGAAGTGGCTGCCGCGCACCCATTCCTTGAACTTCCACGGTCCGGTGCCGATCGGTGCGTTGTTCGCCGGATTGGTGATGGGGTCGCTGCCGGCATAGACGTGCTTGGGCACGATGTAGTTGACGTTGGCCGACAAGGTCGACGCGAAGAAGAATTCCGGCGTCGGCTTGGAGTAGGTCATCACCACGGTGTCGGCGTCAGGTGCTTCGACGCTCACGAAGTCGGTCATCGCCGACGCCGCGGCGTACTTCTTCCAGATCTCGCCGATCGAATAGACGACGTCGTCGACGGTCATGTCCTTGCCGTCGTGGAATTTCACGCCCTTGCGGATCTTGATCGTGTAGGACTTGAAGTCGGCCGACGGCTTCCAGCTTTCCGCCAGGGCCCCTTCGAAGGCGCCGTCCATGTTGCGGTTGGCCAGGCGCTCGAAGAGCTTCGACGAGGAGAAGGTCGGGCTGGACCCGCCGCCCGCCGGCACGTAGCAGGCCTGCGGCTCGCCGCCGCCCCAGGTCGCCACCAACGTGCCGCCGCGCCTCGGCGTCGCTTGTGAGGGCGTCGCTGGTGCGGGTGACGTTTGTGCCAAGGCCGGCGTGACCGCGGCCAGGCCGGTTGCCATGGCGCCGACACTGAAAATGCGCCGTGTAATGTAATCGTTGCTGCTCACGAACCCCTCCGCTTCCCCAAGCCGTCCCCGTTGTCGCCCGCGGTGTTTTCCGCGTTGTCTTTCACGTTTCTTCGTCCGATGACGAAGCAATCTTTGTACCTGCCGACCATGGGCCGCCCCCGGACACCTCCCCCGTCGTGCGGGGGAGGCATAGAAGGCGGTGCTAGGCCGGCAACGTCGAGTAGGTCGCGCGGCCCACGGCCACCAACGCCTTCTGGTCGTTGTAGACGTCGACATCGACCACGCCGACGCTCTTGCCGGCGCGGCGCACCCGCGCCGTCGTGGTGAGCGCGGTCTTGATCGCAGGCCGCAGATAATCGACACGGAAATTGATCGTCGGCAGGCCGCGGCGCAGCGCCATCACCAGCGCATAGTCGCCGACCGTGTCGATGATCGCCGCGATCGGCCCGCCATGCCATTGGCCGGTGCCGGCGCCGCGCTCGAACTCCGGCTTCATCGTGCAGGTCATGGTGACTTCCTCGTGCGCCGGATCGGTTGCCGTCACCTTGAGGCCGAGGAAGGCGATGAAGGGCGAGCGGTCGAGCTGCGCCTGCATTTCCTGGGCGGTGAGCGGTTGCAGCTTCTCGTTGTTGTCCTTGCTCATGGGGCCACCACGATCTTGCCAAACACCTCGCGGTCCTCGATGACGCGCAGCGCCTCGCGGGCCTCGGCGAGCGGGAAGATCTTGTCGACCAGCACCTTGAGCTTGCCGCTCTGCACCAGCTCGAGAAGCTTCTCGATGTCCGAGCGGACCCAGCCGTTGGACCCCAGCACCTTCAGTTCGAAGGTCCAGATGAAGCGGATGTCTTCGGTAGGCGCGTAGCCGGCCGTGGCGCCGCAGGTCAGCAGGCGGCCGCCGACTTTCAGGCACTTGAGCGAATTCACCCAGGTGTCGCCGCCGGTGTAGTTTACCACCACGTCGACGCCCTGGTCGGTGCCCGAACCGCGGCGCGTGGGCTTGCCGTACATCGCGAAGACTTCCTTCATGAAATCCTTTTCGATGTAGTTGATCGTCTTGTCGGCGCCGAGTTCGGTGAGACGCTTGGCCTTGGCGTCGGTGCCGGCGCAGGCGATGACCTCGGCGCCGGCAAGCTTGGCGAGCTGCAGGCAGCAGACGCCGACACCGCCGGAGGCGCCCAGGATCAACACCTTCTCGCCCTTGGCGACATGGCCGTTGGTCACCATCATGCGCAGTGCCGTGCCGTAGGCGACGGGCAGTGCCGCCGCATCGGAGAAGCTGACGCCGTCGGGAATCCGGATGAGCTGGTGGGCGCGCGCCCGGCAGAGTTCGGCCAGGCCGCCATGCACCGTCTCGCCCATCAGGCCGCCTTCGACCCGGTTGATCGGATCGACCAGCACGCGGTCGCCCTTCTTCCAGCCGGTGACACCGGGGCCCACTTCGGCGATCTCGCCGGCCACATCGAGGCCCATGATCGCCGGCATCGGCACCTTGATGCCGGGCATGCCGCGGCGGGTGAAGACGTCGTGGTAGTTGAGGGACGACGCCTTGACGGCGACGATCACATCGCCTTCGCCCGGCGTGGGGTCGGGGAAGCTGGTCTCGTAGACCAGGCGGTCCGGCCCGCCATGCTCACGGACAACTGCTGCTTTCATTTCATATCTCTCCAGTTGGGATCTGTCGGGCGAGCGCGCGCTTGTCGATTTTGTTGGTGCCGGCAAGTGGCATCTCTTCGACGAAGATCACGCGCCGCGGATGCTGGTAGGCCGGTGCATTGGCCAGCGCGTAGGTCTTCACGGCCTGTTCGTCGAGTGCGGCGTCGGGTGTCCTGACGACGAAAGCGATCGGCTTGTGGCCCTTGAGCTCGTCGGGAATCGGGAGCACCGCGGCCTGATGGATACCGGGATGACGCTCCAGCATCTTCTCGACCTCGCCCGGATAGATGTTCTCGCCGCCGCAGACGAACATGTCGTCGGCGCGGCCGACGAAGAAGAAGAAGCCGTTCTCGTCGCGGCGGAAGACGTCGCCGGTACGGTAGTAGCCGTCCGGCGTCATCGCCTTGGCCGTGACGTCGGGCAGCTTGTGATAGTGCGTCATCAGGGCGCCGCACTTCATCTCGAGCACGCCTTCGTCGTTCACTTCCTTGCCGTCGCGCACCAGGCGGAGCTGGACGGCGGGGTGGGGATAGCCGGTCGAGAGTTCGGGCTGCGGGATGCCGTCGGGATGCGGGCCGAAAACGACGGGACCGGCCTCGGTGGTGCCGTAGCCGTTGCTGATCTGGGCCGTGGGGAAAACCTTGCGGACCTGGTCGATCAGCGATTGCGTGATCGGTGCGGAGCCCATGCGGACGGCCTCGACGGCCGACAGGTCGTTCTTCGCCAGCAGCTCGCGCTCGCGCAGCATCATGGCGATCATGGTCGGCACCGAGGTGAGGAAGGCGACGCGATGCGTGGCGGCCGCCTCGATGTAGCCCTTGGTGGTGAACTGCGGCAGCAGGACCACGGTGTCGCCGTGGGAGAAGGTGGTCTGGCACATGGCGAGGCCATTCATGTGATAGAGCGGCGCCGCCACGATGGCGCGCTGGCCGAACGCGCCGTCGCGCCGCTGGCGCTGGCTGATCGCCCAGAGGTGCGAGTAATGCGACAGCACCACGCCCTTGGGACGGCCGGTCGAGCCCGAGGTGTAGAGGAACATTGCCGGCTCCTCGCCTTTCATCGCCAGCGGCGTGAAGGGGCCTTCGTCCAGAAGGTCGGCGAAATCCCGGTCGAACGAAATCTTGGGGACGCTGTCCGGTGCAAGGGCCAAGCGCTGGTCGTCGCCGATCACCAGCTTGGCGTCGCAGTCGCCCACGATGTAGGCCACGGTCTCGGCCGGCAGCTTGTAGTTCACCGGCACCGAGACCAGGCCCGCCTGCATGGTGCCGAGGAAGGTGAACAGGAACTCGGCGCGGTTGGCCGACAGGATGGCCACGCGGTCGCCGCGCTGCAGTCCGCGCTTCAGGAGCCCGCGGGCGACGGCACCGCTCAACCGCAGCAGGTCGGCATAGCTATAGATGCGATCCGTGCCATTGCCGCCTGCGTCGATCAGCGCCACGCCGCCCGGCGGCACGTCGCGCGAAATCGCGTCACCCTGATTGTCCCACTTGATCGTTACCATGTGGCAAGTCCTGCAATCGCTTGGTCGGTGAGTTCGAGGCCGGTATCGAGCGTGTCCTGGCGCCACTGACCGTCGAACGGGCAGAAGGCATCCATCATGTCGGCCTGCAGGGTGGCGCGCGTGTCGGGGTCCAGGCCGTGCTGGCGGCGCAGCCACTGGTCGAGCCGCAGCACGCGGCGCATGTTGACGCCGCGCGTGCCGAATTCGATCACGGCGCCGCACATCGGGCGATTGCCGAGGAAGCGCTGCACGCCGTGGAAGACGAGCCCGGTATAGTTCGGCCGCGCCATACCGTGCGGGCGCACGCCGTCGACATTCTCCTTGCCCCACCAGTCGCAGGCGCGGGCGAACAACGGACCGTCGGCCTCGTTGAAGCAGAGGAAGAACGGCTTGCCGTACTCGCCGATGCCGGTGTGCCAGTCGATGAAGGCCACGCGCTCGGCGGCCGGCAGCGTCTCCTGGACGATGGTTTCCAAGGTGCGGTTGGACCATTCACGGTCCTTGCCGCCGAACATCAACCCGTCCTGGTGCCGGTACTGGCCGCGCGCCAGGGTGTCGAACAGCGTGTCCTGGCCGTGGGCCTTGGCGAATCCTTCGAGGACACCGTTGACCCTGGCATTCTCGGCATCGGTCCAATCGCGGATCAGCAAGCCGTCATGCAGCGTCTCGTAGTGGGAATTGTCGGGCGTGGTCCCGGCATCGCGATCGACGAAGTTGCGGTTGAGATCGACGTTGTTCTCGGTCGTGCGCGTGAAGTGGGCGAAGCCGTAGGGGTTGAGGCCGTGCACCAGCACGACGCCGACACCGTCGGGCAGGCGCTCGGCGCCGCCCTGCTTCAGCCAACCGATCTGCACGGCCGAGCCGGAGAAGCCCTCCTGGCCGTGCGTGCCGCTCACGAACAGGGCTTGGCGCGGCGCCTTGCGATCGCCGAAGCAGGCCACGTCGATCGCCAGCGGTCCGCCGTCCGGCGCTTTCTTCGCGGGATGGATGTAGGAGCGGACGTCGCCTTTCGCCGCCGTCGCCGCCTTCAGGAATTTCGCGCGCGCATTGGCATAGCTCGCCGCGAAGCAGTCGTAGTATTCCATGAGCCCCTTCTCGGCCGTCGCCGGTCGACCTTTTCAACGGCCCCGGCGCGGTTTCTTTGACCGTGCTTTCCGGCTATTCGATGAATTCCAGCACGGCATTCAGCGCCTGCTTCGCCGGTACGACGAGCCGGCCCGCTTTCTCGGTGACGCCGCCGATCTTTCCTTCCTGCAAGGCACGTGCCGCTTTGGTTACCGACGTCGTGCGGAAGGTGAGGCCGGCCATGTAGGCCTTGCGGCCGTCGGACTCGGGAACCGCATCGCCGAATTCCGCCTTGAGGCGGCTTTCGGTCACGATGTCGAAGCGCGAATTGCCGACGACGACCGTCTTGCCGCCCTCGATGTCGCGCACCATCTCCGTTCCGAACATGTCGGCGTAGAGCTTGGCGCCTGCTGCCGGGTCGGCTTCGACGATCAGGGCACGCGCGATCGCCACCGTACCGTTGGCGTGGTGGCGCCATTCGTCGCGCCAGACCAGGTCGCGGGTGAAGTGATGGCAATAGTAGACGCGGCCGTAGGGCACGACGCCCGCCTTCATGCGCACCGTGCGGAAGCGTGCGTCGCGCATGGCGCCGTCGACCTTGACGGGGCGCGTGAACTCGACCGGCGGCTCGACCGGCACGCCGGCCTTGGCGAGCGCGCCGTAGGTGATGGCGGAATCCTCGGAACCGAAGACCAGGCCGTTCAGGCCATAGGAGAAGTCGAGCAGGTCGAGGCGGCCGCTGGTGGCCCCCTTGGGCACCGCGATCAACTCGAGATAGTCCGTGCCGAACATCGCGAGATGGTTCGTCGACCCCAGCGAATGGTAACCGCGCTCGGTGAGAGTGAAGCCCAGCCGGCGGTAGATGTCGGCTGCGCGATCCATGTCGTCGCGCGCATTGATGACCACGTGATCGAGCGTCGCCGCTGGCAATGTCATGCAGAACCCCTTTCGCCGACTGATGTGGCGCATCTTGGCACGCCGATCACGTCAGGTTTTTTTATATTCCCGGTCGTTTGGCTCATGAGAGGAAACGTTTTCCAACCTTCGCCACGTTCGTAGAATGAATGCCCAAATTCTCGTTTCCAGGCGAGAGTGATATCCGTCGGCAGGATCCTTGCATGACGGCGTCACCGTTTCGCTCCAGAAGATGCGTGCCGCGAACGAAAGCATCGTGACATGTCACGTGTCAAGGAAAGGGTTGGCAGCGCGCCTTTCGCCGATCGGAGACAGTTACGTAATTGGCATTATAGTTGATGGATGTGCCGGCCTGTGACATGTCACGGGCTGGTCGTTCCTCAAGGCGAGATTTCCGCGCAAGGATGGTGTCTATGGCGTCGAGACCGCGCGGCAAGCGCAAGGTGACCGCCGCGACCAGTTCGCTCGGCGAGGAAATCTACCGGCGGATCCGGCGGGACATCGTCGGTTGCGTCTTCGTGCCGGGCGAGTCCTGCAGCGAAAGCCAGCTCGCCGAGCTGTACGGCGTGGGCAAGGCGCCGGTTCGCTGGGCGCTGGCGGCCTTGTCGCGTGAGCGGCTGGTGATCGCCCGGCCGCGCCAGGGCCATACGGTGGCGCCGATTTCCATCGAATCGCTCAACGAGGTCTTCGGCGTGCGCCTGATCCTGGAGCCGGCGGCGGCGCGGCAGGCGGCCGGCCGGGCCGACATCGCCCTGCTGAACCAGCTGCAGGACCGCATCACTGCCGGGATCCGGGCCGGCGACCGCCGCAGCGAACGCCGCTGGATCGAGGTGAACAACGCCTTCCATATCGAGATCACCCGGGCGGCCGGCAACGAACGGCTCACTCAAATCGTGGCGGCGCTGCTCGAGGAGAGCCAGCGGACCATGCATCTGCTCACCTTCATCATCGAACGTGTAAAGTCGATCGGCGGCGATCATCGCGACCTGATCGAGGCGCTGGACCGAGGCGATGGGGCGGCGGCCGAGCGTGTCGCGCGCCGGCATCTCGAGAATTCGCGGCGGCTGATGATGGACGCCCTGTTGAGCGGCGCCACGGTCCCGCGGCGAATCTGATCTTCCCGGCTCTCAGGCCGGGGCGTTGCGGGCGATCACTTCGCGGTAGAACGAGGCGCTGAGCTTGGGGGTCCGCTTCTGCGTGGCGTAGTCGACATGGACCACGCCGAAACGCGTCGCATAGCCGTCCGCCCATTCGAAATTGTCGAGCAGGCTCCACAGGAAATAGCCGCGTACCGGCACGCCTTCGGCGGTCGCGCGCTGCAGATGCATCAGGCAATTGCGCAGATACATCACGCGGTCGACGTCGTAGACCGTGCCGTCGGCGGCCGGCTCGTCGGCGGCTGACGCGCCGTTCTCGGTGATGAAGATCTCCTTCACCTTCCAAAGGCTGGCGGCGAGGCGCGGCGCCCAGTAGAGCGCCTCGGGGCCCAGAGTCAGCCACGGCGAGGCCATGTGCGGATGCGAGGCCTGTAGCGGCACTTCGGTGAAGCCGGGGGCGGCTTCGCTGGCCAGGACGTATTTGCTGGGCGCGTAGACGTTGAGGCCGACGAAATCGACCTCGCTCGAGATGGTTTTCAGGTCCTGCGGCGTGAAGCGCGGCGCATCAGCACCGGCATTGGCGAGATAGGCGTCGGTGTAGCGGCCCTCCAGCATCACCGTGAGATAGGGCGCGTTCAGCTCGCGCGTCGCAAGCTCGGCGGCGCGGATGTTCTCGACCGTTTCGATGGCGGGCAAGGCGGCGGCGATGTTCTCGGCCGGACCGACCCTGGTGCCGCGCCGGCCGGAGGCGCGGATGGCTTGGACTGCAAGCCCGTGTGCCAGCACCGCGTGATGGCGAACCTGGTTGAGGCGCGCGCGATCGAGCTTGAGGCCCGGGGCGAAGATACCGCTGGCGTGGCCGTGCTCGACGAAACTCAGCATCTCGTTGATTGTGAAGACCTGCTTCACGCGGTCGGTCAGCTTGCCCGCGATGTAGGACGCGTAGTCGCCGAAAGCTTCGGCGGTGTCGCGAGCCTCCCAGCCGCCGCGATCCTGCAGCGCCTGCGGCAGATCCCAATGGTACAGTGTCGCGTAGGGTTCGATGCCGGCGGCAAGCAGCTCGTCGACCAGGCGATCGTAGAAATCGAGGCCCTTCGGGTTCGGCTTGCCACGGCCCTCGGGGAAGACGCGCGGCCAGGCGATCGAGAAGCGATAGGCCTGCGCGCCCATCCACTTCATCAGGGCGACGTCTTCCTTGTAGCGATGATAGTGGTCGACGCTGGTCTCGCCGGTCGAGCCGTCGCGAATGCGGCCGGGCTGTCGGGCGAAGGTGTCCCAGATCGACGGCCCGCGGCCGTCTTCCGTGGCCGCTCCTTCGACCTGATAGGCCGACGTCGCGGTGCCCCAGCGAAAACCATCCGGGAATGCCGCCGCGCCGCGCGGCACCGCCGACCGGGTTCGGGTTGTTGTCGACGCGGCGCCGTAGGCAGTGGCCGCGAGGGCCGCTGCGCCGGCGCCGGTCATCCAGGCGCGACGAGTCAGGCGAAAGGGCATCGGGTGTGGATGCGAGGCTCAGTCATCGACCGAACTAAGCATCTCCCGGGCCCGTTTCGCCCGGCAATTGTCGGGATGCGCGTCAGTCTGACGCACGCCCCGTCTTCGGGGCACGCCCGACGGTCGGACTCAGGCGCTTTCGTTGCTCAACACATCGCCGAACAGGTCCCAGGTCTCGCCCTTGAAGCGCTGCAGGCGCACCGCCTGGATGGGATAGTAGTCGGTAGCGCTGGTGTTGATGGTGATGCCAGGCAGCAGCATCGGCACGACGAGCCGTTTCATGCTGGCCGCCTGCTTCATCAGGTTTTCGCGCGTCAGCTCATCGCCGCAGCGCTTCAGGCAGTCGTGCATGGTGGCGCAGACGGCATAGGCGTAGGCGTTGAACGAGTCCGACGGATTGGCGGTCGGATGGTACTTGGCCATCCAGGCCTTCCATTCGATGAAATCGGGCGCGGTGGCCCATTGCGGATCGGTCGGGTCCTTGAGATAGGCCGCCGTGATGATGCCCTGGCTGGCATCGAAGCCGGCGGGCTTCAGGACCGAGGTGACCGAGGCCGAGACGTTGGTGAGATAGTGTGCCGGCTTCCAGCCGAGGTCGGCGACCTTGCGGATGGCCTGCGCGGCGGCCTTGGGCGCCGCGTCGTTGAAAAACACCGTGGCGCCTGAGTTCTTGAGCTGGATGATCTGGCTGTCGACCGTGGGATCGGTGACTTCGTAGCTCACCGAGGCCACCACCATCTTCTCGTTGTCCTTGCCCAGGCCCTTCATGAAGCCCGCGACATAGTCCTTTCCCGAATCGTCGTTCTGCCAGAGGACGGCGATCTTCTCGCCCTTGTGCTGGGCGAGGATGTGCTTGGCATAGATGCCGCCCTCGGTCGCGTAGTCGGGCTGCCAGCCCATGGTCCAGGGGAAGTTCTTGGGGTCGCCCCACTTGGAGGCACCGGTCGCCACGAAGAGCTGCGGCACCTTCTTCTGGTTCAGATATTTGTGAACGACCGTGTTGGTCGGCGTTCCCAGCAGCTGGAAGATCGCCAGGACCTTGTCGTCCTCGACCAGCTTGCGCACCATCTCGACGGTCTTGGGCGGCGAATAGCCGTCGTCGTAGGTGATGAAGTTCACCTTGCGGCCGTTGATGCCGCCCTTGTCGTTGACCGCCTGCCAATAGGCGGTCTCGGCTTTGCCGATCACTCCGTAGGCCGAGAGCGGGCCACTGTAGGGATTGGTGTGACCGAGCCTGATCTCGGTGTCGCTGGCGCCCGGGTCGTATTTCTTCTGGGCGCGCACGATCGCCGGGGCGAAGACGAGCGCAGCGCTTCCGGCCGCAAAAGCGCGGCGATTGAGCTTGGTCATTGGCGTTCCCTCCAGTCGTCTTTTTTGCCTAGAGCAGGTGGCCTGCCCTTTCTGCCTTGGTCCGCAGATAATTCTCGTTATGGCCGTTCGACGGGAAGGAATGCTGTACGCGTTCTACAACCTCGACGCCGTAACGCTCGAGCTGCGCAATCTTCTCCGGGTTGTTGGTCATCAGCCGCACGCGCTTGATGCCCATGCGGGTCAGCATGGTGGCAGCCGGCGCATAGATGCGCTCGTCGGCGTCGAAGCCGAGCTGTTCGTTGGCGTCGATCGTGTCGAAGCCGTCATCCTGCAATTCGTAGGCGCGCAGCTTGTTGACCAGGCCGATGCCGCGCCCCTCCTGGGCGAGATAGAGCAGCACTCCCGAACCCTGCTGGGCGATCTGGGCGATGGCGCCGCGCAGCTGCACGCCGCAATCGCAGCGCAGCGAGCCCAGCAGATCGCCGGTGAAACACTCGGAATGGAGACGGATCAGCACCGGCTCCGTCGGATCGATTTCGCCCACCACGATGGCGAGATGCTCCTTGCCGCCGTCGCTCGGACGCCAGGCCAGGATGCGGGCATTCTCCGCACCTTCCAGCGGCACGTGCGCCTGCGCGACCTGCTGCAGGTTGCGCGACGCCGTCTCGTCATAGGAGGTGACATCGGCGGTATCGACGTAGATGAGGTCCTGCTCACGCGACCAGTCGCGCCGATTGTTGCCGGGATCGCTGCTGAGCGGGCCCAGCACCACCGCGGGCAGAAGGCGCGCCAGCTTGGAGAGTTCGATCGCGGCCTGGGCGATCTGCGGCGCATGGCTGGCCACCGGTCGCGACAGATGGCGCAGTGCGACATGGCGGCCGGCCCCTTCGGCTTCGTGCGGCCGCAGGATGACGTCGACCGGAACGCCTTGGGGCAGGTCCAGGGTGATCGGCTTGTTGGTCTCGCCCATGCTGCCGGCGATATGCGGGGGGATCTCCATGCCGATCGCCTCGGCGCGCCGTCGCGTGGTCACCAGCACCGGCGCGCTCTGGGCCAGGCCCTGCAGGCGCTGCAGGGCGCGCGGGCCGCAGGATTCGGCCGCAATGACCAGGCCACCGCTGCCGTCGGCGCCGCGCAACACGACGATGCCGCCGCGGCGCAGCTCGGCCATGGCGCGCTCGACTGCGGCGACGGCGGAAGCAGTGCGGGAGTGAACGGAACCGGGAGTCATGTCTTTCTCTACCATGGTCGGGCGATTTTACTGAAGTGAGCCGCTTTTGTGTCCAAATCGTACCGGATAGAGTGAATCTGGGATCGGCTGCAGGTGGCAGAGGCATGTCCGTAAACAATCGCGGCAAGAAAATCCTCCTGGTCGACGACGACCAGTCGTTGCGTTCCGTCCTGGCGGAGCAGCTCGATCTCTATGACGGCTTCACGACCATCCAGGTCGGCACGGCTGCCGAGGGGCTGGAAAAGGCCAAGCTCGCGCATTTCGACGCCATCCTGCTCGATGTCGGCCTGCCCGACATGGACGGGCGCGAGCTCTGCAAGCTGATGCGTCGCCAGGGCGTGCGGGCGCCGGTGATCATGCTGACCGCCGCTGACAGCGACGCCGACACGATCCTCGGCCTGGAATCGGGCGCCAACGACTATGTGACCAAGCCGTTTCGCATCAACGTGCTGCTGGCCCGGCTGCGCGCTCATCTGCGCCAGCACGAGCGCAGCGAAGATGCGGTGATGACCATCGGCCCCTATGAATTCCACCCAGCGGCCAAGGTGCTGATGGAGAAGGCCGGCAAGAAGAAGGTACGCCTCACCGACAAGGAAGCCTCAATCCTGAAGTACCTGTTCCGGGCCGGTGACCGGCCGGTGGCGCGCGACGTGCTGCTGAACGAGGTCTGGGGCTACAACGCCGGCGTCACGACCCACACGCTGGAAACCCATATTTATCGTCTGCGGCAGAAGATCGAGCAGGACCCTGCCAGCGCCGCCATCCTGATCACCGATCGCGGCGGCTACAGGCTCCAGCCCTGATGCGGTCCGATTTCCCCTGACTCAAAGGGGACTTGCCAGAAGATGAGACGAGCGTCATCTTTCTCGTAACGAGAACCCGAATGAGCCCGGGAGGGGCAGCGCCATGAGCACGCAACGGATCTATTCCCTGCCTGTCGACGTAACTCAGTGGAAGTTCGACGGTGCCACGGAGCTGCAGTTCAACTGGGAGTACGAGGACGGCTCGGCCGAGCTGCTGACCCTCTACGAGAAGGGCAAGCAGCAGCAGTGGGACGCCAGCACGCGGCTCGACTGGTCGATGGAGCTGAACCCGGACAATCCGATGGAGCTCAAGGACGAGGCCATCTCGATCTACGGCACCGAGTACTGGGAGAAGATGACCGACAAGGAGAAGAGCTGGCTACGCCACCATCTCCAGGCCAATTCGATCTCGCAGTTCATGCACGGCGAGCAAGGTGCGCTGATCGCCACCGCCAAAATCGTCGGCACCGTGCCCGACATGAATGCCAAATTCTACGCTGCCACGCAGGTGATGGACGAGGCCCGTCACGTCGAAGCCTACAAGCGCCTGCTGCACGAGAAGTTCCAGCTCGCCTATCCGATCAACAAGGCGCTGCAGAAGCTTCTCGAGCAGACCCTGACGGATCGTCGCTGGGACATGACCTATCTCGGCATGCAGGTGCTGATCGAAGGCCTGGCGCTCGCCGCCTTCCAATCGATCCGCGACAAGTCGGGCAACACGCTGGCCGGCGCGGTCAACGCCTATGTCATGCAGGACGAGGCGCGCCACGTATCGTTCGGCCGGCTGGCGCTGCGCGAGTACTATCCGCATCTGTCGGATGCCGAGCGCGACGAGCGCGAGGAGTTCGTGGTCGAGGCGCTTTATTTCATGCGCGATCGCTTCAACCAGTCGGAAGTGTGGGAGCGGCTCGGCCTTCCTGCCAAGGTGCTAGACGACATCCACTACAATTCCAAGCAAATGAACTCCTTCCGCGGCCGGCTGTTCAGCCGCGTCGTGCCCACGGTCAAGGATATCGGCCTGTGGGGCCCCCGGGTGCAGAAGGCGTTCGGCGAGATGGGTGTGATGGAATACGCCAAGATCGACGTCTCCGAGCAGCTCGCCAATGACGGCAAGGTTGCCGAGGAGTTCGACAAGAAGATGTTCGTCGAGCGGGCGATCGCGGCGGAGTAACCTGCCGGTCACCGCCTGTTGATCCGCCGCGACGGCGCGATGCGATAGCGTGCGGTCTTCCTTGGGAGGCCGCCCATGTTTCGTGTATCGCGCCGTTCCGCTCTCCTGTCGCTTCTTTCCGTCTGCATTCTCGCCCCGGCGCTGCATGCCCAGGAAGCCGTGCGCGTGCGCGGCACGATCGAGAAGGTCGAAGGGCCTGCACTCCTGGTGAAGACGCGCGACGGCGACGAAGTGAAGATCGTGACGGCCGCCGACACCATGGTCACGGCAGTGGTGAAAGCGAGCCTGGCCGACATCAAGCCAGGCACCTATCTCGGCGCCAGCGGGATGCCACAGGCCGACGGCAGCCAGCGCGCGATCGAGATCCACATCTTTCCCGAGGCGATGCGCGGCACGGGCGACGGCCATCGCCCGTGGGACCTGCAGCCGCAGACCACCATGACCAACGCCAATGTCGAGCAGAAGGTCACCGGCCGCGACGGCGAGGTCCTGACGGTAAAGTACCGCGACGGCGAGAAGAAACTGGTGGTGACGCCCGAGACCGTCGTGGTCGCCTTTGCACCGGGCGACAAGGCCGACCTCGTCGCCGGTACGGGGATCTTCGTCTCTGCCGCCCGCAAGCGGCCCGACGGCGCGCTCGAAACCTCGCGCCTGACCTACGGCAAGAACGGTCTCATGCCGCCGATGTAGGCCGCGGCGCAGGCGAGCCGAAGAGGGGCCCGAGCAGGACGACGGCCAGCAGCAGTGCAGCCGGCACGAGCAGCGGCTGGGCCATCCGCGGCACCAGCAGCGCGCCGATCAGGGCGCCCAGGAGATAGCCGGTCCAGGTGAGCGTAAGCAGCAGCGTGTTGACCGTGGACGGGGGCTTTACAGTGGCGCTCGGCCAGAGCCGGTCGACCACGGTGTCGGCGGTGCGGGCGAGCGTGCTGGTCACCACGACGGTGCTGACCGAGTTGCCGGCGAAGCTGGTGATCACCGAGGCCTGGATGCCCATGGCGAAGGCCACCACCATCACCGAGGGCTCGGGGCCGATATCGACGAAGCCGACCGCGGCGATGATTGCCGCCTCGAGCAGCAGGCCCACGGTCGGCGCCTTCAGGAGAAGGTGCAGCGCTCGGGCCAGCATGGCGCCGGGGAAGAAGGCGACCAGCGGTGTGAGATGATACCAGGCGCCGAGCTGGTCACCCTTGGCGAGGTCGATGCCGGCCAGCACCGTGTTGCCGGTCATGTTTGCGGCGAAGACGCCGCCCATGGTGATATAGCCCACCGAGTCGGCGATGCCGGCGACGACCGTCAGGAGCGTCGCCTGGGCGATCGGCTTGGCGTTAATCGCTACACCACGTCGTAGGTGATCTCGACTTCAGGGCCGAAGCAGTGGCCCTGGCAGGTCAGGATCCAGTTATTGGCGAGATCGTCCTCGGTATAGATGTCGTTCTTGGCCAGAACGACCTTACCCTTGACGCGCTTGGCCGCGCAGGACGCGCAGAACCCCTCCTCGCACGACGACAACGGGTTGAGGCCCGCGCCGCGCGCCGCTTCGAGGATGGTGAGGCCCTTGCGGTAGGGGACTTTGTGCGCCTTGCCTTCGAAATGGATGGTGATCTCGTCCGGGATCACGTCGCCTTCTTCCGGCGCTTCGACCGGCACGGCATCGTTGCCCGACGCTTCGAAACGCTCGATCAGCACACGCTCGCGCGGCATGCCGGCGGCGAGCAGGGCAGCCTCGACCAGATTCATGAACGGGCCCGGGCCGCAGAGATAGGCCTCGGCAGTCTCGAAGCCCTTGAGCGCGGCGGCGACCTCCTCGGGCCTGGTAAGGCCCTGCACCGCGTCGAGATGGTGGATGACTTCCAGCCGGCCGGGATGCGCCGTCGCCAGGGCCTCGAACTCGGCGTCGAAGATGATCGAGGGCTTGTCACGGTTGGCATAGAACAGGCGAACGCGCCGGTTGCCCGACGTCAGGGCGCTCTTGATCAGCGACATCATGGGCGTGATGCCGCTGCCGCCGCCAAACAGCAGCAGAGGGACTGCACCCTGGCCCAGCACGAAGCGGCCGGCCGGTGGCAGAACGTCGATCGTGCCGCCCTCCTTGAGGGAATCGTGGAACCAGTTGGAGCCTTTACCGCCGTCGACGCGTTTCACCGTCACTTTGGGCAGGCCGTCGGTTTCCGGGGCACTGGACAGCGAATAGCAGCGGTTGAAGGCCCCGTCGGCGTGCGGGACCCGGAAGGTCAGGAATTGCCCCGCTTTGTAGCGGTATTTCTCGGCCAACTCGGCCGGGATCTCGAGGACGAAGGAGCGCGCATCCGGCGTTTCCTGGATGACTTTGGCGATGCGCAGGCTGTTGTAGGACATCGATAAATCCGTTCTCCATAACCCCGATTCCGTACGGGACTCTCCTAGCAGACTGTGATACGTTCCGCTCAGAAAAATGAACGGAGCGTCATGTTTACCGCTCCGTCATTGGGGATGGGACTAGGTTCAGCGCCAGGAGGTCAAGAGCCCATGACGACGCAAAAGATCTATCAGCTGCCGGTCGAGGTCACGAACTGGAAGTTCGACGGGGCTACCGAGATCGCTTTCAACTGGGAATACGAGGACGGCTCGGCCGATCTGCTGAACCTGTACGAAAAGGGCAAGCAGCAGCAGTGGGACACCAGCACCCGCATCGACTGGAGCCAGGAACTCTTCGAAGACAACCCCATGGGCATGGCCGACGAGTCCATCCCGATCTACGGCTCGCCCTTCTGGGAGAAGATGACCGAGAAGGAGAAGAACTGGCTGCGCTTCAACCTGCAATGCCATTCGATCTGCCAGTTCATGCACGGCGAGCAGGGTGCGCTGATCGCCACCGCGAAGATCGTCAACACCGTGCCGGACATGAACGCCAAGTTCTATGCCGCCACCCAGGTGATGGACGAGGCGCGCCACGTCGAGAGCTACAAGCGGCTGATCCACGAGAAGTTCAAGTCGGCCTATCCGATCACCGATTCGCTGAAGAACCTGCTCGAGCAGACGCTGACCGACCGGCGCTGGGACATGACCTATCTCGGCATGCAGGTGTTGATCGAGGGACTGGCGCTCGCCGCCTTCCAGCGCATCCGCGATAGTGCAAAGAACAACCTGGCCGCCTCCGTGAACGCCTACGTGATGCAGGACGAGGCGCGCCACGTCACGTTCGGCCGCATGGCGCTGCGCGAATACTATCCGCAGCTCTCGGATCACGAGCGGGCGGAGCGCGAAGAGTTCACCGTCGAAGCGCTCTACTTCATGCGCGATCGCTTCAATCAGGCCGAGGTCTGGATGCGCTCGGGCCTGCCGGTCGATAAGCTGATG
>MKRV01000235.1 GCA_001897995.1 Alphaproteobacteria bacterium 65-37 | reverse complement strand
GCAAGGGCTTCGATCAGCTCCTGCTCGATCGCTCGCGCCGTTTCGGGCTGAACGACGGCGTCCGGTCGCGATCGCGCGGTCCGCACGATGCGGCCATGGAGCTGCATCAGGCGGCGCAGCACACCGGCCGGTACCTCGAGGGTGCTTGCAGCCTTTGTGATTGCCGCTGCTCTGTCTGCCAGTCCGCGCGCATAGCGTTCCAGGACGGCGCTTCGGATTCCGATGGCGGCAAAATGCGCCGCCGCCGCCGTCCTCTGGTGCAGCCGCTCGGCGCTGCCGGCCAGCAGTACCTCGCCGAACGACACGTCGTGTCCGTTCCAGGACAGGGAACATCCCGGCCGGATGGCGAAGAAGGCGTAGTGCCAGCCGCGCGGAATCGACCAGCAACCGCTTCTTGGGGCGGATTCGTCGATGTCGAGCAGCCGGACGAGCGTCAGCTCGACCCGCACCAAGTGTGTCACGAACGGCCCTGCTGCCGACGGGACGACGTGAGCCTTGAGCTCCCGCAGACCCTCGGCATACTCCTTTGCCGACGTGAAGCGATTGAAGGCACTGCCCGGCACTTGTCCGTCCCGCCCGTCTGCACTTCGACCGTCGTGCGTTCGACGGTGCAAAAGTGCAGATTGAGAGAAGGTCGTCAGCCTCGGCTATGCGGATTGCGACAAGCCGAGAGCGACTTCAGAAGCGGGCGTTGACGCCGATGATGGGGCCGTGCTGCAGGATGTTCATGCGAAAGAGATCGTTTCCGCTGCCGCGGCTGTAATCGACGTAAAGCGCGCGGTAGCCCAGCACGACCGACCAGTCGACCGAGCCGGAGCGGCCGAAGCGGTAGGCATAGGTGCCGACCGCCTGGGCCGAGATCCGGCTGCCCATCCCGAACCCGCCCAAGTCAGCCTCGAGCGACAGATCCTGGTTCTCGGCGAGCTTGTGGCGGACGCGGAATCCCAGGACGGGATCGACCCATTGGACGTTGCCGGAACGCGCAAAGGCCCGGCTGCCATCGGCCGAGAATTGAAGGTCGGACGTGTTGACATTGACCCCGCCGCCCAGCGTCAGGGTGAGATCGGCGCGCTGCAGCCAGTAGCGCCCACCCATCAGGAAGTCGAAGGCGGTCTGGCCGACCCCGTTGGTGGTCGTGGGGCCGACTTTGACGACCTCGTAGGTGGCGCCGAACTCGACAATGAGCGTCTCGTAGTTGAGGGCCGTGCTGGCCGCGACCCAGCCGGCGACGCCGGGCTCCGGGAAGAAGTTGCGCGTGCCGCCGGCGCCCGCCGTCATGTTGGCGTAGAGAACGTCGACGAACAGGCTGATCTTGTCGCGCCAGCGGGCTTCGAAGTAGCCCATGACGGGCACCAGCGACTCGCTGCTGGAGAACTCACGCACGAAGTTGGTATCGACATTGACGGTGCGGCCACGGACCGTCTGCTGGCCGCTCATGAAGGTGAGCCAGGCATAAGGCGTGAGCTTGAACGTCCAGGGCGACGAGTCCGCAGCCGGCGGTTCGGACGGGCTCTGGGCGGCAGCCGGGAGCTGCCAGAGAAGCATCGCGACAACGACCAGAGTGGGCACTTTCAGCATCGGTCGATTACCAACTGTTTGCAACGAACTGTGCGCACCGGACATCGGGTTGCCTATGCAAATTCCGTCACTGGACGCTCATAGCACGCGATGAAGAGTGGTCGAGGGCGCTTCCCCGAACAGGGATCGGTATGCCGTGGCAAACCGGCCCAGCTCCCAGAAGCCGTAGCGCGAGGCGATGGCCGTCACCGTGTCCTGCCCGGGAGACGAGGCGGTGAGCGCACGACGCGCCATGTTCATGCGACGCAGCCAGAGATAGCGCAGCGGGCTGACGCCGAGCTGTTCGTGACAGCATCGCTGCAAGGTGCGCACCGAGACTCCCAACGCTGTGCAGATCTCCGGCAGGTACAACGGATTGTCGGCATTCGCCGCGATGAGAGTCCTGAAGCGCCGCAAGATGGCCTGATGCTGCCGGACCGAGACCTTGTCTTCTTCTGCCGCTTCGGTCGAGCTGGCGATCATGGCGGCAATGATCTCCTGCTCGAGACAGCGCGCCGTCTCTGCATTGGCAAGAACGGCCGGTGCATGCTCGGCGAGCGCACCGGCAGCCGCATGGAGACTTCTCAACCTGGCCAAAGCTTCCGCCGAAGGCCGTACCGCCAGGCCGTCGGATTTCCATTGGACATCGTGGTGGGTCAAGGCGGCGGCGGTGGCGAAGTAGTCGTCGACCGGAAGGGACAGCGACGCCCACTGGGCCGGCCCCCTGGTACAATGGAAGGCCTCCTGCCCGATCCCCACGCGCACGACCACGTCCGCGGTCACGTCGCGGCCGCCCCAGGAGATCGGAGCCGTCGGGCTTGTGGTGAACATGACGATGGCCCGACTCGGTGAGGTCGCTGCCCGGGCGATGTGCGGCAGGTTCTCGGTAAAGCGCTGCATCCACAAGCGCTGCAGGTCGATGCGCACCAGCTTGGCTTCGAACGACCCCCGGCCGGCGATCACGGCCTCGTACTGTCCCGCGCGAATGCTTGTCGTGTAATCGTCGATGTCGTCGAACACGCGGATAGCGCTCGCCGGCATCACCGCCTCGCGCCCACCTGGAGAGAGAACAAGCGCCTCGCAACCTTCATGATCGCAACTGCCCTCTTGCGACACATCTCAGGTCTTCGACGCGGTTACTCTATCCAGCGGAGACGGCGCCTCCCAGAAGCTTTATTGCACGCGTTGTGTAGCTGCACGCACTCGCCGTGCCGCGCGCCTACCTCTCGCTGGCTGGCGGGAAGTGCCATTTGCCGTCGCGGATCGGCAGGAAGTGGCCGTTGTCTTCGCCGACTTCTTCGGCGAGGCGGCGATTGGTCTCCTGGTTCAGCGCCACGATCAGCTCGCCATGCTTCTTCGGATCCAGGGCGAGATTGTTCATCTCCTCCGGGTCGTTGTGGCGGTCGTAGACCTCGATATCGTTCAGGGCGAAGAGCTCTTCCAGCGACTTCGGCGTGTTGAAGCGCACCGGCGAGAAGTAGCGCGAGAAGCGATAGCGCCCGTCCCAGATGCTGCGGATCGCCACCCGGTTGAGGAAGTCCGGCGGATGCTTGGCGAGCGTGGCGAGCTGCTTCTCCGGCGTGTCGGCGCGATAGGCGCGGGTATCGACGGTGAGCGCCGCCCATTTGGGATCTTGGAAGGACAGCATGTCGAAATTGTAAAGCGACGCCGGCCGGATCGATTGCAGGTCGGCCTGCGCGGGGTTGCGCAGCCACGCCGAGAAGTCCCTGCCCTTCAGTCCGTCCGCAGCACGCGACCGTGCCGTGGCATCCTTGCCGGTCAGGCCGATGATGGTCGGCGTCAGGTCGAGCTGCGAGGTGACGGCCTTGCACTCGGTGCCGCCCTCGAAGGCCGGATGGTGGATCATCAGGGGTAGATGGTTCTGCTGCCAGTAGGCGTTGGTGCCTTTGCCGCGCATCTGGTGGCCGCCGCCCATCTCGCCGTGATCGGCGGTGAAGATCACGATGGTGTTCTTGTCCATGCCGTTGTTGCGCAACGCATCGAGCAGCAGCTCGATCTTGCGGTCGCAGTCGCGGATGGCATTGAAGTAATAGTCGCGCAGCGCCCGCCAGCGGCGATCTTCGTCCGGCCAGCGGCCGACCTGCAGGTCGAGGATCTGCTGGTAGATCTTCTGGGCGACCGGGCGGCCGGGACTGTCGAACGGCTGGTGCCGGTTGGCGGGCAGAGGCGCGTTGTCCCAAGTCGCGCGATAGAGTTCGTCGTCGGGCGCGCGCGCGATCGGCATCGCATGGCTGGCGCTCTGGACGTTCTCCGTCAGCAGGTCGGAGTTGAAGTACATCACGTCGTGCGGATTGACGAAGTTCACGGCGAGATACCAGGGCTGCCCCTTGGTGCGCAGCGTCTCGGCGTCCGTACGCAGCCAGGTGATCGCCGCGGCCAGGGTCGTGTCGTCGTACTTGTAGCCGCCCAAAGTGAGGTCGATCAGGTCGCCGACGCCGAAGAAATCCTTGAAGCCGTAGGAGGCTATCGTCTCGCGGTACTTGCGCAGCGGCGCATCGATGGCATCGTTCGTGAGATCGAGAGTGGCCGACAGATGCCACTTGCCCTGGTAGGCGGCATGGTAGCCCAGTTCGGTCAGCCGATGGCCGATCGTCTTGATGTTGGTCGCGAGGTCGCGCTGCCAGATGTAGTTGAGATTATCGGCGATGGTGGTGTGCTGGATGTGCTGCCCGGTATAGACGACCGACCGCGCCGAGGAGCACACGCACGACGCCGCCTGATGATTGAGGAAGGTGACGGCCTTCTTCTTGATGGCTTCACGGGCCGGTACCGGGAACGGCCATTTGGGAAAGAAGTGCTCCTGGTCGACCAGCACAAAAAGAATGTTGTAGCCCGACGGCATAGCGGTCGCGGGTGCCGCCTGGCTGAGCTGGGGATCGGCCAGAGGACCAGACTGGGCATTGGCCGACAGGCCGCCGAGAATCGTGGAACCGAGCAGCGCCGCACCCGAGGCCAGAGCCGTACGGCGCGAAGGCAGAGCGGGATCGTTGTCTTCGGGGTTGGACATGCGAGTTTCCTCGATCATTGGGCTTTCAGGTAGCGCGCGATGGGCGACAGCGCTTCGTTAGCCGGCATGGTCGCGATGACCTCGTCGGGCCGGCACCAGGGATAAGGCAGGCCGGCGACCCAGCCGATGACCCGCTCGAGCTCGGCGGCCGGCAGGACCTGCATCACGTCGATGGTGATGACCAGCTTCTCGACCAGGCACCGCGCATCGGGCGAGAACTGCCAGTCGTAACGCCCCACTCCGACCCGCAGCGCGCCGTCGCTGCGTGCCGACATGGCGACCAGCCAGGGACAGGAAAAGCGCAGCCGATCGGCCTCGGTCGGCCGCGCCAGGCCGAAGGAGTAGACATTCTCGAAATCGGTCGCGATGCGGCGCACGAGAACCTCCTCGACCTCGGCGAGGCCCTGCGCCGTGCTCGGGAAGGAAATCGCTTCCGTCTTCACGACCATCTCGAGCTGGACGTCCGGGGCGAACGCCCGGCGCATCAGGAAGGGGCGGTTGCCGTCCTTGGCGTGGAAGTAGGCGGTGACGGCATCATAAGGACTGGGCATTGAGGTCCCTGCACCTAGCGTTTGTCGATTTCCGGCAGGTCGAAGTCGCGCCAGCCCGGTACTTCGGCAACATCCGGGAACTCGACACCGAACGGCTTGGTCGCATCGATGCCGACCGACGAGGAGAAAGCGCCGTCGGTGTAAGGGTCGAGCGGCGCGGTGGCCGTGCGATCGACGACGAATACGTCCTCGCTCGGCTTGACCCGGAACGACTGGGCCCACTCGACCTCGGCTGAGCTGCGGATATCGATGTCGGGGTCGACCGCGATGACCCATTTGGGATGCAGGTTGGACGCCATGGCGGCGAGGATCGCGTGCCGCGCCTCGCCCTCGTAGCGCGGCTTCATGGCGATCACGAGGTAGACCTGCACGCCGCCCGAGCTGTTCACCGAGATGTCCGTGATGGTCGGAAACTGGGCCTGGAGCTGATGCAGGAGCGAGGTCTCGAACGGGATCTGCTTCAATACGTGATTTTGTGATGGCGGTGATCTGGGCGACCGGCTTCGGCGAGGCCGCCGTATAGTAGCCGGTATATTCGCCGAGCGGGCCTTCCACTTTCTGGCTGTTGGTATCGACCGTGAATTCGATCACGATTTCGGCGTAGGCCGGCACCTTCATGTCGTTGCTGACCGCCTTGGCCAGCTCGACCGGCGAACCGCGCAGGCCTCCGGCAACGAACCAGTCGTTGGTCGAGTCGCTCGACTGCACCTGGCCGGAATACATCGTGAGCGGATCGACGCCGATCACAATCGCGCCGTGCAGTTGCTTACCCATCGCCGTCGCGTGGGCGATGTTCTTGCCGAAGCGATGGTTGGGCGCGGAGAACACGCCGAGCTCCTTCGGACCGTGAACCTGGAAGCGGTAATTACCGATATCGGGCGTGCCGGTCTCGGGATTCTCCGACACCACCATGCCTGCCGTAATATAAGGTCCACCGTCCTTGGGGCTGTAGGTCGGCACCGGCAGCTTGGTGACGTCGATCGCATCGCCCGTCAGCACGACTTCCTGGCAGGGCGGCGCGCCCTTGTGGTCTACCGGCGCGATCGGGTTGTTGATGCCCTTCAACACCTTTTCGTGGATCGTCTGCTCCGTCGCCTCGAAGGCCTTCAACGCCAGCCTTCGGTTGCCATAGACACCTGCCACCAGCGGAAACGCCGTGCCGGTGTTGGTGAACATCAGCGCCGGCCCCTGGATCGAACTTGTCTTGGCAAGAGCTTTGGCAATGTCGTACTTGAGAGCGATCGGACGCGTAATGTCGACGAGGTCACCCGAGTTCCTCAAGGCGGTCAGGAAGGCACGCAGATCTTGATAGGGCATGGTCAGTCCGTCCTTGCGTTTCGCGAGTACAACAGGTGATGCGTCGCTTTCTTGGCCAAATCCGTCGCGACGACCTCGAGGATGCGTTGCGTGTCGCCCTGTCGGTCGGCCTGCCGCTCCTGGCACTCTATGCCGCGGGCCGTCTCGACCTTGCCGTCTATGCCGCCTTCGGCGGCCTGGCGATGCTCTACGGCCACGGCGAGTCTGCAAGGCAGCGTGTGACGACGCAGATCGTGGCCGGCGCGGGCCTGGTCGCCACCATCGCGGTGGCCATGACCTATTCGGCCGCGCACGCGCCGCTCGAGGTATTGGGCGTGCTGCTGGCCGTCACGGTGATTGCCGCCGTGACCCTGGGCGCGGCGATGCGCTGGGTGCCGCGCGGCGAGATGTTCTTCGTGCTGGTGCTGCTGATCATCGCCGGCATCCCTGCGACGTGGGAGCGCCTGCCGATCGGCATCGCCACAGGCGCCGGTGGCGCCGCCTTCTCCGTGCTGCTGACCTGGCTGAGCAGCCGGCGCAAGGGCAAGTCCGGAGAAGAGCCGAACCGCGACGGATGGCGCCATCGTCTCGCGATGGGCTACGCCGCGCTCGACCGCGGCCAGCACCTGGTCCTGCTCGCCGCCGCCGTGCTCGGTGTACTGACGGCCTGGGGCCTCGCCCTGGCGTTCGGCATCGGCCATCCCTTCTGGGCGGCCGTCACCGTCGCCGCGCTGATGCCGGCGCTGCTGGCCACCGACGTCCGCCGCCGCACCTTGCACCTCATGCTGGGCACCTTGGGCGGCGTGGGCATCGCCACCTTTCTGTTCTCTTTCGAACCCAGTCATCTCGGGCTGATTGCGATCATCATCGTCTGCCAGGCGGCGGCGGAGATCGCGGTGGCGCGCAACTTCGGCGTCGCGCTGCTGTTCTTCTCGCCGCTCGCCATCGGCATGAGCAACTTGAGCGTCGGTGCGCCCTGGCCGCCGCTGCTGCTCGACCGGCTGGTCGAAGCGGCGCTCGGCACGGCGGTCGCCTTCCTGACGATCCTTGTGGGACGCCGGATTCTCAAAGTCACTTGAGCGGAGTCTCGGACGGGCGGGCCGCACGCCAGGCCTATTTGGTTGGCTGGTCGGAGACCTGGAAGGGAATGTCGCCCGAGATGGCCTTCTCGCCCTGCAGGGTGATCACCGCCCAGTGCAGGGTGTAGTTCCCCACCGGCAAGGTCGGCGCCTCGGCGAACAGAACTTCGGGGGCCGATTCGAGTCGCGGGTGCAGGCGCTCGATCACCTTGTCGCCTTGCTTGATGACCAGGGTCGACTTGCGATGGTCGACCGGCCGGTCGAAGCGCACGAAGAAGGCGCTGCTGCGCCGGCCGATATGGGCATGTGCCGCCGGTGCTGATTCCAGGACATTGATGTCCGGGGATTGCGCGCCTGCCGACGAAACGCCGACGACGGCGGCCAGCATGCCGACCGTCACTGTGCGGCGGTGCATCACTTCGCGGTCCTCCGCTGCTTGGGGACGCCGGAGGGACCCGTCCAGCGCGGGAAGGTCTTGGTGTCGAGGCCGAACAGATCCAGTGCGCGCGCCACCGAATGGGTGACGATTTCGTCGACGGTACGCGGCCGCGCGTAGAAGGCAGGAACCGGCACGGCGACGACGGCGCCCATCTCGGTGACCGCCAGCATGCTCTTGATGTGCCCGGCATGCAGCGGCGTCTCACGGAACATCAGGACGACACGGCGGCGCTCCTTCAGGCAGACATCGGCGGCCCGGGCGACCAGGCTCGACGTCACACCGGTCGCGATCTCGCTCAAGGTGCGCACCGAGCAGGGCGCCACGATCATGCCCATCGTATGGAATGAGCCGCTCGAGATGGCGGCGGCGATGTCACCCGGTGCATAGACGTGATCGGCCAGCGCCCGCAACGCCGAGGCCGACATGTCGGTCTCCAGCGCCCGCGTCTGGTCGCCCGCTTTGGAGATCACCAGATGGCTCTCGATCTTCATCGCCCGCAGCGCCTCGAGCACGCGGATGCCGTAGACCGTTCCCGAGGCGCCGGTGATCCCGACGATCATGCGCTGAACTGGCTGGCTCGTTGCCATTCGGGCGCTCAACCGCCGGTCTTGATGTGGCGCGGATCCGAATGGTGCAGCGGCTGCGGCTTGGCCTCCCACGAGAACGGCGTGTCGGAGAGCGTGTAGCGGTACCAGGGCGGATCGTTGGTGCGACCGAGCTTGTGCCGCAGATTGCCGAAGGCACGGTAGAGCACCGGATAGGGCTGACCGTGATACTGCTTCAGGATGTCGTGCCAGGCGCGCGGCTCAGCCCGGATGAACGCTTCCATGTCCTTGGTCAGCGCCTCTTCCGTCATGATCTTGAGCCCGGCCGGCGGATCGCCGAGGTCGGTCACGGTGCTGCGGACGAACTCGTTGGGGTTCCATTCCGGCCCCAGCGGCACGGTGCAGTCCATACCGATCTTGGAGGAAATGCCCAAGGTCGTGCTCTTGGGATCGACAGTCATGGTGTTGAGCCCGTCGAGGCGCACCGTGTCCTTGTCCGGCATGTAGCGGTAGGCCATGGCGGCCAGCACCGCCTGGTCGTCCCAGATATCGACGTCGGTGTCGAACACCATGGCGATCTTGGGCAGGCCCTGCTTGGAGCAGGTCAGCATGATACCCAGCGCCTGCTTGGAATCGCCGGCGCCCAGCGGATGGATCTTGGCGTAGGCGATGTTGGACAGGCCGCCCAACGGGCAGCGGACCTCGCGCACGTCAATGCCGCCCTGCTTCAGGCCGTTGAACAGGTCGGCCTCGATGGCCGGCAGCTGCAGCATGTTGTCGGTGTACCAGGGATGCAGGCCGCCGATCGTGCAATGCTGGAAGATGCCACCCTTGCGGTAGGTCATCGCCTTCACCTTGAGGCGATAATTGTGCTTGATGCCGCCGCCATACATGCCGGTGAACTCGCCGTACGGCCCCTCGTCATAGACCAGGCCTTCGAGCGCCATCAGCTCGCATTCCAGCACGATCTCGGCATTGGCCGGCACCATCACGTCGATGGTCTCGCATTTGATCATCTTGGCCGGCGCGCCGTAGAAGGCGCCCAGCACCTCGAAATCGTCGCTGTCGGCGGTGACGCCGACGAGCGCGGCGATCTTGTCGATGGTCGGGCCGCCCAGCACGATCGCGACTTCCAGATTCTGCCCCTTCGCTGCCGCCGCCATGGCGTGGATGCGCTGGCGATGCGAGGTGCAGGTCATGTCGACCGACTTCTCGTCCTTCGTGCGGAACATCGAGCGGTAGATGCCCCAGTCGTAGACGCCGGTGTCGGGATGCTTGCTGATGAAGAGGTTGTCGTTGGTATAGGCGTGGCCGTCGCGGTCGTGATGCAGGAACAGCGGCAGGCGGGTCAGGTCGACGTCGTCGCCCTTCAGGATCACTTCCTTGCAGGGCGCCGTGGTCACCGTCTCCCACTTCACGCGGCCCTTGGAGCGCGCGACCATCTCCAGACCGGTCCGCGTCTTGTCGCAACCCATCGCCCAGGCGAACATCTCCTGGTTCGAGTAGGCATTGGCCAGCACCGAGAACTCGGTGTCCTTGATCTTCTCCACCAGGACGGCCTTGGTGGGATTGGCCTCCATGAGCTTGGGGATCTGGTCGACGCGGACCTCGTCCTTGATGCGCACGAGGAAACCCGCCTTGTCCATGGCGGTGACGAATTCTGACAGTGACTGCTGCATGGTCTGCATCCCGCTTTGAAAAAAGAACCTCAGGCGTAGGCGGGCGCGACCGTCCCCTTTTCCACATTGGCCTTAAGGTGATGCAGCATCATGCCCCATAGGGCGTTGCACTTGTCGTAATTGCCCTGCTGGTGCGGCCAGCCGGCATGGGTGAAGGTGATCTGCACGCGGCCGTTCGGCGTCTTGGCGAGCTCGAAGGCGACCGTCGTGCCGGTGGCGTCACCCGGCCCCGAGGCGCACTTCCAGGCGACCTTGTGCGCGTCCTCGGCCGTGACCTCCCAGGCGAAGGTCGTGCCGTTCGGGTACTTCAGCGTCCAGGTCGAGCCGACACCGCCTTTCCCTGCAACTTCGGCCATCGTCCAGCCCTTCAACCCGTCGTGTGTCGTGAGTGCGCCGTGGACCTTGGCCTGATCGCCGACGATATGGACGGCATGACGCAGAGAATGACTTGGCACGGACGCACCTCCCTGGATGACTCGCACTCGACAGGAAGTAGGTACACCAACCTGCATCTTCGATGCACTCCAAAAAGCGATGGAAGGCCGCCTGCTCCATCGCCTATCGGTAGAGTGCTGCGCCGCAAGACGACTGCCGGAATTGGTTACGAAGACGTGAACGGCCACGATGGCCTGCACATTATCCTCCCCATTCAGGCGCTAGGGAGTGGACACTTCCTTCTGTATCAGACTTCGCGCTATCGGCGTCTTCTGTCTTTCTCCTCTCCCCCTTTGGGGGAGAGGTTGGGTGAGGGGGATCTTTTCAACCCGCACGCCGTTTCCTTCACGCGCACCCTCACCTCCCCCATGCTTCGCATGGGTCCCCATCCTCTCCCGCTAAAGCGGCTTGGTTACAAGCCGCGACGCGGGAGAGGACTCATGAGCGATGTATCCACTCTCAAGCATTCAAATGGGGAGGAGAATGCCGTCTGTCAGGCCTTCAAGAGAGCGGTGACGTCGGCCGTGGAAACCACGTCGGCAAAGGTGAGCATCATGTTGTTCAGCGTATTGTTGTGCTCGAAGTCGGTGTGGGTCGCCGTCGCGTCGGAGACGAACAGCACCTTGTAATTCAGCATCATGGCGTCGCGCGCGGTCGACTCGCAGCAGATGTTGGTCGCGCAGCCGGTGATGATCACGGTGTCGATGCCGCGCGCCTGCAGCCGCTGGTGCAGGTCCGACGAACCGTCGACGAAAGTGCCGAACCTGAATTTGTCGATGCGCATGTCCTGAGGCTCGACATGGATATCGGGGTGCAGCGCATGGCCGGGCTTTCCGACCATGAAGGTGGCGTACATCCCTTCCCTCTTGTCCGGCGTCCAGAACGACCCGAACCAGTTGGACCAGCTCTGCTTGCTCTCCTCGCTGATCGAGTTCTGCACGAAGACATTGAGCGCGCCGGCCTCGCGGCACGCCGCACTGATCCGGTTCACGTTGGGGATGATCTCGGCCGCCGGGGCGATCTCCGCCGGCGCTCCCGGCGTCATGAAGCCGGTCTGCATGTCGATCACCAGATGGGCCGTTCGTTTCGGATCGATGCTCTCGAACAGGCGAAGACGCCCCCGTCTCCCCAACGCGATCTTCACGATATCGTCGTCAAGCTTCACCTTGTGCACGCGACCCTCCAGATGGCCGCGCAAACGTGGCGAGTGTTGAAGCGGTTGGCAACCACTTCCCGGCGACGCAATCCGCTTTTCGTCGACACATGCGTCGGCCTGCGCTACCTGCGAGTCACAACGGATCGATTGCGGGGAGCAGGGTCATGGCCTTCAGGCGTATCGCGGTGGAAGAAGCTTTCGTGACGCCCGAGATCATGGCGCAATGGCACATCGTGCTGGCCGGCCGCGATGTCGAACCCGGCTTCGCCAAGATGGGCGAAACCATCCTGGCGCAGACGCCCGCCAACAAGCCGCTGGACGATCGCCTGCTCGACATCGGCGCCGGCCGCATCGCCCACATGGATTCGCTCGGCATCGACATGCATGTCCTGTCGATCACCTCGCCGGGCGTGCAGGTGTTCGAGACGGCGCTGGCGACACGGCTGGCGGCAGAGTCGAACGATGCGCTGGCGGCGGCGGTGAAAGCCCACCCGACCCGCTTCGCCGGCCTGGCGGCGGTCGCGCCGCAGGATCCGGCAGCCGCGGCACGCGAGATCGAGCGCGCCGCCCGCAAACTCGGCCTCTGCGGCCTGATCATCAACTCCCATACGATGGGCGAGTATCTCGACGCACCCAAGTATCGGCCGATCTTCGAGGCAGCCGAGTCGCTCGACATGCCGATCTACCTCCATCCGCGCGAGCCCGCGCCGTCGATGGTGGCGCCCTATCTCGACTACGCCCTCTATTTCGCCGGCTGGGGCTTTGCCGCCGAAACCGGCCTGCATGCCATGCGCCTGATCATGTCGGGCACGTTCGATCGCTTTCCCAAGCTCAGGATCGTGCTTGGCCACATGGGCGAAGGCATCCCGTTCTGGCTGCAGCGCATCGACAACCGCTACCTGCTCGAAGTGAAGATCGGCGCCACCGCCAAGCTGCCCAAGCTGCCGAGCCAGTACTTCCTGGACAATTTCGTCATCACGACCTCGGGCGTGACCTCGATGCCGGCGCTGCGCCTCAGCCTCGACGTGCTGGGGGTCGAGCGCATCCTGTTCGCCGCCGACTTCCCCTATGAAGACGACGCCGAGGCGGTGCGCTTCATGGACGGCGCCGCCGTGACCGAGGCCGAACGCGAGCAGATCTACCAGACGAATGCCGAACGGGTGTTCAAGCTGAAAGGCTAGAGGCGAGCGTCAAGCAAACGACACTTCGACCCTTCCCATGGGGCCGAAGTCGGCGGTGCTCATGGATCCGCGCCCAACCGGCTTCATGCCCGTGCAGCTTCCCGTACTGACGATATCGCCCTCCATGAGAGGACGGCCTGCGAGATCGCCTTGGTTGGCAAGCCAGGCCAGCGCATTCAGCGGATGGCCGAGAACGTCACGACCAAAACCGGCGGCCACATCGACATCGTCGATCCGAAGCGAGACGGCTGACTGGGCGATGTCGTGATCCTGCCAATGGTCAACCGGCGCCCCGAGAACCAGATGGCCGGCCGCCGAGTTGTCGGCGATCAGCAGCAGGATCGGCACTGTGCTGTTGCGTGACAGGCGCCGCTCGCCGACCTCGATGGCGGGATACATCGCCCGAATCTTCGGCACGAGTTCGGCAGCCGTCCAGCCGGACGGCCGCCTCTCCAAATCCTCGGCAAGCTCGAAGGCAAACTCGCATTCCTGCACGGGGGTCATCAGCGAGTCGTACGAAAGCTGCGCCGGGCTGTGCACGATGTTGCGCCGGGGCACACGGCCAACGATCGGACGCGCCGCGCCGAGTTCCTGCAGGTTGTTCGCGGCCGTAGCGCCGATCTTCCAGCCGCCGATATCCATGCCGAGCCGGTCACTGACAGCATTGGCCACGCGATACGCCGATGCCTCTTCTGTCGGCACCAGATGTGCCGGCACCTGATCGATCAGGCGCCGATTGCGGTGCGCGTCCAGCAGCAGGGCGACCAGCGCTTCTTCAGATGGACTCAAAGAGCACTTTGGCGGGGACATTTCGGTGCCGTCGTCGCAGATCGCCAGGCGACTGGCAATGCCGCCGGCCTCGGCAGGGCGAACCTCGATAGGGGAGATCGAAGCCCGTCGTCTCTCCTCGTTCCTCATCGGCAAACTGGGTCTATTGCGGCTTGCGGGGTCGTGTCCGCCTCGGTTCCGGCGCCGCCTGCCAGTTCACGCCTTCCATGGTTCGGAGAACAGCTTTGACGGCATCGGGCGCCATGCCGTCTTCGCCAAGCCAGATCGACCAGGCGTCGTCTTCGAGGATTGCCGGCATGCGCGGGTCGTCCTCGTCGGCTTTGATCGTGGTCCTGATCAAATCATTGGCGGCCACAGTCACCATTGCGCAGGCCAGCATCGGCATCGGCAGATCGGGGATGTCGAACCGTCGCCAGACGAAGGCAAAACCGCGGGGCTGACCATCCTGCGGATCCACTGTCCATTGCTGCGTTTGGTTTTTCCCCGACGCCTTCGTGATCTCCTGGCCCTCATTGAATGTGGCAAACACCACGATCCCGCGCTGGCCGTCATGGAAGGCCTTGCGGAAGGCCTCGCGTGAGTCGATCGTTTCAGCACGCGCATGGATCGGGCGCGGCCGGCGCCAGTCCTTCGGGTCGGGAAAACCCCAGCGCATCTTGACCACGCGCCGCGCGCGACGTTCGGCATCCCATATGATGACGGGCAACAGACTGCCGACCCTGTAGGTGACGATCTCGTCGTCACCGTCCTCATTGCCGCCCGCCCCGTCGCCGCCGCCCTCCGTGAGCGGTCGGGAGAAGTCGACGACCTCGCTCCAGCTCGCCAGCGCCGTGAATTTTCCGCACATGCCGGCGATTTAGCCGCCAGTTGGCCCAGGATGGGAAGCGCCATGTTCCGGTTGTTACAGATGCGCTCGGGATGAAGCCCGGGAGTTGACCTACAAATCGGAAATGTAGGTTAACTTGATGCTTTGACTTCCCAGTCCCTCCTCGACTCTACCCCAGCCGCCGCAACCGGTAGTTCAACGGCCCGCGGTCGACCTGCATGTAATGCACTTCCTCGCCGGCCCGCTGTGCAGCCTCGATCCGGGCGAGGCGATGGGCGCGCAGGACGCGCAGCCGCTCGAGCAGCAGCGCATCGAGCACGAAGGTGGCGGCCGAGGCGCACTCGCCGGCGACCGGCGTTTCGGGCAGCGCGTTCACCAGCGTGCAGACCCTGAGCGCATCGTCCTCGCGGGCGAAGGCGAGCCACACCGTCGACCAGTCGTCGAGCATGCGCGCCACACAGTCGCCGCCGAGACCGAGCGACGCGATCGCCCAGGTCAGGGCCGAGAAGCCGCCGGGCTCGTCGCAGATCACATGCTCGCGCACGGTCTGGTTGGCCCACACGCCGGTCGGCTCCGACTCGGGCTCGTCGAAATGACCGACGACGACATGCGGCACCGGATGGCGCGTGAGAAAGACATCGCGGGTCAGCATCGACGGCAGGTGCACGATCATGGTCTTCTCCTCTCAAAACACGTTCAGATGTTGTTCATGAAAGTTCGGGGCTCATGAAGGCTCGGACTTCATGAAGGCTCGGACGCTTCGCTCGGTGTCGAAGCAAAACACATCGAAACGCTGGGCTCGGCAGCGGCCGCACCGGACGCCGGCCTGTTCCAGGGTTCGGTGATCGCCCTCGGCCGCACCGATCTGCTCGGCCGTGCGCAGAACCCGGCGCAGGCAGCCGACGCAAACGATGCCGATCGGCAGGGTCAGGGAAGCGACTTCGTGAAGGGTCATGGTTCTCATCGGGGGAGTTCATCCAGGGGGCCATCCACAGATCCATCGATCGGCGAGTCCTATGAGAACATTTAGAGAACATCAAGAACAAACAACAAGCGAACATCCGGTAAAAAGCGAGCCTCTACAGGGTGTTAGGCTTGCAGTGCCGACCCTACAAAATGTGGGATCCGGACGATGGCGCTCGGACTTTCCCGCGGTTCTACACAAGACCTGGGGTCAAATTTCCCAGGTGCCTGCCTGCGATGAGGCGGAACCATCGCCCCTGACCGCCATTGCCTCCTGACTGTCATGAAAAAAGGAACGACATCGATGAAGCGCCTTCTTCCCTTGCTCGCCGTCACTCTCGCCCTTCCCGCGAGCGCGGCGCTGGCCAAGGATCGAGCCGTCACCGACCAGGAGCGCCCCAAGCTCGAGGCGGCCTTGAAGGAAGCCGGCTGCAGCGGCGGCAAGATGGAGTTCGACGACGACAAGGCGACGGCCCATCCCAACG